>JANLYR010000359.1:0-2957 GCA_031365765.1 Hyphomicrobiales bacterium | reverse complement strand
CCAGACGTTGTCCGTTTCCTCCGGCACGTTGGGCGCTCGATATCCGGACACGTCCGGCACGACGACATCTCGACCAAAATGGTATTCTTGCTCGCTAAAGAAGACCCAATCGTCTCGGCCGTCTCCGCCCGTTTGGAATTTTGGTCCTATGGCCATTGCGACCCCGAAAGCCGCAGCATTGTGCTTTGGTACCGCTTTTGGCTGAACGAACAATTCCCCGCCCAAAATCTCGGCGATTAAATGCTCCGGCGTCGCTTCCAAATCGGCATAAGTCGCTTCTTTGCGCGCGGGCTCGCCCATTGTGCGAATGTCCTTTTGCATACCGCCCCCGCCACCTCGACTACCTATTGCACACTCTGCGCGCAGCCTCGACCACCTTGGCCGTGTTCGGCAGCGCCAGCTTCTCCAAGTTCGCAGCATAGGGCATCGGCACGTCCTCACCCGATACTTTGGCGGGCGGCGCGTCGAGATAGTCGAACGCCTCCATCGCGACCCGCGCGCAGATCTCCGAGCCGATCGAGCACACAGGATAGCTCTCATCGACGGTGACGATGCGGCTGGTGCGCTTCACGCTCTCGATCACGGTCGCCATATCGAGCGGACGAAGCGTCCTGAGATCGATCACCTCGGCCTCGATCCCGGACTTGGCCAGTTCGTCCGCAGCCGCCATGGCGTAGTTCATAGCGCGCGAGAACGACACGATGGTAACATCGCGGCCGGGGCGGACGATCTTGGCTTTGCCGATGGGCACCAGCCAGTCCTGGACATCTGGCACCTCAAAACTCTGGCCGTAGAGGATTTCCTGCTCCAGGAACACGACGGGATTGGGATCGCGGATGGCCGACTTCAGCAGACCCTTGGCGTCGGCCGCTGACCAGGGGGCGACCACCTTCAGGCCCGGAACATGGGCGTACCAGGAGGAATAGTCCTGGCTGTGCT
Organism: Hyphomicrobiales bacterium; assembly: GCA_031365765.1. Classification (GTDB taxonomy): domain Bacteria; phylum Pseudomonadota; class Alphaproteobacteria; order Rhizobiales; family Aestuariivirgaceae; genus Aestuariivirga. The sequence goes on along the minus strand of JANLYR010000359.1, from coordinate 2,018 downwards.
GAGCGGCCACGCGCGAAGCCGCGCCGTTCGGACCTCGAAATACGATCGGGCAGCGCATCTGGCCGCCGGACATGTAGAGCGTCTTACCCGCCGAGTTGATAATGTGATCGATGGCCTGCATCGCAAAATTCCAGGTCATGAACTCGACGATGGGTTTCAGCCCCGCCATGGCCGCGCCCGTCCCGACGCCGGCGAAACCATACTCCGTAATCGGCGTATCGATGACGCGCTTGGCGCCGAATTCGTCCAGCAGGCCCTGACTGATCTTGTAAGCGCCCTGGTATTGCGCCACTTCCTCGCCCATCAGGAACACGTCGGGATCGCGCCGCATCTCTTCGGCCATGGCGTCGCGCAGCGCTTCGCGCACTGTGGTCATTTTCATCGCCGTGCCAGCCGGCAGTTCGGCGTCGCGAGCAGCCACCGCAGGCATCGCTACGGCTGCCGCCAGCGGCGCGGAGGCCGCCGGGGCGCTGACTGGCGAACTCGCTTTGGCCGCCGGCGCCGCCCCCTCGCCATTGACCAGGATGACGGCAATCGGCGTGTTCACCTTCACACCCTCCGTACCCGCCGGGACTAAGATTTGCCCCAGCACGCCCTCATCGACCGCCTCGACCTCCATGGTCGCCTTGTCGGTCTCGATCTCGGCGATGACATCGCCGGGCTTGATCATCTTGCCCTCGGCGACCAGCCACTTGGCGAGTTTGCCCTCCTCCATGGTCGGCGACAGGGCGGGCATCAGAATTTCGGTTGGCATGTTTACGAGCTTTCGGAAGTCAGGGGAGGATCAGTCATTGGCGGTTTCGGGCAGCAGGTCGACCGGCCGCGCCGCTTACGCCGCCACCGTAATATCCGTAAACAGCTCGCTCGCATCGGGCTCGGGGTTGGTTTGCGCGAAATCGGCCGAAGCGTTCACCACCAGCCGGGTCTCGGCGTCGATCTTCTTGAGATCTTCTTCGCTGGCCCAGCCGCGCTCCGTCAGCCGGCGTCCCACCTGCTCGATCGGATCGTGCTCGTTGCGCATTTTGTCCACTTCCTCGCGCGTGCGGTATTTGGCCGGGTCGGACATCGAGTGCCCACGATACCGATAGGTCTGCATCTCGAGAATGTACGGCCCTTTGCCTTCGCGCGCGCGCTGCACTGCCCGGTCGGCAGCGGCCTTCACGGCGCGCACGTCCATGCCATTCACATCCTCGCCCGGAATATCGAACGAGCGGCCGCGCTGGTAGAGGTGCGTGGTCGAGGAGCCGCGCGCCACACTGGTGCCCATGGCGTATTTGTTGTTCTCAATCACGTAGATGACCGGCAGGCTCCAAAGCTTGGCCATGTTGAAGCTCTCATAGACCTGGCCCTGGTTGGCGGCGCCGTCGCCGAAATAGGTGAGGCTGACGTTGTCGTTGCCGCGATAACGGTTGGCGAAGGCGAGCCCGGTCCCCAGCGGCACCTGCCCGGCGACGATGCCGTGACCGCCGAAAAAGCCCTTCTCGACCGAGAACATGTGCATCGAGCCGCCCTTGCCGCGCGAATAGCCGTCGCGCCGGCCGGTAAGCTCGGCCATCACGCCTTTGGCTTCCATGCCGCAGGCCAGCATGTGGCCGTGATCGCGGTAGCCCGTGATGACTTGGTCGCCCGGTTTCAACGCCATCTGCATGCCGACCACGACGGCTTCCTGGCCGATATAGAGGTGACAGAACCCGCCGATGAAGCCCATGCCGTAGAGCTGGCCGGCTTTATCCTCGAAGCGCCGGATCAGCAGCATCTCCTGGTAGGCGTGCAGTTCCTGCTCGCGCGTGAAGGCCGGGGTGATGTTATGGCCCATGCCGTTCGGCAAGCCATGGGCGTGCGTCGGGGTCGCATGAGAAGGCGGCGCAGTGCCATCGCCGATCCGCACGGTCGTCGGATGGCTCTCGTCGGCTATCATGGCGTCATCTCCGGGCAAGGTCGGACCACTGCTTCAGCGAGGCTACACGACCAGCTCATGGGTGGCCAGCACGAGGCTGGCCATGGAGGGCAGGCGGGGG
>JANLYR010000349.1:0-37020 GCA_031365765.1 Hyphomicrobiales bacterium | reverse complement strand
CGGCGCACCAGATAGGCGAGCAGTTCCTCGTGGCTGCCGACGGGCGCGTAGATGCGGCAGGGTTGGGTGGCGACGATCTGCGCATACAGTGCCTGACCCATGCCGTGCAGGCGCTGGAATTCAAAGTCGCGGTTGTCGCCGGCCATTACCGACACCGCAGCCACGCTGTGGGCGTTGTGAGTGGCGAATTGCGGATAGAATACGTCACGCCTGGCCAACATGAAGCGCGCGCAGGCGAGATAGCTCACATCGGTCGAAACCTTGCGTGTGAACAGCGGATAGGCGGGAAACCCCGCCTCCTGCGAGCGCTTGATTTCGCTGTCCCAATAGGCCCCCTTGACCAGGCGCACCGGAAGGCGGCGGCCGGTTTCCTGGGCCAAGGCGGCCAGCCATTCGAGTACAGGCGTCGCACGCTTGCTGTAGGCCTGGACGGCGAGGCCGAGGCCGTTCCAGTTCTTGAGCCGGGACTCGCCCGCAAGTCTTGCAAAAATCTCAAGCGACAGATCGAGACGGTTCACCTCCTCCGCATCAATGGTCAAACCGGCATTGAGGTCTTGCGCCATCGCGCAAAGTCCGGCGATCTTCGGTAGAAGTTCTCGCATGACACGCGCTTCCTGCTTCTCGTCGTAACGCGGATGGAGCGCGGAGAGTTTGACGGAGATCGAAGGTCGGCTGAAAATGTCACCCTCCTTCCCCGATTCGCCCAAGGTTTGCAGGGCGTGGCGATAGGATTGCAAATAGCGCGCAGCGTCGTCCGCGGTGTAGGCAGCCTCGCCCAGCATGTCGTAGGAGTAGCGATAGCCGTCTGCCTCCTGCGGCTTCGACAGTGTGAGCGCCTCCTCGATCGTCCGTCCAAGGACGAATTGCCGTCCCATGATGCGCATTGCCTGCTTCATGGCGTTGCGCACGATAGGCTCGCCAGAGCGCGAAATGAGGCGCTTGAGGTATGAGCCGACATCGGCTCTTCTCCCTTTGCCCAGATCGACGAACCTTCCGGTGAGCATCAGGCCCCAGGCTGAGGCATTGACGAAAAGCGATTCGGACTGTCCAAGATGACCCTCCCAGTCGCGTCCGCCCAACTTGTCGACAATCAGCCGGTCTGCCGTTTCGGCATCCGGGATACGGAGCAGCGCCTCCGCCAAACACATCAACACGACGCCCTCTTCCGACGACAGCGAATATTCCTGCATGAAAGCGTCAATGCCGCCCTGGGTGCGGCGCCCTGCCCTCACTGCGGAAACAAGTTGACGGGCAAGAGCTTCGATATTGCCCTGTTCGGGCGGTAACAGGGTGGCGCGTTCGGCCAGGTGGCGGACGGTAAACGTCTCGTCGGCAAATAGGTTGGCTGCAATGGCGGAACGGTCTGCCGGCATTCATAATCCGAGGGTTCGAGATTTCGGTAGGCGGTCAGTCTGCCACAGTTTATTCATGCCTCCTACCATGACGCCGAGCAATCCCAGGATCGTCCGTGACGCCGCAGAGCTTTCCCGCGAAACGCAAGCCTGGCGGATCGACAATCTCACCTATGCGGTGGTGCCGACCATGGGGGCGCTGCATGAAGGGCACCTGCACCTGGTGCGCGAGGGGTTGAAGTGCGCCGATCGTGTGGTGGTTACCATCTTCGTCAATCCCCGGCAATTTGGACCAAGCGAAGATCTCAGCCGATATCCTCGCGACGAGGCCGGAGATTTGCAGAAGCTGGCAGACGCCGGCGCGCATCTCGTTTTCGCGCCGCCCCTTGAGGAGATCTATGGGCCTGATTTCGCCACCAGTGTCATCGTAGCTGGCCCAGCCAAGGTTGGACTGGAGGACAGGTTCCGTCCCGGTTTCTTTGGAGGGGTGGCGACGGTCGTCACCAAATTGTTTATCCAGACAGGCGCAGACTACGCGATGTTTGGCGAGAAGGATTACCAGCAGCTTAAAGTGGTCACCCGGCTGGCAAGCGATCTCGGCATTAAGGTCAAGGTTATGGGCGTTCCCACCATTCGAGAATCCGACGGACTCGCACTATCGTCGCGCAATATCTATCTCACTCGTTCCAACCGGGAACAGGCCGTGGCGATTTACCGGGCGCTGAACCAGGCGAGGGAAAAAATACGAGGCGGATCGGATGCGCAGAAGGCGACGCGGGCGGCGGCGCGTTCGCTCACGACGTTGGGCTTCAAGGTCGATTACGTAACGGCGCGCAACGCCGGCACCCTTGCGGTTCCACAGAGCCGGAATGAGCCGCTCAGGCTGCTCGCCGCCGCATGGCTCGGCACGACGCGGCTTATCGACAATATTGCGGTATGAGTCCTACAGCAGTCCGAGATCGGCAAGTTCGCGGCGCATTTTATCGGTGAGGCCCTTTGAAGAGGCGCCAGAGCTCAAATCGGGAGGCGCATCGGTTGGCTCTAGGTAACGCCAACCCTGGAACGGCCTTCTGGGAACCGGCCGCACCGGAATGATCGCCGGCTTGAAATCAATGCGACAGCGCTCAATCCCGTCTTTTCCACGCACCGGAGTGAAAGCGGAAATTGGCTGGCGGCAGAGGATGAGTCCGCGGATCACCCAATAAAGTGAACCACCGCGCAATTCTTCTTGCCGGCGTGGAAACATGCGGGTGGTATGGTCGAGGGTTTCTTGGCCATCGCGGCAATCGATGATCCATTGTTCGAGTTCATCCATCGCAGTTACGCCGACACACAGTTTGACGAGATGAAGCGGCATGGACTTGCTCTGTTGACGGACGCCATCCTATGCTTGCCTGTCCGCAAGGTGAACCCCTCGGGAGGAGTTTCCCCCAAGTTCTCATAAAAGGAGCGCCGTCATGTCCAACGCCGTGGCCAAGGTCATCGAACTTATCGCCTCGTCGCCCAAAAGCATCGAGGATGCCGTGGAGAACGGTATCCGGCGAGCCGATGCCACGCTCGATCAGGTGGAAGGAGCGTGGGTGCAGGACATCAAATGCGTGGTCAAAAACGGCAAGGTGGCGGAGTGGCGCATCAACATGAAGATTACTTTTTTGCTCAAGGAATAACACGAACCGCCGTTGGGGGTTAGATCCTGTGTAACGGCAAGGCTGGCAAGCCCCTTGCCTATTGGGGATTGGAGCGACCTTGGATCGGAATAGATCTATTTTCGCGGCTGGATCGAAGCCGAAATTAAATCGAATTTCCGCTTTGCCGCAGCGGCCGTGGAGAAGTAATTGGTGTCGATCCGCTTGACTTCGTAAGATTCCTTCACCCACACACCGATGTTGTGCTGGATCATAATGCCGGAAAAACGATAGCCGTCGACAAGCACAACGCGGCGTGAGACCCGACGGACGAAATCAACTGCAGCATCGGAAAAGTGGCTGGTGGTGACAAATATCCCCTTCCCGGCCTGATGCGCATCCAACGTTCCGGCGAAATCTCGAACTTCGGAAATTGGTACCGCAAGACCCGGGCGAAGCCGTTTTGCCTGGAGGTAAATTACGTCGAGGCCAAGTTCGTCTTGAGAAATAAAGCCGTCTACACCACCATCTCCGGTTCGGCCAAGGTGGCGGGCAAGGGCGGGCCGATAGCCGCCGTAACCCATTGCCAACAATACGTCGATCACCAGATTCTCGAAAAAATCCGGCGGCTGCGCGTGAATGCGAGCGATGATTTCTTCGGCCAGGGAGGTTCTGGCGACCAGGTTGGCGGCCGCCAGATCATATGTCACTTGCTCTTCGGACCTGGCCTCGCTCAACCGTTTGTTAAGACATTCCCATGGCGTCATTGCCTCTGGATCCCCGCGCGCCATGTGATGCCTCCTGAACATCACGCAGAGTAATAATCGAGTGTTAAGTGCCTGATAAGGAATTGCGCAAAAATTAGTTACATATTAACCAAGGTCGTCAATCACGCCTTGCTGATGTAGCAGCTCACGCCTTTCCGCTTCAGGCTCGAGCAATGTGACTTTGCGGCGTCCTGATCGTCAAATCCCGTCAGGCGCACCCGGTAATAGATCCCCTTGTTACCGAGGTCGGCCTTGACGACGACCGGTTTTTCTTTTGCCAACGCCTTGTAACGGTTTTGCAGTTTTTTCCAGGTTGACCAAGCCCCATCTTCGCTGCTGGCGGACGCGATCTGCACCGTCCAGCCGGTAGCGAGTGGCGGATCGCTGGCTTCGGCGGTTTCAACCGGCGTTGGTTCCGGCGTTACATCGGCATTCGGCTCATCGGGCACCGCCTCGATAGCAACAATCTTTTCTTCCTCCTCGGTGGCCTTGATGGCCACTGCAAGGGGCCGGGGCGATTCACTCGCGTCTTCCTGGGGTACTCGATCAACAAAGAGCTTCCGCTTGGTTGCAATCGAGGCGAGGACGACCTTTGGCATTTCATCGCCGGTCGAAAATACGGCCGCAGGAGCAACGGGCTCAGGCAAGCTCGGCCTTGTCGCCGCGAGATTGCCGGTCAAGGAAGCCGTTATAATGGGATCCGAAGCCGGGGGCGATTCAGGAATTTTGCCGTCAAGGCCCGCCAGATGTTTGAGCGCCGGGGCGAAAGCGGGATTGGCGGCGAGCGCCCGGTCAAGCGCTTTCCGCGATTCAGCTGGGCGTTTCAGTGCCGCATAGGTCAAAGCTTCGCCGAAAAATACGCGAGCCGTGTCCGGATGGTGGAAGCGCACGGCCTTCTCATAATCCGAGAGTGCGAACAGATATTGTCCGCTATCGCGCAGGATGTTGGCGCGGCTCAGATAAGCGTGGGCAAACGTGCTGTCGAGAAACAAAGCACTGGTAAAATCCTCGATCGCCAGCGCCGGCTGGTTCAGTTTCTGCTGAGAGAGGCCACGATTATAAAGGGTGGTCGCCCGGAGTGATGCGGACATTGCGTCGAGACGTAGCGCGGCGGTGTAATCGTCGACAGCCGCTTCGTGCTCGTCCAGATGCTGGTAGGCCAGACCTCGATTGATCAATGCGTTGGCCAGAGCCTCCGGAGGCAGCTGGCGAGATTCGATGGCTCTTCCATACGCCACGACGGCGGCGTCAGGATTACCGGACGACAGAGACTGATAGGCCTCTTTTACCCAAACGGCGCTGGGATTAAGCGTGGCGGCCGAAGGTCCGGACACAGCCGCGCTTGCGGCAAGGAACACGGTACTTACAGACGCCAGGACGGTGTGACGAACGCTCATGGGACGATGATGGCGAGATAGGGTTAAAAGACTGTTGCTCGTCGCTGACGGGCTAAGCCGCGCCGGTTTGGATTGACGGCGCGATACAGTTCCTGCCAGAATGGAGACTCGCGGTGCCCCGATGCCAGCCGGCAAGGGGCCCAACAGGGAACACGGTGCGGATCACCCAATCGGGGCCAAAACCGTGACTGCCCCCGCAACTGTGAGCGGCGAGGTTTCACGCAAGCATGGCCACTGGGCAACCGGGAAGGCCGCGTGTAACCGCAATCAGCCGCAAGTCAGGAGACCTGCCGCGAATCGAGGAGGGACCATCCGGTCCCTTGAAAAAGTTGGTCGCACGGAGGGTGTCCATGACCGCACGAACTAGTCCTGTTACGCTTTCTATTTCGCAGCGCGCCGTCGCGGGGGTTCTGGCCATCCTGATGGGATCCGCCCTGCTCTATACGGTGGCGCTGTCGCCCATGGCGATGGCACATAACGCGGCGCATGACACGCGCCACGGCCTCGGTTTTCCCTGCCACTGAGCGGACACCGCAACTTATGATCGGGCGGGTTCTGCTCGCCGCGCTCCTAGCGGGGATCGTGGCCGGATTATTTATGGGCGCCATCCAGCATTTGCGGATCACGCCCATGATCCTCCAGGCTGAGGCACTTGAACACGCTGCGGAGGCCGGCGAATGGCGCCCGGCCGACGGCTGGGAACGGACATTGTCAACCACGGTGGCGACAGCCCTGACTGGTGCCGCTTTCGCGGTGATACTGGCGGGCGTCTCGCTTCTAACAGGCATTCCGGTGACACCGCGCAACGGCATGATCTGGGGCCTCTGCGGCTTTCTCGCGGCGACGTTGGCCCCGGCGGCGGGACTGGCACCCGAATTGCCCGGCATGCCGGTGGGCGATCTCATGGCGCGCCAGGTCTGGTGGGCGGGAACCATTGTCGCCAGCGCAATTGGAATTTATCTTTTGGCGGTCCGGCCGGAACCCTGGGTCAAGGGCCTCGCCGTGATCTTTATCGCATTGCCGCATGTGCTTGGCGCACCCGGGCCTCTCGATCATGAAAGCGCGGTGCCCGCCGGGCTTGCCGCAGCCTACGCTTCCAATGTTATCGCCGCTGCGGCGGTTTTCTGGTGTCTGATCGGCGTGTTCCTCGGCCTTGCGATGCAACGATCCAGCAAGGGTCTGTACATCACATGAGCGTGCAAAAAATTCCCACCACGGTCATCACTGGATTCCTCGGCGCGGGCAAGACGACGCTAATCCGCAACCTGATGGCAAATGCAAACGGACGGCGGATCGCGCTCCTCATCAACGAATTTGGCGAAGTCGGTGTCGATGCCGAAATCCTCAAGGGATGCGGCGATGCCTCATGTCCCGACGACGATGTGATCGAACTCGCCAATGGCTGCATCTGCTGCACGGTGGCGGATGATTTTCTTCCGGCCATGAAGAAGCTGCTCGATCGCGCACGACCGCCTGAGCACATCGTTATCGAGACATCCGGGTTGGCACTGCCGCAGCCTCTGATCCGCGCCTTCAACTGGCCGGAAGTGAAATCGCGCCTCACCGTCGATGCGGTCGTGACCGTCGTCGATGCCATGGCACTTTCGGAAGGACGCTTTGCGGATGACGAAGCGGCGGTCGCGGCCCAGCGGGCCGCCGACCCCAGCGTCGATCACGAAAATCCGATCAAGGAACTGTTCGAGGACCAGCTCAACTGCGCCGACATGGTTATCCTCAGCAAGTCAGATCTGCTCGCGCCGGACCAAATCGAGACAATGAAGACAAAGTTGGGAACGCAAGTGAGGCCCGGCACCACCATCATTGCGTCGGGTAAAGGCACAGTCGAAGTAACAACGTTGATCGGCTCCAGGGCCGCCGCCGAGAACGACATGCATAATCGCCTGTCGCGTCACGAGATGGAAGGCGAGACCCAGCACGACCATGACGATTTCATCAGCTTCAGCGTGAGCCTCGGCGAAGTTGAACGAGAACCCCTGCTCTCCCGAATCGCCCAAGTGCTTTCTGGCCGAGAGGTGCTGCGCCTCAAAGGTTTTGCCGCTATTGCAGGTTCGCCGTCGCGGCTCCTGGTGCAGGCGGTGGGCCCGCGCCTCGATTCCTACTTCGACCGGATGTGGAAGGCGGACGAGCAGCGGGTTACCGAACTTGTTGTCATCGCCGGAAAAGCCGTGGACCAGGCCCGGATCGAAGCCTTGCTCCGGGGCTGATGCATCTTCTTGCCACAGCGTCGGGTGTAATTGATGGTGGCGCTGAGCCAATCGACCTAAACCAGACTCCCGCCGATCTCCTGGTGCTGACGGCCGCCGACAGCGAAATCGCACTTCTGGCGCAGGCTCTCGACCGGCGCGGTGGCCCCACTCTCCGGCTCGCCAATTATCTGCAATTGCAGCACAACTATTCGGTCGATCTCTATGCCGAAAAGACCGCTTCAAAGGCGCGCCTGATCGTGCTCAGGCTTCTGGGCGGGGCCAGCTATTGGTCCTACGGGCTGGACCGGATCGAGGCGATGGCCAGAGAGCGGCGTATTCCGCTCGCGGTCTTGCCGGGGGACACACATCCCGATCCCGAATTGATGGGCCGGTCGACGCTTCCACTTTCTGACTGTGAGCAACTCCGGCAGTATCTGGTGACGGGCGGGATGGAGAACGCCGCATCATTTCTCACCGCTTGCGACAATCTTTTGAATGGTACCGGGGACGCCCCGCCACCACGTGCACCGTCAAGGTTCGGAATATATCGTGAAACCCGGAACGCGCGGATAGCGATCGTGTTTTACCGCTCGGTGGTCGAAGGCGCGCAGACCGCCCCGATCGACGCGTTGGTGGAGGCGTTCACCGCGCGCGGAATCGGCTGCGTCGCGATCTACGTCGCAAGTCTCAAGGACCAAGATTGCTCTGACTTCATTGTCGAGTCATTGAGTGCTTCGACTCCAGGCGTCATTCTCAATGCGACTTCGTTCGCGGTGAGGACCGGCGATCCCCTGCGGCGGTTTGATTGTCCAGTCATTCAGGTGGTACTGGCCGGGTCCCCGGAACAGGACTGGCGGGACGGCAATCACGGATTGGGGCCGCGCGATCTCGCCATGAATGTGGTGCTGCCGGAACTCGATGGCCGCATCATGAGCCGCGCGATCTCATTCAAGGCGGATACGCACTGGCATGCCGCAACGCAATGCCGGATCGTAAACTACCAGCCGGTGGACGACCGCGTGGCGTTTGTCGCGGACCTTGCCTCGAACTGGCTGAACCTCGGAACTATCGGAGCTCCCGACCGCCGGATCGCGATCGTGCTGGCGAACTATCCCGACAAGGACGGCCGTATCGCCAATGGCGTTGGCTATGACACGCCTGCGAGCACGATTGCGATACTCGATGCCATGACGCTCGGCCGGTACGCGACGGGAAAGTATCCACCGTCGGGCAACGGGCTGATTGAAGCTTTGCAGCGCAACAGAAACAACGCCGAATATTTCGTGAGCCTCGCCGCATACCAATGCCATTTCGACGGCCTGCCCGATACCATCCGTACACAGATCACTTCACGGTGGGGGGCGCCGACGCTCGATCCCCTTTTCCGCGATGGGACATTTTGCCTTCCCGTCCATCGCTTCGGCAATGTCTGCGTCGCCATTCAACCCGCGCGAGGCTACAATATCGATCCAAAAACCACCTATCACGACCCGGCCCTGGTGCCGCCCCATGGCTATCTCGCTTTTTACTTTTGGCTGCATCATGTCTTCGGCGCGCACGCCATCATTCACAATGGCAAGCATGGCAATCTGGAATGGCTGCCGGGAAAATCCGTGGCTCTCTCGGCGGAGTGCTATCCGGAAATCGCGCTAGGGCCCGTGCCGCATCTCTATCCCTTCATCGTCAACGACCCGGGCGAAGGGACGCAAGCCAAGCGACGCAGTTCGGCCGTCATCATCGATCACCTGACACCGCCGTTGACACGGGCCGAAACCTATGGGCCGCTGAAGGATCTTGAAGCGCTGATCGACGAGTATTACCTCGCTTCCGGCCTTGACCGCCGCCGCCTTGCTGCCTTGCGGGTCGAAATTATTGAGCTCACTCGAAGCCACCGGCTTGATATCGACGCGGGGTTGACCGGCGACGGCGAAGGCGACCTGCGGAAACTGGATGCCTATCTTTGCGACCTCAAGGAGGCGCAGATCCGCGACGGATTGCATGTGCTTGGTTCGAGTCCCGAGGGCCGGCTGGAGGTCGACCTGCTGGTGGCGCTGACGCGGGTGCCCCGCGGTTTAGGTGAAGGCGGAGACCAGTCATTGATCCGTGCGCTCGCCATCGATTTCGGTTTCGGCAATTTCGATCCCTTGGCCTGCGACATGGCTGCGACGTGGACAGGTCCCCTCCCGTCACTATTGCGCGACCTGATACCAGATCCATGGCGGAGCAATGCCGATGTGGTGGAGCGGCTGGAATTGTTCGCCGCCCGCCTCCTCTCGGACAGCGAGGACGCTGCGCCGCCTCTTCCCGCCATGGGAGAAGCGAACAAAGTCCGGGCGCAGATCAATCGTGTTGTCAGACCCGCACTGCGTTCTTGCGGGCCGAACGAAATTGCCGGACTGCTGGCGGGACTTGATGGCCGATTTGTTGCGCCAGGGCCATCGGGTGCGCCCACGCGCGGCCGACTCGATGTTCTGCCGACGGGACGCAATTTCTTTTCACTCGATAACCGCACGGTGCCGACACCGACTGCGTGGACGCTGGGGTGGAAATCGGCTGAGGACTTGTTACTCCGGCACCTGCAGGATTTCGGTCAGTATCCAAAAGCCCTGGGGCTTTCGGCCTGGGGCACCTCCAACATGCGTACCGGCGGCGATGATATCGCGCAGGCGCTGGCCTTTATCGGTGTCAAACCGACATGGGATCATTCGAGCTGGCGAGTCATAGGATTCGAGATCATGCCACTGGCGAAACTCGGGCGCCCGCGTGTCGATGTCACGCTCCGCATCTCCGGGTTTTTTCGCGATGCATTCCCCGCGCAGATCGAGTTGTTCGACAGAGCGGTGCGCGCCGTTGCCGCTCTTGACGAAGATGAAAACGACAATCCGATCGCTTCGCGTGTGCGAAACGAAGCTGAAGCGCTTGTGGCGAGCGGCGTCAATGGAATGGATGCCCGCCATATTGCGAGCTTTCGCATTTTCGGCTCGAAGCCCGGCTCCTATGGGGCGGGCCTGCAGGCCCTGATCGACGGGAAGAACTGGGAGAAGCGCGCCGACCTCTCGGCCGCGTATGTCACCTGGAGCTCGTATGCCTATGGGGCCAAGGATGCAGGCATCCAGAATACCCGTGCCTTCGCGCAACGGCTGAAACGCATCGAGGCAGTGGTGCACAACCAGGATAATCGCGAACATGACCTGCTCGACAGCGACGATTATTATCAGTTCGAGGGCGGCATGTCGGCGGCGGTCGAGCAGGAATCGGGACAGCGCCCCCGGACCTATCACAACGATCACTCCCGGCCGGAGCGTCCAATCATCCGCACGCTTGAGGAGGAAGTTGGACGCGTCATGCGCTCGCGCGTGGTTAATCCAAAATGGATCGCGGGCGTCAAGCGCCATGGCTATAAAGGCGCATTCGAGATTGCCGCCACCATCGACTACATGTTCGCTTTCGCCGCGACGACGGGCGCGGTCCGGACTCATCATTTCGATCTCGCATTCGATGCATTTCTCATGGATGAAAGGACTCGCCAGTTCATCGCCGCCAACAATCCCGCGGCATTGAAGGAAATCAGTGAACGTTTCGCCGAAGCTGCGGCGCGCGGCTTGTGGACGCCACGCCTCAATTCGGCGCATGATCTCCTAAAGGAGTTATCGAAATGACCGAAGATAACGCGCGTCATCACGAGAAGATGGCGAAGAAAAAGGCCGCCCGGGACAAGATCATGGCGGGAAAGACAATCGAGAAAGGCCTGCTCATTGTTCATACCGGCAAGGGCAAGGGAAAATCGACGGCCGGTTTCGGCATGGTTTTTCGCGCCATCGGTCACGGCATGAAAGTTGGCATCATCCAGTTCGTCAAGGGCGCGTGGGGAACGGGCGAGCGCACGGTGCTGGAGAAGTTTCCGGGGCTTGTCACGATCAGGGCGATGGGTGAGGGTTTTACCTGGGAAACGCAGGACCGGGAGCGCGATATCGCGCACGCCCGCGCCGGGTGGGAAGAAGCCAAGCGACTCATCGCCGATCCCGAATACAAGATGGTGATGCTTGATGAACTCAACATCGTGTTGCGCTACGATTATCTGGCGCTGGCGGATGTTCTCGCGGTGTTGCGCAACAAGCCGCCCGGCAAGCATATCATTGTCACTGGGCGCAATGCCCGGGAGGAACTGATCGAAATCGCGGATCTGGTTACCGAGATGGAAATGATCAAGCACCCGTTCCGTTCCGGCGTAAAGGCACAGGCGGGCATCGAGTTTTAAACCCTGGCCTTAACCTTACGGTGCGCGGCACTTATCGCTTCCGACAAACCGGTGCGAAATCGGACGTAAGGCGGTCTCACCCCATGCAATAACAAGAGCCGCCGGATGGGAGGGCGCGCCCCAGCTACGTAAACAGCGGCGCCTCGCCGGTGCGCCTTGCGTATAATGCCCTCGATTGCGGCAGCACCTGATGAATCAAGCAGCGGAACCGCTGAAAAGTCGATGACATAGGCCTTTGGATGATCACCAATACTGTCCAACGCCGCCGCAACACCAGCGGCGGCGCCAAAAAAGAATGCGCCGCTGATGCGATAGACGAACACGTCAGGATCGACGCTGTCGATCGCATCATAGGACTTGCGAAGTTCCCCATTGCTGCTATCCGCCACATCATCACGCATGAGCGGAATCGAGCTTTCAATCTCAACCGCCTGGGCCATGCGATGCAGGAACAGCATTGCGCCGATACCGAAGCCGGCCAGAATGCCCTCGGTGAGGTCCCGAAAAATTACCAGCAAGAAGGTGGTCAGCAACATTACCGCATCACCCCAGGATGACCGCAGCAAAGTTGCGAACACATGTCTCTCGACCATGTTCCACGCAACCACCAGCAAGATTGCCGCCAGTGACGCGAGAGGAATGTAAGACGCAAGAGGTGCCGCCACCACCATGAACATCAGGAGGAAACCTGAATGCACCATGCCGGCGACCGGGCTCCGCGCCCCGGATCGTACATTCGTGGCCGTTCGGGCGATGGTTCCCGTAACGCAAAATCCACCAAATAGCGCCGAAGCGATATTTGCCACGCCTTGTGCGACCAGTTCACAATTGGAGCGATGACGCCGCCCCGTCATGCTGTCTGCGACGACGGCGGACAGCAGACTTTCAATTGCTCCCAGCAGAGCGAACGACACGGCTGACGGAAGAACCGCGACAATCCGGTCGAACGAGATCATGGGCATGTGGGGCGCGGGGAGAGACTGTGGAATCCCGCCGAACCTCGTTCCGATCGTTGCCAGTGGCAGATCGAGAAGCCACACCGCGACGGCGCCAAGCCCCGCTGCGATCAGCATGCCCGGCCAGTGCGGCCGGACCTGGCGAAATATAACGATAACAGCAATCGTCAGTACCGAGACGATCACAGCCGCTACTTCCAGGGTGGGAATTGCCTCTCCCAAGGCCGTCAACTTGGCGAGCAGTTGCCCCGGCTCCTTGGCCGCAAGGGTCAGCCCGAGCAGTTCCTTGATCTGGCTTGCGGCAATGATCACGGCAATTCCAGCGGTAAAGCCGACGGTTACCGGAAACGGAATATATTTGATGAACGTGCCGAGCCTGAGAAAACCGATGATCGTGAGAATGATGCCGCTCAACAAGGTCGCGAGAATCAAGCCGTCGAGCCCGTGCACATCCACTGTGGCTGCCACCAGAACAATGAAGGCGCCTGCCGGCCCACCGATCTGAAACCGGCTGCCGCCAAGCAGCGAAACTATGAAACCGCCAACGATGGCCGTGTACAGACCGCGATCGGGTGAAACGCCACAAGCGATCGCAATCGCCATGGAGAGTGGCAGGGCGACGATGGCGACAGTCAGGCCGGCAATGGCGTCGGCGCGAAAATCGGCCAGGCTGTAACGTTCTCGCAAAACCGTGAAAAGTTTCGGTGTGAACAGCTCAATGAAGGTTGCTTTGGTAGTCGGACTGCGCATTGCAGTCCTTTTCGATCCAATGCCGTCTTTGCGCAAGACAATGTCGTGGGTGCAGCTTGACCGGGATGGTTGCGAGGCCTAGGTCTGGCTCCTCTGCAGCGTCCCCTTCAGGGACTGAAAGCAAATTCCGGTGCGGCCGACCCATTGCGGGGCCAATGCCGGGGCTGCCTTCCGGGCCGGACCTGTTCCGGCGTCGCTGCGCAATGCGGAAGGCGGGCGACGATGACAGAGAAACTCGGTGTTATGTTGTGCGGCCATGGCAGCCGCGACACCGATGCGGTGAAAGAATTCGCGAAGCTTGCCCTGCACCTGAAGCAGCGAATGCCGCAATATCCGGTTGAATACGGATATCTGGAATTCGCGACGCCGATCATCCGAGATGGGCTCGACCGGCTGCGGCAGCTTGGCGTCAACCGTGTCCTCGCCGTGCCGGGCATGCTGTTCGCCGCAGGACATGCCAAAAATGATATTCCCTCAGTGCTCAACACTTACTCCACCGCGAATGGCCTTCGCATTGACTACGGCAAGGATCTTGGGATCGATCCCAAGATGCTGCGGGCTGCCGCCGATCGCGTCCAGGAGGCGCTTGACGGTGATCTACGGGGGGCGGCAAAGCATGAGACACTTTTGGTGGTCGTCGGCCGCGGCGCGTCCGACCCCGATGCCAATTCGAATGTTGCCAAGGTCACACGCCTGCTATGGGAAGGCTTTGGCTTCGGCTGGGCCGAAACCGCCTATTCCGGCGTCACATTTCCTTTGGTAGAACCCGCCCTCGAACATGCGGCGCGACTTGGATACCGCCGCATCATCGTCTTTCCCTACTTCCTGTTCACCGGGATACTCGTCCAGCGTATTTACGATGCCACGGACGTAGTGGCCAAAAATCATCCAGACATCCAGTTCATCAAGGCTCCATATTTGAATGACCACCCCCAAGTGATTGCCACATTCGAGGAGCGGATTGTGCAAATTCTCGGCGGTGACACAGCGATGAACTGTCAGATGTGCAAATATCGTACCCAGATTTTGGGATTCGAGGCCGAAGTAGGAGCGGCGCAGGAAAGCCACCACCATCATGTCGAAGGCAAGAGCAACACCGCGCTGGAAGCAGCGATTTTGGCGACCGCGCGGAACCATCATCATGAGCAGGGCCACGGACATACCCACGCTCATGACCACGGTCACACCCATGCGCCCTATCCGCACGCGGCCCATCCGCTCGGTCCCCGCAGCCTGAAGAAGGTGTGATGGACTATCTTCGCGATCCACGCGCCATTACCGCGAAATCTTTCGAGATCATCCGTGCCGAGACGGATTTTTCCCAAATGCCAGCGGATGCGGCAAATGTCGCAACCCGCGTCGTCCATGCTTGCGGTATGACAGAAATCGCGGCCCAACTACGCATCACTGCGGATTTCTGCAAAACGGCGCGGCGGGCCATCGCCGATGGACGACCGATCCTGACCGACGCGGAAATGGTTCGACAGGGTATCATCACTAAAAGTCTGAATGTTTTGTGTTTTCTTTCCGACCCCGGCACCGGAGCGATCGCATTGCGGGATAGTACGACGCGGTCTGCCGCCGCCGTCAGTCTCTGGCACTCCCATCTTGAAGGTGCTTTGGCCGTCATCGGCAATGCTCCGACGGCACTGTTCGCGCTGCTTGAGATGATCGACGGCGGTGGTCCCCGGCCGGCGGCTATTGTAGCCTTTCCAGTCGGTTTCGTGGGAGCCAAGGAATCAAAAGAGGAATTGCTGCGCGATCCACGCGGCATCCCCTACGCAACACTGCCGGGACGGAAGGGCGGCTCCGCCATGGCCGCGGCTGTTGTCAACGCCCTCTGCCTGTCATCATGAAATGGCTCACAATTATCGGTGTGGGGGAAGACGGTTATGACGGACTAACGCATGCCGCACGGGTGGCGTTGGACCAGGCGCATGCTGTAATCGGTTCGGCGCGGCTGCTGGGCCGCATGCCGCGACTGAATGCGAGCATGGTCGAATGGCCGCAACCGTTCTCGGCCGCGCTCGACATGATCACGCCGCACACTGGCACGCCGACGGTGGTTCTCGCGACCGGCGATCCGATGAATTATGGTGTGGCGCGCAAACTGCTGGAAATCATTCCGCTTGCCGACATCGAAATTTTCCCAAGCGTCTCCGCTGTCTCTCTTGCAGCCGCACGCATGGGATGGAGCCTGCCCGACTGCGATGTCGTCAGCCTGCACGGACGCGCCCCCGCCAATCTTGAAACCTTCATTCAACCCGGCGTGCGGCTGCTTGTTCTCACCAGTGACGAAACTACAATTTTCGATGTTGCGGCGCGCCTTGCTGCGCGAGGATTTGGCGGCAGTGTCGTCACGGTGCTCGAAAATCTGGGTGGGCCTCGCGAAAGGATCAGCCATTTCGCCGCAGACGATCCACCGTTAACGGAGTTCTCGGGCCTCAACACGCTGGCCATCGCATGTTCGGCGGGCCCCGAGGCGCGTGTTCTGTCGCGTGTCGGTGGTCTGCCGGACGAGGCTTTCATTCATGACGGTCAACTCACCAAGCGCGAGGTGCGCGCCGCAACGCTCGCGGCACTCGCTCCCTTTCCCGGCGCACTCCTGTGGGACGTGGGTGCGGGGTCCGGTTCCGTCGCGATCGAATGGATGCGGTCGACGCGAGGTTGCGAGGCTATCGCCTTCGAGGTAGATGCCGGACGGGTAGAAATCATAGCGAAGAATGCTGATCGGCTGGGGACGCCGCGATTGAAGATTGTTTCAGGGACCGCGCCGCAATCGCTTGAAGGCCATGCTCGGCCCGACGCGGTCTTTATTGGCGGCGGTCTTGGCGATGAGGGGGTGTTTGAAACCGCATGGCCGGCGCTCAAATCCGGTGGCCGCATGGTTGCGAATGTGGTGACGCTCGAGGGCGAGCTGCATTTGATCGATCTGCACGAAAAGCACGGCGGTGACCTGGTGCGGATCGAGGTCTCCTACCTGACGCGCATTGGCCCGCTTCGTGCCCTCAAACCCCGCATGGCGGTATTGCAATGGCGAGCCGTCAAGCCGTGGTAGGGAAAGGCACATTGTACGGCGTTGGCGTCGGGCCCGGCGATCCCGACCTCATGACGGTCAAAGCCCAGCGCATCATTTCCGGTGCGCCGGTCATCGCTTATCTCGCCGCGCCCGGCAAGGCCAGCACGGCGCGCGCGATCGCTGCTCCATTTTTTTCAAGCGATGCGACCGAGCTCGTTCTGGATGTCCCAATGCTGATCGAGCGCGAACCGGCGCAGCGCGCGTATGACGAAGGCGCGTCGCGGATCGCCGCCCAGCTTGATCACGGACGCGATGTAGCGGTGTTGTGTGAAGGCGATCCATTTTTCTACGGCAGTTTCATGTATCTTTTTGCGCGATTGGCGAAACACTATCCGACCGTCGTCGTCCCTGGAGTGACGTCGATCACGGCAGCAGCCGCGGCGATCGGGCGTCCGCTAGCGGCGCGCGATGAGGTTCTGAAGGTTTTGCCCGCGACGATCGGCGACGACCTTCTTCGTACCGAACTGGCCAGCGCGCAGTCGGCGGCGATCATCAAGGTCGGGCGCCATTTCGGGAAGGTCCGCGCGATTCTCGCATCGCTCGATCTTCTGCCAAACTCCGTCGCCATCGAGAATGCCACCGGTTCACAGCAGCGCGTGCGCGGCGTGGCGGATGTGCAAGGCGATGCACTTCCCTACTTCACCACAATCCTCGTTTATGCGGGGCAAGAGCCATGGTGAATCCGGCGATCTTCATTCTCGGGAGGTCCGCCCTTCCCCTCGCGCTCACTATTAAATCATCCATTGGTGGAGAACTCCACGCCCCCGAGGGTATCGCGGAAGCGGACGTGACTTTTGTCGGAGCGGTATTCGCGCTTCGGGGACTGTTCCAGGCCGGGCGTGGCATCATTGGGCTTTGCGCCAGTGGCATTCTCATTCGCGCGCTTGCTCCTGTCCTTGGCGACAAGCACGAGGAGCCCCCGGTGGTCGCCGTGGCCGAGGATGGGTCCGCCGTTGTGCCGCTGCTCGGTGGGCATCACGGCGCCAACGCACTGGCACGTGATCTCGGGCGGCTTCTCGGCGTGACCGCGTCCATCACAACGGCCAGCGATCTGCGACTAGGCCATGGCCTCGACGAACCACCGGAAGGGTTTGCCCTTGGCAATCCACAACATGCCAAGTCCGTGGCAGCGACAATGATGGCGCGCGGTGGCAGCAGCGAAGACTGGATCTTGCGGACGGAGTTTGTAGTCGGTGTTTCGGACAAGCTTGTCTACCATCCCACATGTCTCGCCGTCGGCGTCGGCTGTGAACGCGGCACCGATTCTGCCGAACTTCGCCACCTTGTTCAGCGCGCCTTGGCCTCCGCCAACCTGTCGCCGCACGCTGTGGCGTGCCATGCCTCGATCGATCTGAAAGAGGACGAGCACGCGGTCATCGCCTTGGGGAATGTGAGATACTTCTCTGCAGCGGAACTCAATGCGCAGTCGCATCGGCTAATCACGCCGTCTGCCGTTGTAATGGCGGAAACCGGTACGCCGGGTGTGGCGGAAGCGGCGGCGCTTGCCGCTGCCGGCCGGTATGCAGAACTCATCGTCCCCAAGTTGAAGAGCGCTCGCGCCACTTGCGCCATCGCGCGCGCGCCGCAGCCAATCCTCAACCCTGGCGGTAGGCCACGGGGGAAACTTTCGGTCGTAGGGCTCGGGCCCGGCAATGCCTTGACTCGAAGTCCGGAAGCAACGCTGGCCCTCGACAAGGCGACAGACTGGATCGGCTATAGTTTTTATCTCGATCTGGCGCGTGACCGCCACAATAGACAAAATCTGCATCCGTTTCCGTTGGGCGCGGAAGAGCAGCGCGTCCGTCATGCCATCACACTGGCAAAACAGGGTAAGAACGTTGCGCTGTTGTGCTCCGGCGATGCCGCCATCTATGCGATGGCGTCGCTGGTGCATGAGATTACCGATCTCGAACCGAGCCGGATCGCCATCCAGATTATTCCTGGCATTTCGGCGTTCCAGGCAGCATCAGCAAAAGCCGGCGCCTTGATCGGGCATGATTTCTGCTGCATCTCGTTGTCCGACCTGCTGACGCCGTGGGATGTCATTGAAAGACGGGTGACAGCCGCTGCGCAAGGCGACTTCGTCATCGCCTTCTACAATCCCCGTTCACAGCGCCGGCACGATCAACTGGAGCGCGCCTTCAACATCCTGCGCGAATATCGGCCGGCTACGATCCCAGTCGTGATTGCAGCAAATCTTGGACGTGACAGAGAGGTGACCCGCATCGTGCGGTTTGACCAATTCAATCCGGGCGATGTCGACATGATGTCGGTGGTGCTCGTAGGGTCTTCGCAAAGCCAAATACATACCCGCGGCAATGGCAGCGTCTTTGCCTATACACCGCGCGGTTATGCGCGAAAGCGTGTTGCGTCATGACGGTGCATTTCATTGGCGCTGGACCGGGTGCCGCCGATCTCATCACGCTGCGCGGGCTTCGGCTGATACAATCATGCGCTGTTTGTCTCTACGCCGGATCGCTCGTGCCCGAGGAAATCGTGAAGGCCGCGCCGGCGGGAGCCCGCGTCATCGACACGGCTCCGCTGCATCTTGACCAGATCATCGGCGAAATGGAAAACGCACATGCGAGCGGTCATGACGTGGCGCGCGTGCATTCGGGCGATCCCTCTATCTATGGCACCATCGCCGAACAGATGCGCCACCTCGACCGGCTCGGTATTCCCTATGACGTTACGCCCGGCGTTCCTGCTTTCGCCGCGGTAGCGGCGGTGCTCAAGACCGAATTGACGCTGCCGGAGATCGCGCAGACGGTGATCCTTACCCGCACCGCCATGAAGGCTTCGCCGATGCCCAAAGGCGAAGGGCTGGAAGAGCTCGGCCGATCGGGTGCTACGCTTGCCATCCATCTGTCAATTCGCAATCTGGGTCACGTCGAGCGGACGCTGACACCGCACTACGGCGCGGACTGTCCCGTCATCGTAGTCTATCGCGTCACCTGGCCGGATGAGTTGATCGTTCGCGGCACGCTGTCCACCATTGCGAAAAAAGTTCGCGCCGCGAAACTGACGCGCACCGCGTTGATACTGGTGGGACCCGTGCTGGGCGCCAGCGATTTCCGCGACAGCGCGCTATATGACGCCGACCATGAACATGTGCTACGCAATCGAAATAGCCCGAAACCTATTTAAGAAAAGCTAACACCTCCGCCATGAAGCGCCGGTCTCCGACAGCGTTCATGTGGCCCCGTCCCTGAAGCGTCAAGCCTCTGGCGCCTGGAATGGCAGCTACCAGTGGTTCTACAGCGCCAGCAATCGCATCGTCACTTCCCGCAACGACCAGAACAGGAACAGCTACGCCCCTCAGCTCTTCCGGTGTTATCTTCACCCTGGACGCACGCATGCAGGCAGCAAGTGCTTTCAGATCACTCCCGGTCTGTTCTGCGAAAGCACGAAAACCCTTGGCGTTTGGTTCTGTCACGTCGTTGATCGAGGGTGCTTCCAGGGCTTCCGCGATCGCGGTGCCGCCTCCTACCCCGGTCATCATCCGCTCCGCCAATCCGGCGAATACGGCGCGCCGCACGTGAGTGGGGTGGCGGATTGTCAAAAAGGCCGCGATTCTCGCACCCATCGAATAGCCCATGACGTCGGCTTTGGCGATCGTGAGGTGGTCAAGCAACCGCAGTGCATCTTCGGCCATCGTGGCGGCGGCATAACACGCGGGGTCATAAAGCTTTTGGCTTGCGCCATGTCCCCGGTTGTCGATGGTGATGACGCGGTGACCGGCCTTCGCCAGCGCTTTGACCCACCCGGTGCCCCACCAATTCACCCGGCCGTTCGAGGCGAAACCATGGATGAGCAGGATGGGTGTCCCCTCCCCCTCTTCCTCGTAGGCGATCGCGACATTATCGGAATTGAAACTGGGCATGGGCGCCAGGATATGCTAAACGCCCGCCTTCACAAGAGGTTTGACGCAATGGCATCGGGTTCGACACCGCATTTTCACAATGACATGGGCGTGACGGCGATTGCGATCGGCGCAGGAGAATTCATGTGTGTCGGTGCTAAGCCGCCTTTCGATCATCCGCATGTGTTTCTCGACATGGGAGATGCAGCAGAGATCATCTGTCCCTATTGTTCGACCCTTTACAAATATGACCCGTCACTTGACGCGCATGAGGCGAGGCCCGCGGAAGCGGTCTGGCATAACAAAGCTGCGTGAGTCACTTTCGCTGGCGCAAGCGCGCCGCATCGCCTTGGCCGCGCAGGGTTTCGGACTGCCGGATCGTGGCGGCAGCCCCAACTGGACGAAAGTCGCGGGCGCCATCCGGCGCATGAACCTTCTCCAGATCGACAGCGTCAACGTGCTGGTGCGATCGCACTACCTCCCCATTTTTTCGCGACTCGGCGGATATGATAGGGCACTGCTCGATACAAGGGCCTTCGGTGGAAGAAAGCGCGCGCTGTTTGAATGCTGGGCGCATGAAGCCAGCCTTCTTCCGCTTGATCTACATCCGCTTATCCGCTGGCGCATGACACGGGCCCGGAACGGCAACGGCACCTATGCTTCGATGGATCGCTTCGCCCAGGATGAACGCGGTTATTTGAAAAAGGTCCTCTTGTTCATCGCGAAGAACGGTCCAACTGGCGCTGGCAGCCTACCCGGCGGCGGAAAAGGCGCAGGCGGCTGGTGGGGCTGGTCCAAGGGCAAAATGGCGCTCGAATGCCTCTTCGACCAGGGCCTCGTTACCACCGCCGCGCGGGCCGGTTTCGAACGTCTGTACGACCTTCCGGAGAATGTCATTCCTGCGGCGACGCTGGCGCTGGACACGCCGTCGGAACGCGATTCGTTCCGGACACTGATGGATCTGTCGGGCCGGGCGCTCGGCGTCGGCACGGAAATGGACCTGCGCGACTATTTCCGGCTGCCGGTCGCCGAAACCAAGTCCGCACTCGCCGCACTTGTCGAGGAGGGTATTCTTCGGCCAGTCTCCGTCGAAGGCTGGACACATCAAGGTTACCTTCACCACGCGGCGAAACTCCCGCGCAAGGCCGGCGGCACCGCGTTGGTTTCGCCGTTCGATCCGCTGGTGTGGGAGCGAAGCAGGGCCGAACGCCTGTTCAACTTCCGCTACCGCATCGAAATCTATACCCCCGCTGAAAAGCGCACCTATGGATATTACGTCCTGCCCTTCCTCATGGGCGACCGATTTGCCGCCCGTGTCTGCCTCAAGGCTGACCGGCAGGCGGGCGTGTTGCGCGCCAATACCGCTCATCTCGAACCGCATGCTGAACCAGGAGCCACAGCCGCTGCGCTCGCCACGGAACTGCGCGCCATGGCGAATTGGCTCAAGCTCGACACAATAATGGCTGGCGACAAAGGCGATCTTGCCAGTGCCCTCAAGGCGGCTTTATGAATGATATCGAAACACCGCGGCTGCTCATCCGGCTGTTGGACGCCGAGGCACTGGCGGCGACGGTGGCCCAGGATCATGCGCGTCTTGAGGCGCTTTTGGGTCTCGCGGTTCCCACCGTATGGTTCGAGGAAGCCTGGGTTGCGGCGATGCGGCTTGACCAGTTGCGGGCCGATCCTTTGTTTCTGCCCTGGTCTATCCGCGCGATATCGCTTCGGGCAACGGGCGAAATCGTCGGCGCCATCAACTGCCACAACCGCCCGATGGAATTTGTAGCGCTTGGCGAAAGGAGCGTCGCCATTGAACTGGGCTATTCGATCTATGAGCCATGGCGGCGGCGCGGCATCGCCCATGAGTCGATTCGTGCGCTGACGGGTTGGGCTGCGACGCAAGGTGTGGTCAGCCTGGTCCTGTCGATCGCACCGGGAAATATCGCTTCGGTTGGCTTGGCGCGAAAATTGGGTGCCGTCCGCATCGGCTCACATGCCGATGAAATCGACGGGCCGGAAGACGTCTATTTCGCAAGATTCTGAGCCGGAACGGAAGGATTTTTTAGACCAGCACAGTGCGCCGATTCTGGATGAAACGCTCTACAGCCGCAACAAAGCGCGCGCAATTCTCTTCGGTCACGGTAAGCGACAGCGATACAAATCCCCGCTCGGCGAGATAAATGCCTTCATCGAGGAGATCGAGGAAAAATAATTGCTTCAAACGCGTGTCCGCGTTCGCAATGTCGGAAGGCGTTGAAATCTCGCCGGCCACCAAATGCAGCGTCATCATCGATCCCATCCCGGTGGCACGCATCGGCGCCTGGTAACGCATAAACAGCGTGTTGAGATCGTCGCGCAGCTTGTCACCGCGCGCATTCAGTTCGATACAGGCACTGGGTGTAAAAATCTCGGTGAGCGCCACGTGACCGACAGTCATCGTGAGTGTGTTGTTATTGAAGGTACCCGCGTGCGGCAGCGCGCCGGCGCGGGACGGATCGAACTGCTCCATGATGGCGCGAGTTCCGCCGAACGCGCCGAAGCTCATGCCACCGCCGACATATTTGCCGAGCGTCTTAAGATCCGGATCGATGCCGAAATGCGCCGACAGCCCCTTGGGATGCAGGCGCGACGTCATCACCTCATCGAAAATGAGTACAATGCCGTGACGCGCCGTAACCTCGCGCAGCATGAGCAAAAAATCCCGCGATGCGGGCAGACACCCGCCGCCGCCCAGCATGGGCTCGACGATCACACAGGCAAGATCGTCGGCGTGCTGTGCGATCATGCGGCGCGTCTCGTCGATGTCGTTGAACCGGCCGACAACGCATTCGAAGGGTGCGTTGACCGGCGAGGAGCCAGTGGTGAAAAACAGCATCCCGCCATGATAACCGCCCAGCATGGGCATGATTTTATTTCGGCCGGTAAAAACCCTGGCCGCCGCCAAAGCCATCATGTTGGCCTCGGTTCCGGAATTGGTGAAGCGCACGAGGTCGAGGTTGAAACGTGCCGCCACGGTTTCGGCGAAATCCACTTCGCGCGAATGATGGGCGCCCAGATTGAGTCCGGTTTCCAGAGCGTCCGTCACCGCCTTTCTTATGCGCGGATGCGAGTGCCCATAGATACCGGCCGAGTATTCGCCCAGAAGGTCGAGATAGACGTGGCCATCGATGTCGGTGAGGAATGCTCCTTCGGCCTTCTCCGCGCGGATGGGAAAAGGCGCCGAATAGAGAATTGTTCTGGTATTTCCACCGGGCATAACGGCGCGCGCACGGGCATGGAGGGCCTCTGTCTTCGGGCGCTTGTCCTTGAAATTGGAAATCGCCTGCTGCAGTGCCAATTCGAGCAATGTCACGTTATTCCTCTCATACTTGGGCGATTAGCTTCTCGCTCCCGCAGACCGGGCGCAACAGATTTTTTAGGCGGGACTGGAATAAACTCCTCTTGAAGCGTGTTTCGGAACTTCGCGACCCAATCAGCGTTGAAGGATGCTGGAGGATCGATGACCCTGGACGCCAGCGATGCGGGATTAACCATAATCAGCACGGACGAGTTGGTCATTCGCCGGATCAAACGGGGCCGTGGAACACAGCTTGTGAGACAAGGGGCTGGCCCGGTTTCGGCCCGTCATAAAGTGCGTATCGGTGCGCTCGGAATTCCACCCGCCTGGAGGCATGTGCGGATAAGCGACGATCCCACCAGTCATATTCAGGCTGTCGGTCGCGATGTCGCGGGCCGGCTTCAATATATTTATCACTCCGACTGGGAGGCAGTACGGTCTTCGGTCAAGGCGGAGCGGCTCAGGAGCTTACTCCGTGCGCTGCCGAAAATACGCCGTCACGTCCGGCAGCATCTGACTCCTCAGTCACCTCAATGTGGATTGGCGGCTGCGGTTCGACTGATTGACCGTCTGGCCCTGAGGGTTGGTCACGAGGCTTATGCCGGAGAAGAAAGCGGACGGGGCGCTGCTACGCTGCTAAAGAGGCACGTCCATTTGACTTCGGATCGTGTGCGTGTCGCATTCCCCGGGAAAGGTGGAAAGCCCATCGACAAAACCTTGAAAGATCCGCAGGTTGTCAGTGTTCTCACGCATCTTCAGAAGATCCCCGGGAAGCGGCTTTTCAAGCTTCCAGTCTCCCGTGGGCACCGCAACATGACGGCAACCGACGTCAACGATTTTTTGACCGAGATCGCCGGTGAACAAGTTACAGCGAAGGATTTTCGCACGTTGCTCGCGTCCTGTTACGCAATTTCTAAACTTACTCGCGACATCATCCCGGAGAAAACGAGCCAAAGGCGGCGAGTCATTTCACAGGTCGCCCGATCCATCAGCGAAAAGCTTTGCAACACGCCAGCCATCGTGAAAAAGAGCTACATTCATTCCGGCATACTTCAGCAATATGAATCGCGAACACTTGTTGTGGCGCAAAACGCACAAGTTCGCCGCGGTTGCAGTCTGGCGGAGGCTCAGCTTTCCGAGTTCCTGTCCAAAACATAGAATCGGAAATTTACTTAAAACTTTCAAAGATATTTTTGCGAAAATTTTGCAACCAGTTGGTAAATGCTGTGCAATCCTGATTTAGCAGAGCGTTTTCATGTCAGCAACCCGACCGAGTTTCCGTAAATCCATTGGCGGTAATATTTCGATTTTTGCCGCCCTCGTGGCCGTTCCGATTGTGGCGGCGGCCGGGCTGGCGATCGATTCGGCTCGGGGTTACCGCACCGCAACTGAGCTTCAGGAGCTCGCGGATGGAGCGGTATTGTTTTCCGCCGGGGCCCAGGATGTCACGGGGGACGCCGCGCAGAAGGCGGCCAAACGCATAAAATTCGCAACCGAATATCTCGCAGGGAAGTTGCCGCAGGTCTCCGATGTCGAGATCATAGGTCCTTCAACTGTCACGGCGGATTCGCAGTCGGTCAAGGTCTCCATCAATGGCCGCGTCAGGGGATCGCTGATGAATGTGCTGAGCAGCGCATTCAAGGATGCCGAAGGCACCAATGTGAATATAGTCGCCAATTCCGTCGCTCGATTCGGAAGTGACGCCTATTCCTGCATGCTGTCCCTCAATCCGACGGCCGCGCAAACCATGGCATTCAGCGGCAATGCGACTCTTCTGGGGGTCAACTGCCGGGTGCAAGCCAATTCGAATAATGCCGTTGCCATGAAGCTGCAGGGGGCTTCATCCTTGTCGGCTGCGGAAATCTGCGCCGTGGGCGGTGCAAGCGGTTCAAAATATACCCCGGTTCCCACCCATTGCCCGGCAAAAACCGACCCCTATGCTTCCCTCGTCATGCCCGTGGCCGCGGCATCTTGCAGCTCGGCATTCACCAACGTCAAAGTCAAGAATGTCAGCAAGAACCTTGTACCCGGAACCTATTGCGGCGGACTGGACGTACAGACCGGTGGAACCGCCAATCTCGCATCCGGCCTCTACATCATCAAGGACGGGCCGCTCAGTGCGGCATCCAATTCGATCATCAATGCGCCTTCCGGCGTGACGATCTACCTGACGGGCGCTTCGAGCAAGATCGATATCGCTTCCGGCGCCATCGTGACCATCAACGCACCCACCGCAGCCACCGCCAACAGCACCACCCTGCTCTACAAGAGCATGGCCATCATACAGGACAGAACAACTGGTATCGGGAACGTCAATCAGATTTCCAGCAAGGGCGGAGTCAACATCACGGGCGTTTACTATACTCCGGCTCAAGCCCTCTCGATCACCGCCAACGGCGCGATGAATGCAAATTCCGCCTACTTTCCCGTCATCGTCGATACCTTCTCCGCAGGCGGCACCGGAGACCTTTATGTCAGGTTCGACTACAAAACCGCGGGATTTGACAACCCCATCCCACTCATGACCAAAGGCAAGGTATCGCTCATCCAGTAGATCCCCTCCGCTTCGAAGCGCTGCCTTACAATACTATTGTCTCGCTGACGTCTCTGGAGCACATTGATCCTATTGGAGATCGAGCGAGGAGATCGGCATGCCAGTCAAGGTTATCGGTGCCGGCGTCGGCCGGACTGGAACATATTCTCTCAAGCTTGCCTTGACGCAATTGGGACACGGTCCCTGCCACCACATGGAAGATGTTATTCACAATATGCCGCAGCAAGTGCCGCTGTGGGCCGCAGCGGTGCGGGGAAACCCCGACTGGGAAGCAATTTACAAAGGTTACAACAGCGCGGTCGATTGGCCCACCGCCGGTTTTTTCCGCGAACTGAACAGCGCCTACCCCTCGGCTAAATTCGTGCTGACAGTGCGTAGCCCCGAAAGCTGGGTCGAAAGCTTTTCGCAGACAATCTACAAACTCCTGGCCGCGAAAGACAAGGTACCCAAGGAGATGGAGGCCTGGCTCGACATGGGTAGCAGGGTCATCGCCAAGACCGGCTTTCCGGAGGGGCTTGATGGTATTGCGCTGACCAAAGCTTACGATGCGCATAACGATGCGGTTAAGGCGACGATCCCGGCGGAACGGTTGCTTGTCTACCAGGTGAAGGAAGGCTGGGCACCGCTTTGCGCGTTTCTTGGTATTGCAGTGCCGGATCAGCCATTTCCGCGCACCAATGACCGGGTAGAATTCTGGGACCGCATTTCAGGAAAGAAATAACACAACCCCGCGCTGGTGCTCCAGGTCTGACGCAATCGGCCAGTTTCTCGGTCTTTTCCACTTCGTTGGCTAATAGTCGCGGGGTGTGTAGAGATGTTGCCAACAAGTTCGAAGGACAGGTATGGGCGAGCAACCGGTCGAGCGTCGGCTGGCAGCCATTTTGGCGGCCGATGTGGTGGGCTACAGCCGGCTCATGGAGGCCAACGAAGAACGCACACTGGGGGCGCTGCGCCAACACCGCCGCGAGTTCTTTGATCCAACTGTTATCAAGCACTCCGGGCGCATCTTCAAGGTGATGGGTGACGGCTTCATGGTCGAGTTCAACAGCGTTCTCAACGCGGCGCGCTGTGCAGTTGAAATACAGCGCGGAATGTTGGAGCGCAATGCCGGGGTTCCCGAGGACCGCCACATCAAGTTCCGCATCGGCATCAATATGGGCGACATCATCGTCGACGGGGATGATTTCCATGGCGACGGCGTCAACATGGCAGCCAGGCTTGAGGGGCTGGCGGGGCCGGGTGGCATCGCCTGCTCGGCGGTGGTGCGCAATCAGGTGGGCAACAAATTAGATCTGGAGTTCCTCGATCAAGGCGAGAAGATCGTCAAAAACATCGCCCAGCCGGTGCATGTCTATTTCGTCAACTGGGAAATCGCCACTGTCTCTCGGACCGCGACGAGCGCTGCGGCGCGAGCCCGCACCGACAAGCCGTCGGTTGCTATCCTGCCGTTTTCCAACATGAGCAACGATCCCGAGCAGGAATTCTTCAGCGACGGCATCACCGAAGACATCATCACCGACCTGTCGAAGGTCTCCGGCCTGTTCGTGCTCGGCCGCAACACCGTCTTTACCTACAAGGGCAAGGCAGTCAATCTGGAGCAGATCGCCAAGCAACTGGGGGTTTCCTATGTGGTCGAGGGCAGCGTTCGCAAGGCCGGGAATCGGGTCAGGATCAACGCACAATTGATTGAAGGGTCAACGGGCGGCCATATCTGGGCAGACCGTTACGACCGCGACTTGACCGACATCTTCGCCGTTCAGGACGAGATCACCAAGACCATCGTCGAACAGCTCAAGGTCAAGCTCTTGCCCGAAGAAAAGAAAGCCATCGAGCAGGCGCCGACCGACAATGTCGAGGCGTATACTACCTATCTGAGAGGCCGCCAATTCTTACACATGGGGACAAAATCGTCATTGACGCTGAGCCGGCGGATGTTTGCTCGGGCGGTGGAACTGGATCCGCACTATGCACGTGCCTATACCGGCATGGCTGATTGCGATTCTCGGCTCTATAACCTGTATGGCGTCGCGATCTCGGTCGATGAAATCCTGTTGAACACTGGCAAAGCCTTGGCGATCGAGCCCAATCTTGCGGAAGCCCATGCGGCGCGTGGCACGGCCTTGATGGTTGGCGGCCGGCCCGCTGAGGCGGCTTCGGCTTTCGAAAAGGCCCTGGCGATCGACCCAAACAGTTTCGAGGCACACATTTCTTTCGCTCTGTTCAGTGTCATGAAGGGGGATTTTGAACCGGCCGCCAAGCATTCCTTGCGCGCTCTGGAGATTCAGCCAGACGACTATCAGTCGCCCCTTCTTCTCCAGCAGGTTTTTCAGTCTCTCGGACGCCCTGAGGAAGCGGTAAAATATGCGCGTCTTGGATTGAAGCGGGCTGAGGAGGCGCTGCGGCTGAATCCGGAAAGTTCCAAGCCTGCGCAGCAGGGCGCCTGTGCGCTGGCATTTCTCGGCGAACGCGAGCGGGCCAAGGAATGGCTGGCGCGGGCTCTGGCGATCGACCCCGAAGACAACATCGCGCGCTACAACGCCGCCTGCACCTATGCGCTGCTGGGCGAAATCGACCGGGCCATCGATCTTCTCGAAATCTGCTTGCTGCAGGTGGGACGCGACTTCAAACTTTGGTTCAAGAACGATTCCGATCTCGATCCTATCCGCAACCATCCGCGTTATCAGAAGCTGCTCGAACTCGCCGCATAGCGATTCCGCGCAACCTCCCGGCGCGGTTTTCATGTCCCAACCTGGCTTTAAGCGACCTCGGGATCTCCTGCTCCCAGCCACATCGACGTGAGCCGCAAATAACAAGATCAATCTGGTGCGGGCGGAGGGACTCGAACCCTCACTTCCTTTCGAAAAACGGATTTTAAGTCCGTTGCGTCTACCATTCCGCCACGCCCGCTTGCTTTATTTTACAATCACTTAGGGAAATGCGCCAGCCTTCGAATGTACGAAGCTCCGAAGCCCCGGCCCCATCGCCGGGGTTTTTTTTGACGCTCGCAATCGCTGGAAGGACACATGGCGCAAAAGCCGGTCTGCGGTCGACCCGCGATAATTGACCTTGGCGAGGAGCTTTCGTTCCACCCACTTCACCAACTTGGCCATGCCGGGCGGTAGTCTCCGGCTCAGAGCGGGTCGCGGGCTTTTGATGGTGTCGAGAAGACTGCGGAGTTCGACCGCCATGCGATCTAAGAATCCCGTCTATCCCAGTGGGCGGATATTCTGATTGAGGTGGAAGACATTCCCGGGATCGTATTTGCGCTTGATCTCGCTGAGCCGAGCGTAATTAGGCCCGTAGGCGGCGGCCACCTGGTCCGTCGCCTCGTCGTCGCCGAGATAATTGACATAGCGGCCCTTTGCCATGAACGGCTTCATGGCGTCGTAGCTCGCACGCGCCCAGGCGATGCAGCGGCCGTTCTCGGCAGGGTCCAACCATTGCGCCAGCACCAGCAGATTGTAGCCTTCGGCGCGGTGTGGGAAGGCCACGGCGGTGGCGCCTACGCGCGTAACGGCACCGTGAAAGTGTTCGAGCACCAGCGAACCCATCGGCGTCGGGCAGCGGGCGAAACATTCGATCATGGTATCGATGGCCTGATCGCTCAAGCCGCTCAGGAAGCTCGACTTCCAGTAGTTGAGAGCACCTTTCGGGTAGCCCGCATCTAGCATTGCATTCAAGGCGCTGTAGGGCATGGGACCAATCGCATCCATGATCGGCGGCCCGAAGACCTTGATCGGGTTCACCGCCGCCTCGCCCTCGGCCAAGCTGCCGCAATGGGCCGCCGCCAGGGCGGCGATTGAAGCGCCCGAGCCATCAGGCGCATGGGTCAGGGCACAGATTATCGACATGTCGTCGGGCAGCGACAGTGTCGCATCGTGGAAGAAGCCCAGCACATCGCGCGCCTTCGCAAAGGGATGCACGGCGAGCCCGCCGGTGACCATGGGGCCAACGGGATGCAATTTGAATTCCAACGAAGTGGCGATGCCGAAATTGCCGCCACCGCCGCGCACCGCCCAGAACAAATCAGGGTTTTCGTCGGCACCCGCTCGCACCACTTTGCCCTCCGCGGTGACAAGATCGACCGACAGAAGATTGTCAAGCGACAGGCCGTGCTTGGACATAAGCCAGCCGACGCCGCCGCCCAGAGTGAGCCCGGCCACCCCGGTCGTTGAGATGACGCCGCCGGTAGTCGCCAGCCCATGAACTTGTGTCTCACGATTGAATTCACCCCAGGTGACGCCGCCCTGAACCCGCCCCGTCCGAGCTTTCGCATCAACGTGAATGCCCTTCATCAACGCCAGATCGATCATCAGGCCGTCATCCACTGTTGCCCGGCCCGCCACATTGTGGCCGCCACCGCGCACGGCTATTTCGAGCCCGAGGTCGATACCGAGCTTCACTGCATCCACCACGTCGGCCGTGCCGGAGCAGCGGGCAATTACGGCGGGATGCTTGTCGATCAATCCATTGTGGACGCGCCTGATCTCTTCATAACCGGCATCCCCGAGCCGAAGAAGCTGTCCCCCAAAGCTCTTGGCGAGAGTAGTGACTGTTTCGGACTGTTGTGCCGTCAATGGCATGGCAAGTTCTCCCACTAGTCTAATCAGCCGAACACTAAGCACGACACGTCAAAGTCGGGCAGGTGATAGCAATCGTGCAACACACACCTGGTAACCGGCGTATTGAGGTGGGAGTTTTGCGCAAGGGAGCTTTATTTGCAAGCCGCCCATTGGTCCTGGGATCAGCCACCTACATTAGTTCGCAATAGATTGGAGTGCTCAACGGCTAGGGATAGCGGGCGTGGAAGCCTTGCAACAAACCGTCGACTGAACTGCAGTCGATTTAAAAAGTTCTGGGCCCAGCCAGTTCCGCTCGAGACCAACAGTTCGCATTTAAAGTCCGTTGCTTCTACATTCCGCCGCGCCCGCCGGCGTTGGATTTTCTACGCGCCAGTTTCAGGTCAGAGCAACCGCCGCAGCGGCGATACCGAGATATGTCATGTGATGTATTACCTGGTCCGCCGTGAAGGCCCACCAGAAATAGGCGTCGTTAATTGTCCAGCCAGCCCCCTTGACCAACCGTTCCTTGGCGAAATCGATATGATAATGGAGTGTCGCCTCACCAAGCGAAAATACCGCGACAAACCACAGCGGCAGGCCGACCAGCAGAAGAACCAGCAACGTTCCCACGAGGTGGACAGCCGCGTGAAGCAGCCCCATGGGATTGCCGTAAATACGCTTTCCCTCCACCATGGCGCGGGTTTGAAGCGGCCCATCGCAGATAAAATGCTTAATCTGCAGCGCCAGCACGAGACCCAGGAGCGCATACGGACTGGCGGCGTACATCAGGCGATCGCCTTTTCCGTGATGGGCGGGGTGAACTGCAGTCCCATGTCCCACGGCAAATAAATCCACGTATCCTGGCTGACCTCGGTAATAAAGGTATCGACGAGCGGCCGCCCTGAAGGCTTGGCATATACCGTGGCGAAATGGGCTTTTGGCAGCAATTCGCGCACCACGCGGGCGGTGGCGCCGGTATCAACAAGATCGTCAACGATCAACACGCCCTCTCCGCCATTAGTGCCTATAATGCCAGGTGACGCCGGTTTCAGCACCGTGACCTGACCCTGCCTGTCATAATCGTAGGACGCCACGCTTATCGTTTCAACGACCCTAATCCCCAGTTCGCGTGCGACGATTGCGGCGGGCACAAGGCCGCCGCGGGTGACAGCAACGACGGCGCTGAACGGCCCCGCGCCACTCAGCCGCCAGGCAAGTGCCCGGGCATCGCGGTGGAACTGGTCCCACGAAACCGGATAGCTCTTCTGCCATTTCTCGTCCATTCCCGGCCTCCCCGGCCCGCTCAAACCCCCTTATGCCGTGCCTAAAAATTAGGTGCAATCGCTCGCTTAAGCATCAACACTTGCTTCACGATTTGACGCCACAGTTGGCAAAGACCCGTCGACAACGGGAAGGACCACGCATGATCGCGCCCCCGGGCAGCATTTCGGAACTGGCGAAAGCCTTAGACACGGCCAATGTCGAGATGCTGGCCATCGCACTGCCAGACGCGGCGGTGGCCGAAGCAACCGGCGCCATCCTGCGCAAATGGAACTGCCGGCGCGAGGATCTGGTCGGCCGCACCCTGGTCAAGTTCGGAACCGGAGCGCTGTCGGCCCGCTTTAGCGTGCCGGAGCCGGGCCAGCCGCAAAAGGTCGAAGTCAACTACGTACCGCCATTGGGTTTCGCCCGCGCCGTCACCTTCAGCCAGCAAGCCTGGGCTGATGGAGAAAACCGCTTCATGGTGCTGATCGGCCAGCACGCTGGCGTGGACAAGGCGGATGAAGCGATCCAAAACGAGCGCCGGCTGATGCTGGCCTTGCGTTCAGGCGGCTTTGCCACGTGGGACCACGACTACCGCACGGGTGAATCTCGAAATTCGCCCGAGATGTATGAGTTGATCGGTCTTCCGCGCGACAGTGGCGATCTTAACTTCAGCAGTTTCAACGCGCGAGTTCATCCCGACGACCGCGACAAGACACTCGACAATCAAATCAGGACAGCGCCCTTCGGCCAGGACATGTTCCAGGCGCGATACCGGGTGCGCGACGAGTCTGGCGCCTATACCTGGATCGAATCGATTGCCGGCCTCATCCGCAGTCCCGCTGACGGGCGGCCCGAAAAATGCGTTGGCCTGTCGCGCAATATCGGCATTCAGATGGCCGCCGTCGAAAAGCTGCAAGCGTCGGAACGAAGTCTGAAACGCACGCAAAGGGCGGCCCGGCTTGGTAGTTTCAGCATCGAAGCACCCAGCGGCACATCGCGGCTTTCGAGCGAGATGATCGCGCTGATCGGATTGAAGGACGCCATCGTCGAACCCGATCTCGCTATGTTCGAGACCATGATCGAAGAGGCAGGACGCGAACGCTTCAGCGAGGCGATCGAACTTGCCAAAATGGGTCAGCCGGTGCCGTCATTCGAACTCGCTTACAGGACCATGGTTGAGGGCGAAATCAATTATTTTCTCTGCAATATCGAGCCGGAATGGGACGCGATGGGCGCTGTCACGGCGATCTTTGGCACCTGCCAGTGCATCACCGAGCGGAAAACGCTCGAGCGCAAGTATCTGCAGGCGCAGAAGATGGAAGCGGTGGGGCAACTTACCGGTGGTGTCGCCCATGACTTCAATAATCTGCTCATGGTTGTCATGGGAAACCTGCAACTTGTCGAGCAACTGGTCAGAAACGATTTGCGCGCCCAAAAGCGCATCCGCGCTGCCATCGACTCTGCCGAGAAAGGTTCGGAACTGACCCACCGGATGCTGGCTTTCTCCCGCCAGCAGACACTGCGCACCGCCGAACTTTCCGTCGATGGCCTGATCGTCAAAATGAAGGATATCCTGCAGCACGCGGCGGGCAACTCGGTCGAAGTGATCCTCCTGCCCGGCCAGGACATTTGGTCAGTGCGGAGCGATCCCGCGATGCTGGAGCGGGCTATTCTCAACCTCGCCATCAATGCCCGTGACGCCATGCAGCCCACCGGGGGGAAGCTTATCATCGAAACGGTGAACCGGCATTTGGACAACACGTATTGCGAGGGCGCCGAAGACGTGCAGCCCGGAGACTATGTGGAAATCGCGGTCACCGATACCGGCTGCGGAATATCGCCGGAGAACCTGGAAAAAGTCTTCCAGCCGTTTTTCACGACGAAGGGTCCGGAAGCAGGTTCTGGACTTGGCCTGTCTATGATTTATGGTTTCGCCAAGCAGTCCGGTGGCCATATCAAGATCTATTCGGAAGTGGGCCACGGCACAACGATCCGCCTCTATGTGCCTCGTTTCGTCGCGGCATCCCTGCCACTGCCCCAGGCCTTTGCGGGACCCGGCACGGACCCTGCCCTGCCCGTCCGGCGTTCGGTGGTGCTGGTGGTCGAGGACAATCCATCCGTGCGCGAGGTGGCGGCGGCGATGATCGAGGACATGGGTTTTGAAACTCTGGTGGCCGGCAGCGGTCCGGAAGGGCTGGAGGCGATCGAAAGCCGGCCCGACATCGATCTGGTACTTTCGGACGTGATCATGGCGGGCGGGATGAATGGCCCGGAACTGGCAATCAAGGCACTGGAACTGCGGCCCGGGCTCAAGATACTTTTCATGTCGGGTTACGCGCCGGGCTCGCTTCGCCAGATGCAGGAACTTCCGCATATGATAGACTTGGTCAACAAGCCCTTCACCCGCAACGATCTCACCGAGAAAGTCAAACGCGCACTGGCGGCGTAAGTTACGACCAGCCTCGGGCCAGCCCTCTTCCGGTCAGTTCCGTGGCGGCGTTTGTGACTTCAGTATAGGCGCTTTCGAGGGCCGCGATATCGCGGGAGCGCAGCACCAGGTTTGTGGCAAATCCATGCGCCGACTGAAACGGATATGAGCCAATGGACACTTGCGGAAAGCGGCTCTGGATGTCTCCCAAAGGTTTTGCCACATCGCCCTCGCCGCCAAGAAATTCAATGCTGCGCGACTGCATCGGCGTGCCCTGAGCCAGTCTCGGCGTTATTGCCTCCAGCATAGTCTGCATAATCTTCGGCACGCCCGCCATGACGAAGACGTTGCCCATCTGAAATCCCGGCGCCTTCGACACGGTATTCTCAATGAGGCTCGCACCTGCGGGCACTCGCGCCATGCGCATCCGGGCTTCGTTGGGCTCGCGGCCGATTTCGCGGAAGTAATTCAGAAGGATTTCAACCGCTTTCGGATCGTGGACAATCGCGGTACCGAAGGCTTCAGCGATCGCGTCGGCGGTGATGTCGTCGTGGGTTGGTCCGATTCCGCCCGTGGTGAATACATAGGTGTATCGCGAGCGCAGGGCGTTGACCGCCGCCACGATTTCGTCTTCCACGTCGGCTACAACGCGGGCCTCTTTGAGATCGATGCCCAGCGCTCCCAGGTAGTCGGCAATATATCCGAGATTGCGATCCTTGGTGCGCCCCGACAGGATTTCATCGCCGATGAGCAGAACCGCCGCGGTTGGAACAGGCTGGGTCATTGTGTATCCCCTCTCGCACCTTACGGTCTGCCACTGCAGGCAAAATCTGTCAAAACGGCGGGTGGCTCCTTCTTGTAGTCGACGGAGTGCCCGATTATGTGCAACACTCGCTCGGTTTCAACTAACGCAAACGCATTATGTCCAGCATGACCTATGTTACAACAAGCGAATCCGTCGCTCCCCGTTCAACCCGGATCAAGTTGCACCGGCCGGAGGATTTCGAAGCCATGCGTAAGGCGGGACGGTTGACCGCCGAAGCGCTCGATCTGCTGGTTCCGGAGGTCAAGCCTGGCGTGACCACAGAAGCGCTTGACCGGCTGATCGTTGAGTTCGCCAGCGATCACCAGGCGGTGCCCGCGCCGTATAATTACCGGGGCTACCCAAAGGCCATCTGCACCTCGATCAATCATGTGGTGTGCCACGGCATCCCCAACGACAAACCCCTGCGTGAAGGTGAAATCGTTAATATCGATGTCACACTTATTGTCGATGGCTGGCACGGCGATTCAAGCCGCATGTATTGCGTGGGCGAGGTGCCGCGCAAGGCCGAGCGGCTGATCGAGGTGACCTACGAATGCCTGATGCTGGGAATCGCAGCCGTAAAGCCTGGCGGCCATCTGGGCGATATCGGACATGCCATCCAGACTTTCGCCGAGTCCGAGCGCTGTTCGGTAGTGCGCGATTTTTGCGGTCATGGCCTTGGCCGGTCGTTCCACGATCATCCTAATGTGCTGCATTACGGACGGCCCGGGGAAGGTGTCGAACTCAAGGCCGGAATGTTCTTCACCATCGAGCCCATGATCAATCTTGGACGCCCACATGTGAAGATCCTGGGTGACGGATGGACCGCGGTGACGCGCGACCGATCTCTATCGGCCCAATTCGAACATACAGTGGCGGTGACCGATACGGGCGTCGAGATCTTTACACTGTCGCCCAATGGGTCTGACAGCCCACCCCACAGGTCATGAGGGATGCCGGGCTTCGATGACGCAGGCCTGACGCCCCAACCACATTTCCTCGGCCATCGCGAGCGTCTCAAGGACCGTTTTCGCAACGGGGGCGCGGATGCCGTGCCCGACTATGAGTTGTTGGAAATGGTGCTATACCGGGCGATACGGCGCGGCGACACCAAGCCGCTGGCAAAGCTACTGCTCGCGCGCTTCGGCACATTCGCTGAAGTGATCAGCGCCGAGCCTGAGCGGCTGATGGAAGTGAAAGGTGTCGGCGAAGGCATCGTCACCGAACTCAAGATCGTACATGCCGCCGCGATGCGCCTGATGCGTGGACAAGTTATCAACCGGCAAGTTCTTTCGAGTTGGACGGCGATTCTCGAATATGTCCGCGCCGCTATGGCTTTCGCCGATATCGAACAGTTCCGCGTGCTGTTTCTCGACAAGAAAAACCAACTTATCGCCGATGAAGTGCAGCAACAGGGAACCGTCGATCACACTCCAGTCTATCCCCGCGAAGTGGTAAAGCGTGCGCTCGAACTTGGCGCTTCCGCCATCGTGCTGGTGCACAATCACCCATCAGGCGATCCCACACCCTCTATGGCCGATGTCGATATGACCAAAAAAATCGTTGATGCCGGTCAGCGTCTCGGCGTTCTCGTTCACGATCACATTATCGTCGGCCGCAAGGGCCATACGAGCTTCAGGCAAAGCCAGCTGATCTGATCCGGTCGAGCGCTTCCGGCGTATCGGCGTCAAGGAGAATGGCTGAGCTCGACATTTCGACATCGACCACTTCGTCGCCAAAGCGTTCAAGCAATCCGCGCGCGCCCTTGTCGCCTTCGATCGCCCGCAGCCTGGCCAAATGCTGCACGCCCCACAACAC
>JANLYR010000345.1:0-17832 GCA_031365765.1 Hyphomicrobiales bacterium | reverse complement strand
CTGCGGGACAACGGCCTTTTCGAGATCGGGATTGTAGGGGATCGGGCTGTCCGCACCGCCCAGCCGCATGATCGGCGCATCGAGATAATCGAAGGCCTCGCTCTCGGCCACCATGGCGCTGATCTCGGCGCCGATGCCGAGCGTTTTCACCGCCTCGTAAACGCAGAGCAGGCGTGTCGTCTTTTTGACACTCTCGATCACCGTGTTCCGGTCGATGGGGCGGATGGTTCGAAGGTCGATGACCTCAACGTCGATGCCTTCGGCCTGCAGCGCTTCCGCCGCATCCATCGCCTTGTGCACCATGATGGAGGTGGCGACGATGGTCGCGTCGCGGCCCTGCCGCCGCACCTCCGCCTTGCCGATCGGAACCGTGTAATAACCTTCCGGCACCGGCCCCTTGGTTTTGTAGAGCAGCTTGTGTTCGAAGATCATCACCGGATCGGGGTCTTCTACCGCAGCAAGCAACATGCCTTTTGCATCATAGGGTGTTGCCGGCTGTATGACCTTCAGTCCCGGCACATGGGCGAGCCAGGCTTCGAGGCTCTGGCTGTGCTGGGCGGCGGCGCCCGTTCCGGAGCCCGCCGGAAATCGCATGACC
Source organism: Hyphomicrobiales bacterium (assembly GCA_031365765.1). Taxonomy (GTDB): domain Bacteria; phylum Pseudomonadota; class Alphaproteobacteria; order Rhizobiales; family Aestuariivirgaceae; genus Aestuariivirga. The sequence continues at coordinate 17,234 of JANLYR010000345.1, read as the reverse complement.
AGCGGCACCGATACTTCGCCCCCCAGCATGAAACGCATCTTGGCGGCCTGGTTGACGATCTGCTCCATGGCAAGCGTGGCAAAATCCGAAAATTGAAACTCGAATATCGGCCGCATGCCGGTCATCGCCGCACCGACCGCCACGCCCGCGCCGGCGAGTTCCGAAATGGGCATGTCGATCACCCGCTCGGGCCCAAAGCGCTCGACGAGATCGCCGGTCACCTGGAAGGCACCGCCGTAAACGCCGATATCCTCGCCCATGAGAAAGACGCGGGGGTCGCTTTCCAGGGCGATCGCCATCGCCTCCTGGATCGCCTGGGAATAGCTGAGTTCCCGCGCGGGTGCCTCCGTCACTGCCGCTCCGCATAGACAAAGTCGAGAGCGGCGCTCGTGTCCGGGGCGGGGCTGTCCTTGGCGAAGGCGATGCCTTGCGCGATTTCGCCGTCGACCGCGGCGCGTATTATTTCGATGCCCTTCTGGTCGATCATGCCGAACTGCTGAAGCTCGCCTTCGAACAACGCAATGGGATCGCGCTCAGCCTTCCACTCGTCGATCTCCTCCTTGGTGCGGTAGCGGTTGCGGTCGCTCTTGGAGTGGCCCCGGTGGCGATAGGTCTTGCATTCGATGAGGGTTGGACCCAGGCCCTGCCGCGCGCGATCGACGGCGGCGGTCGAGGCCTCCGCCACGGCCGAGAAATCGTTGCCGTTCACGATGACACCGGGCATGGCATAGCCCGCCGCGCGGTCGGCAATGTTGGCCACCGCCGTCGAGCGCGCCGTCGAGGTCGACATGCCATAGCCGTTATTTTCGCAGACGAAGACCACTGGCAGTTTCCAGATCGCCGCCATGTTGAGCGATTCATGGAACGCCCCTTCGTTGTTGGCGCCGTCGCCGAAGAACGAGATCACCACCTTGCCGTTCTTCTGCATCTTGGCGGAGAGTGCGGCGCCGACTGCAATGGGAATGCCACCCGCCACGATGCCGTTCGCACCGAGATTGCCGAGGCTCACGTCGGCGATGTGCATCGATCCACCCCGGCCCTTGCAATAACCCGTGGTCTTGCCGAAAAATTCCGCGAACATGCGGTCAACGCTCGCGCCCTTGGCGATGCAGTGGCCGTGGCCACGATGGGTCGAGGTGATCTGGTCCGCGACGGTCAGCGGCATGCAGATGCCAAGCGCGCTTGCCTCCGGGCCGATGGAGAGATGCATGGTACCGTGGATGAGGCCGCGCGTGTAGGAATCTTCGGCGCCTTCCTCGAAGCGCCGGATCAGATACATTTTACGCAGCACCTCGCGGAGCTGGTCGGGCGTGTAGTTGCGGAAAGCAAAGGGTACGTTGGCCGGGGCGCTGTCCGGCTTGGGGCTTGCGGCGGTGCTCATCGGTGGTCCTCAGTTTCCGTAAACCAGTCTGTCCTGGCGGGCGCGGAGTTCGGCGATCTTTGAGCCGGGAGGTATGGCGGTATTCGCCGCCGTGATGAGTTCGCCCTTGGCGATGGCGCTGGTCACCTTCGCGCCGTGCAGCAGGCCGCAAGGGGTCGCCCCCAATTCGCGTGCCTCCGCCGCCGTCATGATCCAGGCCCGATAGCAGTATTCGCCGATCGCATCGAGGGTGTCGCCAGGCTTCAGGGCCTTCTTCGCCACAGCACAGACTTCCGCCACGGGCTTTGCCAGTGGCACCATGTCGGCTTTGCCATAAAGCGCCACGCGCGCGCAGGTGAGCGGCACTTCGAGAGAGGTGAGATGGTAGGGACGGTGGAAAGTGAAATATGGACCGTGCCCCATCTTGAGGTCTTCCATGCGTTCCGAAATGCGCGGATGCGACATGTCGGCGATGACGAACACCCCCGGCGCAACACCCTTGCCGATCGAGTAATCGACCACGCCGGAGCGCGACAGCACACCGCCGTCCTTCCGCGGTACCAGCGTCTTTGCCAGCTGATCCAGCGTCGCTGCGGGGCCATGCATGCCGGGCCGGTCGGGCACCAGACCGGTGGCATTGGCGATCGCCGCCATCTCCACCATGGTCTTCGAGCCGTCGACGAATTCGACCAGCATGCGCACGCTCATGTTGCGGCGCCGCGCTTCGTCGCCATACTCGTCCGGTGTCGCGTCGATCTTGAGCGGATTGTTCTTGCCCTTGCCGGCAGCGACTATCGGATAGCCCAGCGCGGAAACAAATTCGATCAGCTCCATGCATGAGGACGGCTCGTCGCCCGCCCCCAGAGAATAGACGACGCCGAGGCGGTCGGCCTCGCTTTTCAGATAGGCGCCGATGGTCACGTCGGCTTCGACATTCATCATCACCAGGTGCTTGCCGCGCTCCATGGCGCGCAGGCCGATCTCGGCGCCCACCGCCGGAACTCCGGTCGCATCGATCACCACGTCGATCAGTCCACTCTCCAGCAGCAAAGTGACATCGTCGGTGACCGCGATCTTGCCCTGCTCCATGATCGCGTTGATCGAACCGCCTGCCTTCACCTCCTGCCAGTGACCGGGTTCGCGGTATGCGATATCGACGGCCTTGCCCGCGGCCGACGCTCTCAATTCCGAAATGGCGCCGATTGCCAGGCCCGGCATGTGCGCTACCTGCGTCACGATGTCGGTGCCCATTTCGCCAGACCCCACCAGGCCGATCCGGATCGGCTTCTTGCTCTCCGCCCTGGCGCGAAGATCCCGAGCCAGGCCCGTGGGGAACACATTTGTGGGCATCAGAATTCTCCTGCGTGAGGCTGCGCCGAAGCTCGAGGCGCCGGTCGATACGTGAGACGAGGGTGTCTCACTTGAGTGTTTCACGGTTTTTTGGCGGGCCAAGCTTTTCCCGTTTCGCCACGACCAGGCGAAGCCATGGAACGTCCGGTGCATCCCAGTTGGGGTCCTGGCCGCAAACGAGATCGAAAAACGCGATTGCCGTCGTCGGGCTCTCAAGCGTGTTCTCGCGAAACGAATCCCAAAACTGGGGATCGTCGGTGGTCGATGCCAGCACCGGTTGCTCGTCGCCCATTTCCTTGAGGATGGCGGCGGCAACCGAAAGGCAGAAACTGGTATAGGCATAGCCTTCGGGCCAGCGTTTCAGCCGGTGGTCGATCTCGATTGGCAGGCCGGAAAGTGCCTGCTCCTTCCCTTCGACCGCTTTGAGCGGCGACGCGGCGATCAGTTCCTTGAGCATCAGGCCCGCAGCATAGATCACGAAGTCGCGGCGATCCGTGTTGGCGAGGTACTTCGCATTGTCAAAGGCCTGGCGCCAGCGGGCGAACGCCTCCGCCAGCGCCGCGTGATCGACCTCCGCGGTGAGGCCGTTATCCCTGAACAACAGGTCCACATTGCGTTCGAAGGACCACAAAATGGTCCTGAAGCGGCGCGCTTCATGGCTCAGATCGTCGACTTTGATTATTTCAGGCGTGAGCGGGGTCAGCATCCGGCACCTCAACTCCGCCTGAGCAGCAATTCGCGCGCCGTTGCCTCGTTGGTGATCAGCACATTGCAATTTACCAGCTTGATCGCGCCCAGGATCGATTCCACTTTCTCATGTCCGCCGGACGCTATGACGCGCAAGGGCACGCCGCGCAGCTGCTCCAGCGGGATGGACATTATGCGCTCGTTAATGGGGTGGTCAACGAGAGTGCCGCTGCTGTCATAGAAATTGTAAAGCAGATCGCCGACGGCACCGAGGCGGATCAAGGCGGTGCGCTCTTCTTCGGAACTGAAGCCGAAGCGGAAGGCGGTCGAGTCCGGCGCCATGGTGCCGACGCTCAGCAGCGCCATGTCGATTCTTTCGGCGCGGCGCAGCACATCGCGCAAACCGCAGCGCTCGACCAGCGCTTCCTTGGTCTCGGGCGAATCGACAACGGCGGGTGCCGCAAGGAGATAGCAATCGGCGCCGACAATCCGGGCAAACTGCCAGGCGAACTCCGACGGATTGTAGCGCCTGGCCTGCACGATGCCGCCGAGCAAGGATACGACCTGTACATTCTCAAGCTCGCGCGGGGTCAGCGTCTGGAGCGATTCATAGAGCGTTGCCCCCCACCCCACGCCAATCGACATGTCGTCGGTGAGGCTGTCGGTGATATACATGCCGGCGGCCACACCGATGGCCTTGGTCACATTCGCCGGGGTGGTGGGTTCGGGGACAACAATGGCGTCGCGGAAACCGAAGGCCTGCTTCAATTGCGCCTCGAGCGCAAAGCATTCGGCGATCTCGCCCTCGATCCAGATTTTGACTTCCCGTTGCTTGATGGCCTCGTTGATGTTGCGCACGACGGTCACGCGGCCGATGCCAAGCTTGTCGGCAATCTCGTTTTGCGTGAGGCCCTCGACATAATACATCCAGGCGATCCGCAACCGGTTGCGTGCCACGCGCCCGGCGCTGCGATCGCCATCGCTGGAAGACTTGGATTTCCGCGATATCGTCTTTTCCAGCATTATGACTTCGGGCCTCGCAAAACCGTTGTTTTGTCAATCCACTCTCGCCAACCGCCGAGAGGCGCAAAAGCCATGGCACGCCATACATTCAACGATACAAAAATATATCGCCGACTACTTATGTACAATTCCTGAAATAGAGAAAAATATGCGCAGTATCAAGGAAATTATGGTGTGACATCACGGATTCCCCCGCTTCCGAGGTGCACAGAGGATAATTTCGACACAACGAAACGAAACATTTGCATTTTCAAAACTGTTAAGTATGATAATGTTTGCTCTGCAATTGAAACCGGTTGGCACACCAGACCAACGTTAACGCCGGACAAGGGAGAAGCGGGAGTTGACTGACAGAACGCTGGGTTTCCGTTCTCCGCTGAGCAATCGGCCAACACATTCACCTTCAAAGAACTTGCGTCGCATTCAGGCCTGACGGCACGCAAAAATAATCATGAGCAGGCCATCAAAATGGAGAAAACGACCGATGTCGAAGAAAAAGTCCGGCCTCATCACGCGTAGGTCTCTCCTGAAATCAAGTGCCGCCACGGGTGCTGCCCTGATCTCGGGAGTTGGCGGCGTATCGATGTTCAACATCACTGGCGCCTTTGCGGCCCTGGCTGAACCGGCCGATGTGCTGGCTGGCATCAATGTTGGAAAATATGTGAAGAAGGAATATCGCGACCAGTACAAGCTGGCCGACAATGACGAATTGTGGGATCCGAAAAAAGACTGGATCCGCACCGTGGACTGGGAAGCCGTCCGCAAGGAGCACGCGGGCAAAACCGTGCGGTTCGCCATTGGCGCCGCCGACCGTGAATCCGCGCAGGACGGCATCAAGCCGTTCCTCGAACTCTCCGGCATCAATGTCGAACTCGTCGCCATTCCCGATGATTCGATGTACGACAAGGTCGTGGCCGAGTTCCTCTCGGGCAATGCCAGCTTCGATGCACTGCAATTCTTCTCGCCGTGGCTCGGCGACTTCGCGGCGCAAGGGTTCCTCAAGCCGCTCGATGACTATGCCGCCAAGTGGAAATTGCCGGTCGATGATTTCTACGACACCTATCTGCTGAATTATGGCCACTGGGGCGACAAGGGCCTCATGGGAATTCCCTTCGACTGCGATATCCAGCAGGTTCATATCCGCCCCTCGATCTTCAAAAAAGTGCTCGGCGGCGATGTGGACCGCGTCAACACCATCCCGACCTACGACGAGATGCTGCGTCTGGCGCCCGAACTGAACAAGGCGGAAAAGGGCGTGAACGCCATCGGCATGATGTGCGGCCGCGGCTTCTGGGCGACCTATACCTGGCAGCATGTCGCGGCCCAGTACGGTCTTGAACTGTTCAACGACAAGTGGGAGCCCGCGTTCAACGGCGATGCCGGCGTCAAGGGTCTCGAAACGATCGTGGCCTTGTCGAAGCACGCGATCGAAGGTGTGGCGGCGGCCGACTGGCCGACCAACCGCGCCGCCTGGCTCGGCGGACAGATCGCCTGCAACATCTCGTGGCAGGATTCGGGCACGCAGGCCACGCGCCCCGACCAGAGCAAAATCGGCGACGATGTGCTGACGATCTACGAACCGCGCGTTGAAGGCGGCCGTTTCGCGCCCCCCAACATCGCCGGTTCAACCTCGGGCGTGACCTCGACGTCGCCCGAGCCCGAAGCCGCTTTCCTCATGCTGGCCTTCCTCACCACGGCCTCGATCATGGCCATGAACGAAGCCAACGCCAATGGCGTTGCTCCCGGCTACAAGTCCGTTTTGACCAACGAAAAACTGCGGGCGGTTTCGCAGCCGGCCAAAGTCTGGTCCGACGAACTGGATTATTGCTGGTGTGCGCCGCGTCTGCCCAACGCCTTCCAGATGGACCAGGAAATCGGCTTCCTGATCAACAAGGTGGTGGTGGGTGAAATGGAACCCAAAGCCGCTCTTGACGAAGCCGCGACGAAGGTCAAGGCGATCATGGAAAAAAGCGGCTTCTACAAAGGTGCCGATCCGGTCTCCTACGCCTCGATGTCGCGTGGCATGTGGCTCGGCAAGGACAAGAAGCTGCCGTTCTAGGCGCAACGACACAAAATGGCCGGAGCGATCCGGCCATTTTTTTTATCCTCAAAAGGAAAATGCTCGTAAACCTTTCCCATGGCTGATGTGGCGCTCACCTTGCATGCGGCGAAAAGGACACGGGTTCGCCGCAGTCCTTTCGTGCGCAAGGCGTTCCCGTATTTGCTGTTGGCCCCGGCCGTCATATACCTCCTGGGCATCACGCTTTATCCCGGCATCTATGCGATGTACCGCAGCCTGATGACAGGAAAATTCAAGCTCGAATATGTGGGTTTGCAGAACTACCGGGAACTGATCGTCGACAACGCCTTCTGGACGAGCCTGGGCAACACGCTGGTGCTTGGCGCGGTCACGCTGTTCCTCGAATTCGTGATCGCATTGACGCTGGCCGCCCTGGTTTACCGCGATCGCTGGGTGAAAGCCTGGCGCATCCTGTTTCTGCTGCCCATGCTGTTCATGCCGTCCGCCGTTTCGTTTTTGTGGAAGCTGCTGTTCAACGATGGCCGGGTGATCAGCGACCTGTTGACCCGGGCAGGCCTCGATTTCGGCAATATCGATTTCATGGCCTCGACGTTTCTCGCCCGCCTCGTTCTGGTGGTGACCGACGTTTGGCAATGGACGCCATTCCTGTTCATCATCTTCGTGGCCGCGCTGCAGGGCATGGACAAGGAAGTGGAGGAAGCCGCACGCCTCGACGGCGCCTCGTGGCGCAGGATCTTCTTCAATATTTCGCTGCCGATGATGCGGCCGGTGATCGCCATCGCCCTGGTGCTGCGCGGCATCGACATCATCACCATGTTCGCGCCGGTGCATATCATCACCCAGGGAACGCCGGGGGGCAAGACCGAGACCCTGAGTTATTTCATCTACCGCACGGCATTCAAAAGTTTCGAGCAGGGTTATGCCTCGGCGGCCTCCGTCCTGCTGCTGATCGCCACGGTCATTCTGGCCCAAACACTGGTCCGGCGCTTTTTCAAGTCGGGAATTGAGTGATGCCGGCAAAACGCGAGAAGGGCACCCTCCTTCGCAAACTGGTTCTCACGATCTGGGGGCTCGTCTGCTTTCTGCCCATCTTGTTTTTCGCCACCATCGCCTTGCGGCCGCGCAATGAAATCATCGCGCCGGAGCCCATCTACTTTCCCACCCTGACAATGGAGACCTGGGCCAAGATCATGCAGGATTGGCCCCTGCTCTCCTATTTCAAGAATTCCGTGCTGGCGATCGCCGGCAGTGTTTTCATCTGCCTGCTGCTTGGCATTCCGGCCGCCTATGCGCTGGCCCGATTCAAATTCAGGGGCCGCGAAGACATCGGGTTCTATATTCTGTCAACCAAGATGATGGCGCCCGCCGCCGTTGCCATTCCAATTTTCGTCCTGTTTGGAAAACTGCATATTCTCGACACGGTGTGGGCGCTCATGCTGGTCTATGCCGCCATGAACCTGTCCATCGTGGTATGGATCATCCGCTCCTATATGCTCGACATACCGCCGGAAATCGAAGACGCGGCGCGCACCGACGGCGCGTCGAACCTGCGCATTCTGTGGTCCATCATCATTCCCATGTGCCTGCCGGGCATTGTCACCGCCGCCGTCATTGCCGCCATCTTCGCCATGAACGAGTATCTTTTCACGCTCATCATCGCCTCGAAGAATGCCTATCCCCTTTCGGTGGCGCTTGCCAATTTCTCCGGCGGTTCCGATGGCATCATCTACAATGCCATCGCGCTGGTTTCTTTCATGGCTTTCTTCCCCATCCTGCTTTTGGTAATCCTGATACAGAACCATCTGTCGCGTGGCTTGACGATGGGCGCGGTAAAGGGATGAACGCCATCATGAAAATTGAATTGCAAACCGCAAACACACTCGCCGCCCACGCCGTATGCGTGGCGGCAGGCACGCGCGACGGGTTGCGCACGGCGCAGTTCTATGTGCGGGATATTTCACGCGCCGACGGGGGTGGCGACGGCCGGCGCAACGTTGCCTTCCTGTCGAGCTTCGTTGCCCGCGCCGCGCGGCTGGCCGATCGCTTCATGACCTGGAGCGCCAACGCGGCGATCGCGCTGATCCTGCCAAGCTGGCGCACGCTGCCTTCACCGTTCGCCCCCGGCATGATGAACGAAGTGGCGGAGGCCATCCGCAAGAACAGCCTGGTTCACAATCCGCTGTTCAATGCCTATTTCTTTCGCGCGGCGGTTCATATCATCAACCGCTACTCGGAACCGCCATTTCTGCTGCTGGAGCATCGCGTGGATGCCGCGCGCCGCCAGCTCGCATCGAACGACTCCGGCGCGTTACCGCAATCGGAAACCGATTTCCTGGCGCGAACGCTTCTGGCGCTCGTGGACGCAGCACCGGTGGCGCGGGTGGGAAAAGCCCGGGGGTCATTGCGTCTGTTCGAGGCCACGGAGCCGAGCATCGCGATTTTCGCCATCTCCTGCGTTGCACTGCTTTTCGCCGAAGAAGGAATGCCCATGGCAATTCAGGACGAGAATGAATTTTTTGCCATTGTCGGGGCCCTCATTGTGCCGCGGCTCACCGACATAACGGAATTGATCGCGCAGCGCGACGTTGCGGGCCTGTCCAGGGAACTGGCGAATATCAAGACAATGTACTGAAAGCTAGGCCTTCAACCTCGTGGTCTTCATGAAATTCAACGTGTGCTCGAGCGACGTGACGCCGGCCTGGGACCCCAGGCCCGTGGCATTGAGTGCGGACGTGGCCTGGGCCAATCGCACGGTCGCCTGCGCGTCGAGCCCGCGGATGAGCCCCACGGCAAAACCCGCATTGAAGGCATCGCCGCATCCGCAGGTGCATTTCACGTCGATGTCGAATGCCGGGGTCGTGAACACGTTGCCATCGGCATGATGATAGTAGGCGCCATCGCCCCCCAGCGTGAAGACACAGCACTTCACACCGAGGCCGATAAATTTCCTGGCGATGTCGCCCATGTCGTCGAGGCCGGTGAGGGCCCGGGCTTCGTCGATCGACGGCATGAAATAGTCCGTGTGGGGCAGCACCATGGCGACGGCCGGCATGTCATCTTTCGAGCCCGCGAATATATCCACCGTCGTTACCGCGCCGTTGAGCTTTGCCCGCTTCATCAGTTCGGCATTGCGGCCCGTGTCCATTTTCTTCATCAGGCCGATGCCGCCGAGGTGAACGACCGTCGCATCGATCACCTGGTTCATCATCGTGTCATCGACGTAGAAGTCGGCGGTCGCGCCCAGCATGTGGAGGGCAGGACGCGAGCCATCCCGGCGCGTGGTCACGATCGAGGACGAAGTCTTCCAGCCTTTCTGCTGCTGCATGGCGGATGTGTCGACGCCGAAATGGCGCAACCGCTGCAACACCCAGTCGCCCATGAGGTCCGATCCCACGCCGCCCACCGCCAGCGTTTTGAGGCCCATCTTCGAGGCCGCGATCGCCGCGGTTCCGGCCGCGCCCGAAACAGCCAAAGTGAATTCATCAATCATCACTGTTCCACCCCCCGGTGGAACTTCGGTGAATGGCCAGCCAAGGCAGTCGAATGTATAGAAACCAATTGACGCGTAGTCGTATCGCATGCGGCGTGTCTCCGGCGTGTCATCGCATTCCAGATGGGATGCGTGGTCCTGTGTTGTACCGCCCCTTCAACCAGTTTCTATAAAGGAAAATCCGTTTGAGATCATTTTCAATCGCGCGCGCGGAGCTTTCCATGACAGGCAGGAATTACAATGGCCGGAATTAAACTTCGTGGAATTTCCAGATCGTGGGGCGCATTCGTGGGTGTCGATTCGATCGACCTTGAGGTCCGGGACAAGGAGTTCATGGTTTTCCTCGGCCCTTCGGGTTGCGGCAAGACCACCACGATGCGCATGATCGCCGGGCTGGAAGAGCCCACCGCCGGAGAAATTGAAATCGACGGCGAACTGGTCACCGACGTTGACGCGCGCGATCGCGACGTGGCCATGGTTTTTCAGAGCTATGCGCTCTATCCCAACATGTCGATTTACGAGAACATCCGCTTCCCGCTCCGCATGCGGGGCGTTCCCAAAGCCGATCATGACCGTCTGGTGCGCAAGGCGGCGGGGATGGTCGAACTCGGAGATTTCCTGGAACGCAAGCCCCGCGCGCTTTCCGGTGGCCAACGGCAACGCGCCGCACTTGCACGCGCCATCGTCCGCCAACCGCAAGTCTTCCTCATGGACGAGCCGTTGTCGAACCTCGATGCCAAGCTCCGCCTCACCATGCGGGCGCAACTGAAGCGCATCCAGCGCGATCTGGAGACGACCACCATTTATGTGACGCATGACCAGATCGAGGCCATGACGCTGGCCGATCGCATCGCCATCATGAACAAGGGGAAGATCCAGCAGCTTGGCACGCCGGATGAAGTTTATAACGATCCAAACCACATTTTCGTCGCCAGCTTCATTGGATCACCGCCCATGAACCTCATCAAGGGGTCGCTGGAAAATGGCACGTTTCGCGGCCCCAACACGGAGGTGAAAAACCTGGGCCACGGAACGCACAAGAACATCGTCCTGGGCATCCGTCCGGAAGATATGGAAATCAGCGCAGCCAAAGGCGGCAACCTCGTTTCGAAGCTCTACTCGCTCGAACCAACCGGCGATCTCACTCTGGTCACGGCGTGGGCCGGCGAGCAACTCGTTGTCGCCAAAGGGCATCGAACGTTTCGCCAGAATCTCGATACGCCGATCGCCTTCACGTTCCTCAAAGACCGCATCATCCTGTTCGATGGCGAAACCGGCGACAGGTTGCGGTATTGATCGGGAGCCCCGTGGGGTGGGCGTTTGACTTTGTGAGGCCTCAGGCAGATATGTTCTTGCTGGAACAGCAGCGAAAGTCACCGCCTATGACCAACCGGGTAGCGCTAATTCTCGCGGCGGCGTTTTGCCTGTTGGCTCCAAGCAGTCTGTCGGCTGCCGAGCCAACAGTGTCTCGCGGGGCAACTTCACGCGCGGTCACTCTCAATGCTCTGAAGTCCTATCAGACGTCGATTCGCGAATACCAATTTTCTCCCACTCATCCGATTGCAGCATTGAACGCGGTTGTTATACCGGAAGCCTTTGCTCGAATGGGTTGCCCAGCTGCCACCGTCAATTGTGTCATCGAAGTCGAGGTGTATGTCCAGATAGGCGTGTCCGACAGCGCCCCGAGTTACGCGATCTGTCCTATTATTGACAACGTTTACATAGCGGCCTGCCCATTCAGCGGCAATCTCTCGCCCACCTTTCATATAACGAGCGTGCGATACACCCAACCAGTGTCCTCCGGCGTGTCTCACACAATAAGCCTAAGGATTTACAGCAATGCGGCTGCGAATGTCGGGTACTTTTCCGCCGTATATAAAACGTACCACCAATAATGTCGGTTTAGGTCGGTTCGGCGATCGGGTGTCAACGCCCGCACGCCGGGAAAGCTCTGTTGGTGGGCCCGCCAGGACTCGAACCTGGAACCAGACGGTTATGAGCCGTCAGCTCTAACCATTGAGCTACGGGCCCCACCGGCGGCGATGGCTACAGCAATTCGCCGCGGCGTGCTATAGGGCCCACGATGCCGCAAACAACACTCACACCGGAAGCCGCCGTCGATCGCCTGATCGAGATTTACGATGGTTCTGTCCTCAATCTCAGGGAGGCGCTGGAGCGCTATTTCGAGACGCGCGTGTCACCCGCTCCGGGCGACAGGCGGCGCTTCTGCTACCCCGAACTGATGGTGCATTACGAGGCGCACGGAGTGCAGCCGTCGCTGGCCAGGGCCTATGCCAAGTTCCAGGGACCTGGCACCTATCTGACGACGGTGACGCAACCCGCCCACTTCCGGCGCTATCTGCTGGAACAGCTCAGCCATCTCGTCCGCGACTACGGCGCGACGCTGGAAGTGAGCGTGTCGGAGCAGGAAATCCCCTACCCTTACGTGCTCGATCGCGGCGACGATCTGGCCGGCGATGTCGCCAATCCAGCCGAAATCGCGCTGCATTTCCCCGTGCCGAAACTGGCGCTGGTGGGGGACGAGATCGCCGATGGCGAATGGCACCACACCGCGGGCCACCCCTTTCCCCTGGCGCTGTTCGACGCGGTGCGCACCGACTATTCGCTGAAGCGGCTTCAGCACTACACCGGAACGCACTGGAGCCATATCGAGCCCTGGGTGTTGCTCACCAACTATCACCGCTATGTCGACCAGTTCGTGACCTGGGCCATCGGCCAGATCGCGTCCGAAGGGCCTTATGACGCGCTGCATCTGCCGGGAGGCGGTGTGATCCGGCGCGGCATGATCGCTACCGAGATGACCGGCCACGCCGAAGCCTCGCCCTGGCACCGTTTCCAGATGCCCGCCTATCATCTGTCGCGAAGCGACGGCGAAGGCGGTGTCACGCTGGTCAATATCGGGGTCGGCCCGTCCAACGCCAAGAACATCACCGACCATCTGGCGGTGCTCCGGCCCCATTGTTTCCTGATGATCGGCCATTGCGGGGGCTTGCGCCAGAGCCAGCGCATCGGCGACTATGTGCTGGCCCACGGCTATCTCCGGCAGGACCGCATTCTCGATACGCTGGTGCCGCCCGACATTCCGATCCCCGCACTGGCCGAGGTGCAGGTGGCGTTGCAGGACGCGGCCGCGCGCGTGACGGGCGAGCGGGGCGAGGCGCTGAAGCAGCGGCTGCGCACCGGCACGGTCGTCACCAATGCCGACCGCAACTGGGAACTGCGCTGGACCCATGAACGAAAGCGCATCAACCTGTCGCGCGCCATCGCCGTCGACATGGAATCGGGCACGATCGCCGCGCAAGGCTATCGCCTGCGGGTGCCGTACGGCACGCTGCTCTGCGTGTCCGACAAGCCGCTGCATGGCGAGATCAAGCTGCCGGGCGCCGCCAATGCGTTTTACGACCGCGCCGTGGGCGAGCATCTGATGATCGGGTTGGCGGCGATCGACGGGTTGCGCGGCAACCTCTCGCAGCTTCATTCGAGGAAACTCCGGAGTTTCGACGAACCGCCCTTTCGGTGAGTTACCGCGCATAGTCCCGCCGCAATTCTCCGGCATCGGAGGTCACCAACCGCATCGGAGTCAATTCATGATCGCTCGTTCGCTGCTTCTTGGCTGCGCCTTGTTGGCGGCAGCCGCCCCTGCCGCCTTCGCCCAGGATATGAAAATGCCACGCAGTATTTCCGTCACCGGTCATGGCGAAGTCCGCGCCGCGCCCGACATGGCGGTGGTGTCGATCGGTGTGTCGAGCCATGCCGAGACGGCGCGCGCCGCGCTGTCGGCGAATTCCGAGGCGATGACCCGGATCATGGCATCGCTCAAGACCGGCGCCATTCCGGAGAAAGATATCCAGACGTCGAATTTCAGCGTGCAGGCGAGTTACGACTTCAGCAACAACGCTCAACCCCGGCTGACCGGCTATGACGTGTCGAACAGTGTCAGCGTCATGGTGCGCGCACTCGAGGGTCTGGGGGCGCTCCTCGACCAGGTGGTGTCGGCGGGTTCGAACCAGATCAACGGCATCACCTTTGCGGTATCCGCACCCGATGCCGCCATGGACAAGGCCCGCGAGCTTGCCGCCGCCGACGCGCTCCGCAAGGCGAAGCTCTATGCCCGCTCGATGTCCTTTCAAATGGGCGGCGTGCTCAATCTTACGGAAACCAGGAACTTCCAGCCGCCCATGTTCGCCAAGGATGCCCGCATGGAAAGCATGGCCGCCGACGTCCCCGTGGCGCCTGGGGAACAGGTGCTGACCGTTGACGTCTCGATCACCTGGGCGATTGAATAACGGCAACCGCACCGTCCGTTGCGTGGTCCCGGGACAGTGCTAGATTGTTCCCATGCCTATCTGTGAGCGCGACTCCTGGCGCCTTCAGTATTTCAGCCACGTCCCCTGCCCGGATGATGTTTTCATCCCGACCGACGACGCGGACGCTTGGACCTGGCATCCGGCGCATCGCTGGATCTACGACAAGCTGCGCGTGGCGGCGAGCCAGCGCATCGCCTGCGGTCCCCATGGGGTCACGCCGCAACGTTTTCCGGTGTTCTCGAAGCCGATGATGAATATGAAGGGCATGGGGATCGGCAGCCGCGCGGTGAGGGAGGCCGCCGATCTCGAACGCCAGTATCAGCCGGGCCACATGTGGATGGAACTGCTGGAAGGCCGCCATGTATCGTCCGATTGCGCGGTGTTGAACGGCAAGGCCGTGTGGAGCCGGCATGCGACTGGCGTGCCGGGCGTGGCCGGAACCTTCAAACATTGGACAATTCATGCCGAGCCCGAGCCCGCGCTCGATCGCTATCTCGGCGCCTGGATCGCGGATCACATGGCGGGCTACACCGGCATGATGAATTTCGAAACCATCAAGGGCCGCATCATCGAGGTGCATCTGCGCTTTGCCGATCAGTGGGTCGATCTCTACGGTCCGGGCTGGGTCGAAGCGCTGGTCGATCTCTATGCGCGAAACCGGTGGACCTTCGACGATTCTCGCCGGCGCGACGGCTATTCCGTTCCGCTGTTTGCCACCCACGGGGGGAAATTCCAGCACCCGGCGGCAGACCGGCAGGCGGCGATCCGCGCCATGCCCGGCGTATCCAGCCTGCAGATCACGTTCTTCGAGAGCAAGTCACCCGAAGAACACGCCATGCCGCCCGGCGGTTTCCGCCTGGGCATCGTCAACGGGTTCGATCTCGCCCAGGCCAAAGCGGCGCGCCGCGCGCTGGCACAATGCTTTCCCGCCGCGTTCATCACGCTTGAGGATTGACCAGGCTCAATCCGTCGGCAGCGCTCGCCACTCCGTTTCGGCCTGGTCGTAGAAGTGAAGCTCCCCCAGCGAAATGTCGAACCATGCGCCGTGCAGCGACAATTCTTTGCGGGCCTCTTTCGTCCGCACCCAGGGAAACGTTCTGAGGCTGGCCAGCGAGTGCTCGACGGATGCGAGTTCGACGCGGCGCTCGTAATTTTCACCCTGCCCGCCGCGTCCCACGGCGCGCGCCACATCCTTGATCGGCCGCATCCAGCTGCCGATGAAATCGGTATGACTGAGCGGGGTTCCTTCCTGCACCGCTGCGCGGATGCCGCCGCAGCGCCCGTGCCCCATGATCACCACATGGCGGACGCCGAGCGAGAGGACGGCGAATTCCAGCGCGGCACTCGTGGCGTGGTGGCCGCCGTCCGGGCCGTAGGGCGGCACCAGATTGGCCACGTTGCGCAGCACGAAGATTTCACCCGGCGAGGCATCGAAGATGGTTTCCGGCGCGGCGCGCGAATCACAGCAGGCAATCACCATGATCGAGGGATTCTGCTGGCCCTCGCCCAGCCGCTTGTAGCGTTCCGCCTCGGCGGCATAGCGCCCGGCGCGGAAACTGGAATAGCCTTCGATCAGGCGTTCAGGCAGAGGCATGTCAGTTCTGGTCCTTTTCCGGCAGATGAAAGCGATGCAACACGCGGTGGAAGATAGGCGCCAATATCAATCCCGCGACACCAAATATCAGCAGGCCGGAAAAAATCGCGTAGAAGCCCGCAAAGATCTTCCCGGCTGTATAATGCATGGGCGACAAGGGCCCCATCCCCGACAGGATCATGGCGGCATTGACGAAGGCGTCCACAAAATCCAGTCTCTCCAAACCCATATAACCCGCCATCCCGACCGCCAATGAAACCACAATTGTGCCAAAGGCATAGGTGGCATTGCGGCGAAGCCTAAGCGAAAACATTCGGGACGACGCCAGGGGCTCGTGCCGGTTTTCGAAATGATGTAGTTTTTTCAAGTGCATACCTCCGTAAGTTCAGAAAGAAAACGCGCTGCCGAAGAAGGCTCTTCCCTTTGCCCTCCACAGGCATCAAAGAAGTAAATCAGCAGAATGGGGATATCGATGAACAGGTTGCATAACAATGCTCGCGTACTGGTTGCCGATGGGGCGCGCGCCCTCGTGCTCCGTAACGATGGAGATGCGGTTTCGCCCAACCTTAAAATGGTCAAGAGCTACGGGCAGGACAATCCACCGACCCATGAACAAGGGGCCGACAAGCCCGGCCGCACCAATGATTCGCTGGGCCGCCGCTCCGCCATGGAGGCCACCGACTATCATCGCCTGGCCGAAGACAAGTTCATCCAGCAGGTGGCCGAAGACATGGCGAAGGACTTCGCCGCGGGTGCATTCACCCAGCTTGTCGTCGTTGCGCCTCCGATCGCGCTGGGGGAATATCGCAAGGCGGTCAATCCCGATGTCGCCAAGGCCACGATTTGCGAGATCGACAAGGATTTCACCAAGCATCCCATGGACCAGATCGAGAAGATGGTGATGAAGGCCTTGGAAAAGATATAGTCCGTCAGGATGGCCAATACCACTGGCCTGTTCGTCACCCACATCTATCGCGACGACATCGCCAATCCGCTCCTTGACCACCAGCTTGAGACCATCGCGCTCGGCTTGAGCCGGGGCGACCGCGAAGGCATCGCCTGGTCCCGCAAGCATGGCTATCCGGGCTACACATCCTATGCCTCCGCCGGCAGCCTGCCCGATCTCTATCCGCCGTTTGCGCGGCTGGAAAGGCTGTTGCGCCGCCACGCGCTCGCTTTCGCCAAGGCCCTGCACTGGGACCTGCGCGGCACCGCGCCCATCTGCGATGGCATGTGGGTCAATGTACTGGGGCATGGCGGTGCGCACGGCTCGCATATTCACCGCAATGCGGTGATCAGCGGAACCTATTATGTGAGCGTGCCCGAAGGTGCGGGCCCGATCGTGTTCGAGGACCCGCGCC
>JANLYR010000278.1:0-12882 GCA_031365765.1 Hyphomicrobiales bacterium | reverse complement strand
AAAGCAACCAAGTACCGAGCCCCGCCCCCCTCCTAGCCTGGCACCTCCCAGAACGACGGCCGCCAACACATCAAGCTCACGGCCCATCAGGGCGTTGGGCACAACCTCCTTCACGATGCTGGCCTGCATCAGGCCGCCGATCCCCGCCATCATTCCCATCCAGCCAAAGGCGATGAACTGCATCAACGCAATATTGATACCCGCCCGGCGCGCGCCTTCCGGATTGTCCCCGAAAGCGAAAAGCTGCCGCCCGATTGTCGATCGATGGATGAGGAACCAGGTGGCGATCATCGCCGCCACCATGACAGCGACAGTCAGCGACAGTTCGACCCAGGTGCCGTCGGCGGATTGAAATTCAACCAGAGTGACTCTGTCTGTGAGCCAATCTGGAAGATTGTAGAGGTTGCGTCCGGACGAGAAAAACATCAGCAGCCCGAACCAGGCGTTGAAGGTGGCAATGGTGACGACGATGGAGATGATGCGGAAACCGTGAATGAGGGCGGCATTGATCAATCCCAATCCAGCTCCAATTCCGCCTGCAACAAGGAAACCGATGACCCAGTTGCCGCCGCCGATCGCCTCGAGCACATAAACACTGAGATACTGAACCACCGAAGCGGCGACGGCGAACGAGATGTCGATGCCACCGGCGATCAATACGACCAGCAGCCCCACGGCCCAGATGACGTTGACGGCATTGTTGTTGAGGAGCGAAGAGAGGTTTCCCAAAGTAAGAAAGCTGTCGGACGCCAGTGATAGAAACAAGAAAATCACCGCGATCACCCCGAACAACCATGTTTCAGTGGGGTATGCACGCACGAAGCTACGCATAGACGGCAACCTCCAGCTCGCGCAGGGAAATCCGGCGCGGATCGAATTCGCCGGCCACTCTTCCTCCCGCCATGTGCAAAATCCGGTCGGAATTGAAATATACCTCCGTTACTTCATCGGATATCAACAGAATGGCAATCCCGTCATGGGCAAGGTCGCGGATGATCTTGTAAATCCCCGCGCGCGCGCCGACATCGACACCGACGGTGGGGCAATCCAAAAACAGAAGCTTGGGATTTGTGGCGAGCCACTTTGCCAGCACGACCCGTTGCTGATTGCCGCCCGAGAGGGTTGCAACCGCGTCCTCGGGCCTGCCGATCTTGATGGCAAGCTTGCTCAGCCATTTTTGCACCAGGGCATGTTTTTTGGGTAGCGATAGCAACCCGTCGGGCCGCGATATGCGGTCGAGAACGGGCAGGACAATATTGTCGGCAATCGATTGCGGTTGAACCAGGCCAAGCGCCAGACGGTCCTCCGAAACATAGGAAATACCTACGTCAATCGCATCCCGGTTTGATTTCAAATGCAGTTCGCGGCCTTCAAGTTGCATCGTGCCATGATCCGGTATCGTCATGCCGAAAAGTGTGTGGCCCAGCTCCGTCCGCCCCGCCCCGATGAGTCCGGTAAGGCCCAACACTTCGCCCGCCCTGATGACGAAACCGACATCTGAAAATTCGTCTCGCCTAGCGAGACTATCGACTTCGAGGATCACCCGGCCAGCTGATGTGTCGCGGGCCGCAATAACTTTCTCGAACGTCTTTCCGGTCATCAATTCGGTCAGGCGCGATTGTGACATGCCGGTGGTCGGATAGACCCCAACAAGCTTGCCATCTCGCAATACAGTGACGCGGCTTGCCACGTCGAGCACTTCGGCCAACCGGTGGCTGACGAATACGACTGCCACACCGGCTTTCGACAGTTTACGGACAACCGTCAACAGGCTGTCCGTTTCCGTCTGCGTGAGAGATGCCGTTGGTTCGTCCATGAAAATAAGTCGTGCATCGCTGGCCAAAGCACGGGCGATTGCCACCACCTGCCGTGCCGCGATGGGCAGAGTGCGCAGCCGCGCCCCCAGATCGAGATCGACGTCCAGTCTTGCCAATGCGGCTGCCGCAACATCGCGGATGGCTCCATAATTCACCAGCCGCGGACGGTTGCCGAGCAATGTATCGAACGCGATGTTCTCTCCTACCGTCATTTCCGGAAACAGCGCGAGGTCTTGCCAGATGACAGCGATCCCTTGCCGGCGCGCCGCGGAGGGCGTCACGGAGACTTCAGTTTTGCCGAAATACTCGAGTTCCGCTCCGGACTCCGGCGTGTAGACGCCGGTTGCGATTTTGATCAGTGTACTTTTTCCGCTGCCGTTCTCTCCAGCAAGACAGTGGATTTCGCCGATGTCCACTTCGAAAGAAACGTTATCGAGGGCGTGCACGCCGCCAAAAACTTTCGAAATATGATTGAAACGTATTGCCGGTGCGCCAGCGCCCGTATCCGGCCTGGCCTCGCGATGGTCCGTCGCCATTGCTGTTTTTTCCGTCATGCGTGGAGAGGGCGGAGGGACCAGGGCCGCGGCAATGCAGCGGCCCTGGCGAGGTTAAGAGTTTACAGGCCGAGCTTGGCCAGGCCGTCAACCGTATCGGCATTGATGGCGATAAGGTTGTCGGTGATGATGTCTTTGCCCCCGGCGTCGGGATGAACTTCGCCAAGTCCCTCGATCTTGGTGCCGTCCTTGATTTCCGTTCCGTCCATCAGCATTTTGCCCATGGTCACGAAAACTCGTCCGGCTTCTGCGGGGTTCCACATGAATCCGCCGCTGATGGCGCCAGATTTCACCAGCTTCTGCCCTTGGCCCGGCGAGAACGGTCCAAGCACGAAGACCTTGCCGATCAGCTTCTTCTCTTCGACCGCCCTGCCTGCGCCAATCGGACCTTGGCTGCCGAAAGCGAGGAAGCCCTTCAGATTGGGATGAGCGGCGATAAGATCGAGAGCCGTCTTGCGGCTGTCGTCGACATTTTCAGCGACGCCGTAGCGCTCACCGACCAGCTTCATATCGGGGTATTTGGCAGCGATATAGGCGTTGGCCGCATCCGCCCAGGCGTTGTGCAACGGAACGGTGAGCGAGCCTACGAACACGGCGTACTCACCTTTGCCGCCCATTTTCTGGGCCAGTAATTCGGCGTGGGTTTCGCCAAATCCCTTGGCGGAAGCAAGTTCAAAGTCCCAATCGACATTTTTCAGTCCGGGGCCTTCATGGGCGATCACCTTGATGCCGGCGGCGCGCGCTTTTTCAAGAACGGGCTCGAGTGCCTTCTCGTCGTTAGGAACGACACCGATAATATCGACGCCCTTGGCGATCAAATCCTCGATGGCGCGAACCTGCAAAGCGGGGTCGGCACTGGTCGGTCCGATCATCGTCGCATCGATGCCAAGCTTTTCACCGTTTTCCTTGATGCCGGTTTCCATGGCGTTGAACCACGGTATTCCACCGATTTTTACAACAACTCCCATCGTCGGTTTTGCTTGAGCCCAAACGGTGCCCGTTATGGCAGTTGCCGCTGCGGCCACTCCCATCAGCAATAAAACATGACGTCTCAGCATCTTCCACTCCCATGTTTAAGCCGCCCTCTAACGAGTGGCATGATTAATTGCACATTCGATTGTGCATTGAGGTTTATCAGACTGCCTGCTGTTTTTTTACTATCAGCCATGCATTTTTTATAGCTTTTGCGCAATCGATGTAGCAATTTTGAGCAAGGATTTTCGTTGCTGTCAAGAAGGACAAGGCTAGAGCCCGCATGCCCCGCCACACAAAAAAATCGACGATCTACGATATCGCCCGCCGGACTGGCGCGTCGCCCTCTACGGTGAGCGCAGCGCTGAACGGTACCTGGCGAAAACGCAGGATAAAGGAAAGCACGGCCATTCAGGTTCAAAAACTTGCAGCAAATTTGGGTTACACCACCAACATGCAGGCAAGGGGGTTGCGCAAGGCGCGCTCAGGTTTGATCGGCATGATATTACCGGCGCACTTCAATCGGTATTTCTCTTCCCTATCGCAATTGTTCGAAGCCCATGCCCGGGCGCGGGACCTGTGTCCGGTGGTTGTCAGCACATTGCGTGATCCGGAAGAAGAACGCCGTACGGTGGAGACGTTGATTTCTTATGCGATAGATTCCCTCTTTATCGTGGGGGCGTCGGATCCCGACGGACTAAGTGACATCTGTTCGGCAATCAATCTGAAACACATCAACATCGACCTTCCCGGAAGCAAGGCACCTTCCGTCGTGAGCGACAACTATGGCGGTGCGAAAGTGCTCACGCAGGAAATCGTCAGGTTGATGCCGAGACTTTCCAACAGCCCGCGGGGACAGGCCTATTTTATCGGTGGTGCAAGTTGGGACCACGCCACGGCGGAACGGATAAGAGCCTTCAGGGACGTCATCGCGGAGCAGCAGGGGAACGTTTCGGACGGACAAATTCTTGCCAACAGCTACGAACCCGAAGCCTCGGCCACGGACGCGCGCGAACTGTTTCAGAGGATCGGCGGTATGCCCGCCGGTCTATTCGTCAATTCCACATGCGCTTTCGAAGGCGTGCTGAAATACTTTTCAACGCAAGGCGCTGAGTCATTCCGCGATACAATTGTCGGATGTTACGACTATGATCCCTTCGCCACCTTTATGCATTTTCCGGTGATCATGATGCGCCAGAACGTGGAGGAACTTATGGGACAGGCCTTCAAGCTTCTCGATGAGCGGGTTACCGATGCGCGTGTGATCAAGGTCGATCCGCATCTGATCCAGCCGCGCAGCATCTATAGCAGGCCGCACGAAATACTTAGACGGCATTGATCATGCCATATTTGTCAGTAATTTCTGGGATGGCGTTCGCGCCATTGTTCCGGAGATTGAAACCCGCCGCGCCAAATTCCCCGCTTCGCCTGGCGCGCCTCGGTTTCGAGCCCGATATAGGTGCTGCTGTGACGGCGGTACGCAGTGGCCCAGCCCAGCCGCACCATCTCACCGTTGATATCCAGCTCACCCGCCTTGCAGAGCGCTACGGAACGTCCGTAACGATCCTGATCCAGCATGGTGCATGAAATATCGACACCGTCAATCAAGCCCTCCAGAATCCGCTGGGCGTCTCGTCCACACGCATAATCCTCTCCGTGTTCATCGCGGCAACGTTGCGCCAATTCCGGAGCATCGATTCCATGCAGGCGCACACTGGTTTGATCACGCCGGAGCGAGTCTCCGTCGGCGGCCCGGTAATACCCGTCGTCAAGCTCCATCACGCCCGATTCCCTGGCCGCGAACAGTGCTCCGAGAAGCACGGCCATCAGCATCACGGCCTGAAGCAATGATTTGAGTAGAGAAGAGATACGTCCACGATTGGCGAAACTCACTTCGCCCTGGTTCCCCAGCGCGAGGCAGCCTGGTCGTCGCTGTCTTTTGCCTTGACCCAGTCCACACCCTTGGGACCTTCCTCAAGTTTCCAGAAGGGTGCCTTGGTTTTAAGCCAATCGATCAGAAAATGGCAGGCCTCGAAGGCTGCTTGGCGATGTGCAGATGCAGTGATTACCAACACGATGTCGTCGCCCGGCTCGAGTCTGCCATAGCGGTGAACGACGAGCGAAGCGTCGAGCGGCCAGCGCCAGCGGGCTTCAGTCTCGATTTCCTCCAGCGCGTTTTCCGTCATGCCGGGATAGTGTTCGAGCGTCATGGCGCTAACCGCTCCGTTTTCCGACAGATCGCGCACCGTACCGACAAACTGCACTGTGCCGCCGATATTGAGATTGCCGCGCTTGAGCAGGGCGAGTTCGCTCCCGGCATCGAAGGCATGCTGCTGGATACGGATCATGACGTCATGATGCCCGTTCCGCCGCGCGGATTCAATTACTCTCCGGCGCCGGCATGTCCATCGCCCGCAGCGCCTGATAAGCGGCTTCGGGATCGACCAGGATATCCGGCACGTCGGGATATATCCTGGGGAGATTCCACAATCCCTTCACCGCCACCGCGACGGGAAGCACGGCCCTCGCTGTCGCGCCGCGTATTGTCCGCGGTTCAAACCGGAAGTCAATCGCTTCGCGCAGGAGGTCAATTTCCCCTTTGCCGGTAAGTTTCAATGCGGGACCTGCGAGGTTGACTTCGCTAGCATTGGCGATGCCGTCGGCAATGGTGAATTTCGCCACTCCCGTGTCAATTGAAGTTGTCCCATTCCTAGGCCAACCCTCCTGTACGCCAACGGCGGACTTTGTCGCAGTGGCCAATATGTCGATGTCGCGCAATTTTCCCGGAGCCGTTCTGATTTCGGCGTCGCCCCTCAACGTCGATATGATCGAGGCCTCGCTGTTGCCTTTGCCCGACACTTTCATCGACACCATGGACGTACCCTCAAGCCAGGGGAAAATCGTCCGGGTGGTTTGGAAATCGAGCAGCGCGCCGTCAGCGTTCAGGGTCAGCTCGAACTTTAGCCGATCTGCTTCGAGATCGAGGATTAGGGTTCCATCCGCCAATTTCCCGCTCAATTTCGCAGGTCCTGTCGCGGTGCCGCGAATCGCCATGTCAGTGGCCGTCAAGGAAAACTGGGCATCGACCCCCTTGAGCTTTTCCAGGCCCAGCGGGTGCATATTCCAGCCTTCCTTGACCGGCGGCCCCACATATTTATCAAGATCAAGCCGATCCATCGTCAGGTCGGCGAGGATGACGGGCGTCGCTGGCGCGAGGTCGAGGCCAACCCGCCCTTTCGCCGTGATCCCATCAAGCGACATTTCGGCATTGTTCACGATGGAGGCCCCGCCCTCCGAGTCGAGCCCGCCGGAAACCGTGAAAGCCTTGAAAGCCTGCGAGCCACCCAGTGCTACCCCGGCCCATGACAATGCGCCGCGCAAATCCTTTCCCGAAAGGCTGATCGGCCCGGCCAGACCGAGGCTCGACGCCGCAGCCAGCCTGCCGCTGAAACTTGCTTTCAAAGCTGGCGCGTCAAGCCCAAGATCGGCGGGTGAGCCGTCGGCCGGAATGCGGTTTGGCGCTTTCAGGTAAGCCTTCACCTTTGCGAAAGCACCGTTCAACATCGCCGTGCCGTCCAGAGTGAATTCTCTCGTGGCCGACACGTCCGCCACCGCGCTCAGGCCGCCGAATTTGTACGCTTGACCACTGCGCACATCGAGATAGGCGATCTCTGCATCTTCCAGAACCAGCCGCGAAGCAGGCATACCGTCGGGCAATAACCAGTTCGCCCGTCCTTGCGCATCGATGAGAAAACTGAATTGCGGTCCAACCAGCGTCACGGTTCCGTGGTTCCCGCCACTGCCGAAGACATCCGCAAAGCTCAGCGCAAAGCGCGCCGCTTCTGCGCGGATGACATTGCCCTCGATGCCGGCGGGATTGGATAGGGCCACGCCATCGAGGCGGAGCGCCAATTGCGGCGCAATTTCAAGATGCGCACCGCCGTCGACGCCGAGCGTGCGCCCCGACACCGTGGCTATGTCCTTCTGCAACCTGGACAACACGAGACTGGGGAAAACCCAAAACAACGCACCCAGCGCCACCATTGCGCTCAGCACGGCTGCCCCGGTCCATATCATTGCTTTCGACATCTTCACTCCTACATGGCGGGCTCGCTTTCGCGGCCACTTGCGGCCCTTTCGTGACCTTACTATAGCACCCGCCAGGCCCCTGGGAGAGCGCGAAGGAATGACCACGCAACCGTTGTGGACACCCGATGAGAGGCGCAGGCGGAACTCCAACCTCCGCTCCTTTGTGGCAACATGCGGGCTAGATTTCGACACCTACGCCGGCATTCATCGCTGGTCGATCGACCAGCCCGAGAAGTTCTGGGCGGCACTCTGGGATTTTTGCGCGGTCAAGGCGGAAACGCGCGGAGAGAAGATACTGGTTGATGGCGCGACGATGGAACAGGCGCGCTTTTTTCCCGATGCCCGGTTGAACTACGCCGAAAATCTGCTGGTCAAAAACACCGATGACCCCGCGCTCATCTTCCGCGCCGAGAACAAAGTGCGCAGCATGATCACCTGGCGCGAACTGAATTCGTCTGTTGCGAAGATGCACCGCGCCTTGGCGGCGGCGGGCCTTAAGTCTGGTGACCGGGTCTGCGCCGTTGTGCCGAACATGCCGGAAACCATCGTGTGTTTTTTGGCCTGTGCATCGCTTGGCGCCATCTGGTCCTCCTGTTCCCCGGATTTCGGTGAGCGCGGCATCCTTGACCGGTTCGGCCAGATCGAGCCCCGCATCCTCATCGCCAGCGACGGTTATTATTATGCGGGCAGGAAATTCGCCCTTGGCGAAAAGATCGGCAACGTGTTGAAGGCACTGCCGAGCGTTGAAAAAACCGTGATCATTGGTTTGACGGGTGAGGCCGATGAGCTCGCCGCGGCATTGCCCAATGCGGTTTCCTATGCAACGTTCTTGTCCGGCATGAGTGCCGCACCCATTGCCTTCTCGCAATTGCCTTTCGATCATCCGCTGTGCATTCTTTATTCCTCCGGAACGACAGGCGTTCCCAAATGCATCGTGCACCGGGCCGGTGGTTACCTTCTGAAACATCTCGCCGAGCATGTGCTCAATACCGATACGAAACCCACCGATCGACTGTTTTACTTCTCGACGTGCGGTTGGATGATGTGGAACTGGCTCGTCTCAGGTCTGGCGGCGGGCGCTACGCTCGTGCTGTATGACGGGTCTCCATTTTATCCCGATGAGCGCGCTCTGTTCGATTATGCCGAGGAGGAGAAGATGACGATCTTCGGAACTTCCGCCAAATATATTGACGCGGTGCGCAAGACCGGATGGGTACCCGCCACGACCCACGATCTCCCCGCCTTGCGCACCATGCTGTCGACGGGTTCGCCCTTGGCGGCCGAGAGTTTCGATTTCGTCTATCGCTCGGTCAAATCCGATCTCCACCTCGCCTCGATCTCCGGCGGCACGGACATCTGCGGATGCTTTGTCGGTGGCAATCCGCTCGATCCCGTCCGGCGCGGCGAAATCCAGGGGCCGATGCTGGGCATGGCCGTCGATGTGTTCGACGATGAGGGCCACCCCATTCGTGGCGATAGGGGCGAACTTGTCTGTACACGGCCGTTCCCCTCGATGCCAGTGAAGTTTTGGAACGACCCCGATGGCAGCAATTATCACAACGCCTATTTCGCCCGATTTCCCGGCGTTTGGTGCCATGGCGATTTCGCCGAAGTCACCGCGCATGGCGGCCTCGTTATCCATGGCCGCTCCGACGCCACACTGAACCCGGGGGGAGTGAGGATCGGCACGGCGGAAATCTATGCCGTGGTCGAGCGTATGCCTGAGATCCTCGAAGCGCTGGCCATCGGGCAGGATTGGGAAGGCGATGTTCGAGTCGTATTATTTGTCAGGCTAATAACGGGCGCGGTCCTGGACGATTCACTGGTGGCCACTATCAGGAAGAAGATTAAGGAGGGAATTTCACCCCGGCACATTCCGGCAAAAATTGTGGCCGTCGCCGACATACCCCGGACAAAGTCGGGCAAGATCACTGAACTCGCCGTAAGAGACGTGGTGCATGGCCGCGACGTAAAAAACAAGGAAGCTCTGGCAAATCCCGAGTCGCTGGAACTCTACAAAAATCTTGCCGAACTCAGCACATGAATTCTGCGGATGGCGTCAATTTGCGGCCGGCTTGAATTTCGGGTCGCGCAGTGTGCGCGACAAAAGTATGACGGGAATCAGCCCCACCGCGACGATGGTAAGAGCTGGAAACGCGCTTTCCTCGATCTGGTCAAGCGACGCCAGCGTGAAGACTGTGGTGGCCAGCGTTTCAAAATCGAACGGGCGAAGTATAAGCGTTGCCGGCAATTCCTTCATGCAGTCGACGAAGACAAGCAGGGCAGCCGAAACAAGCGCGGGGCGGAGTAGCGGCAGATGCACTTCGCGAAGCGCTGCGAACGGTCCTCGCCCCAGTGTCCGTGCCGCAGCCGCTAAATTGGGCGTAACCTTTTCCAGTCCGCTTTCGATCGTACCGAATGAGATCGCCAGGAATCGTACGACATAAGCGAAGGTGATCGCAGCGATGGAACCCGACAGCAGCAGTCCCGTGGAGATGCCGAAACTCGCACGCAAGAACCCGTCAAATGCATTGTCCAGCGCGGCAAATGGAATCAGCACGCCGATGCCAAGCACCGTGCCTGGAATAGCGTAGCCCACGCTTGCCAGCCGCACCACCCGGCGCGTGTTCGCGCTGCCGGTAATGCGGTTTGCATAGGCGAGCAACAAGCCCAGCAACACCGCAATAATCGCGGCCAGCGTGGCAAGGAGCAACGAATGCCCGGCAGCCTTCAGGAAGGAAACTGAAAGTACTCCGGCAACATGGCGAAAGGCAAAACTGAGCAGCACAAGTCCTGGCACGATGAAGCCCAGTACGACGGGCAGCGCGCAGACGCCAAATGCGAGCCAACCCCGCCAGCCTATCAGCGTAAACCGCAGGGTCTTGCGCGTTCGTTGTGCCGGCATCGCATAAGCCTGCTTCATGCGCACTCCGCGCTCGATCCAGACAAGAGCAAAAACGAATACCAGCATCACCGCGGCAATTTGCGCTGCACCGCCGAGGTTGCCCTCCGCCAGCCAGGTTTTATAGATGCCGACCGATAATGTCCGTACACCGAAGAATCCGGCAGCGCCGATATCGTTAAGGCATTCCATCAGTGCAAGGCTAACGCCAACGGCGATAGCGGGCCTGGCTTGGGGCAGCGCGACGCGGAGAAAGGCCCCCCACGCAGTCTGCCCAAGTGCCCGCGCCACTTCGAGCTGTGTGCCCGGCTGGCGGATAAAACTCGCGCGCGCGGTCAGGAAAACATAGGGATAGAGGACTATCGACATGACGAAGATGGCACCTCCCAGAGAGCGGATTTCCGGAAACCAGTAATCACCTGGTCTTTGCCATCCAGCGATGTCTCGGAGCCTTGTCTGAAGCGGTCCGGCATAGCCAAGAAAATCCACATAGGTGTAGGCGACGATGTAGCCGGGCGCGGCCAGGGGCACCAGCGAGGCCCACTGGAACACGCGGCGCAACGGAAACCGGCACATGGTGACAAGCCAGGCACTCGACGTTCCCAGCACGAAAGTGACGACGCCGACGCCGGTGAGCAGGAAAAGAGTTTCCAGAATATAGCCCGGAAGCACCGTGGCCATCAGATGTGGCCAGATGTTTTTGGTCGGCAGGATAGCAAGAACCACGATAGTCATGACGGGAAGTGCGAGAGAGAGGGCGGCGATGACGGCGGTGGCATTCAGCCATCGCTCGGCAGCCGGACTGTGGATGGAAGAAGGAGGACGGTGGACTGCGCTGGATTTCATTCCGCCAGGACGCGGGTGGTCGGAAATGTGATTTCGACCAATGTGCCCTTGCGGGCTTCGCTCGTCATTTCGAATTTCGTACGGTTGGCTTCCGCCAACGCCTTGGTGAGCGGAAGTCCAAGCCCCGTACCTGGCGTATCCCTGCCGTCCGTCACCACGCGGCGGAAGGGTTCAAGCGCGTCGCGCATCTGTTCGGGCGTCATGCCGATGCCGGTATCCTTTACCCGGAGCTTGAGTTCGCCCCCTTGTGTCATCTGAGCGGAGACGATCACCTGGCCGCCTGGATCTGTGAATTTCAGCGCATTCGACAGAAGGTTGATCAGTATCTGACGCATCGAGCGGAGGTCGGCAACCACATTGGGCAGTCCCGGCGTCAGCGTTTTGCGCAAAACCACCCGCGCTGCGGTGGCCTGTTCCTGAAGCATTCTGATTGCGTGATCGGTGACGTCGCCCAGATTGACGGACGTGAAATTGAGCTCAAGCTTCCCCGCCTCGACCTTGGAGAGATCAAGGAGGTCATTGATGAGCGACAGTAGATGTCCACCCGAGGCGTGGATGTCGTTGACATATCCTTTATATTTTTCATTCCCGATTTCGCCGAAGCGCTGCAGCCGCATAACCTCGGAAAATCCCATGATGGCGTTAAGGGGTGTACGAAGTTCATGGCTTATGCGGGCAAGGAACTCGGATTTCTGCCGGCTTGTCGCCTCGGCGGCGTCCTTGGCGTCGCGCAGTTCGGTTTCGGTTTTCTTCCACTGGGTAATGTCGCGCACCACTGCGCAAAAGGAAGCGCGGGAATTGGGCGCCTGCAATTTGCCCAGTGTGAGAAATAGGGGAACGCTGCCGCCCTGCTTGACGACGGCACTCACTTCGCGGCCGTCATTGAACACGCTGGCAACGCCGGGTCCCTGCAGCACGGAGAGGTAGTCACGCAACACTTTGCGGCTTTCGGGCGCCAGCAATTGCGCAAACGGCTTGTCGGCGACTTCGGCGATCCGGTAGCCGAAGATTGCCTCCGCCCCGGCACTGAAAGTATGGATTTTCCCCTGCGCATCGAGCGTGATGATGCCATCCGTCGCGGTATCGAGGATAGCCCGGAGTTCATCGTCGGCTACCGGCAGTTCTGGCGCAGGCTCGGGAATCGCAGGCGGAAGCTGAGCCTTGGCAGGAGGTTCTGGCGGCGGAATATCTTGGGCTTTGAGGGCTGGCTCCTCGATCTTGTCAGGTAGCGCTGGGGCTTTTTCGATTGTCGATGGAGTGCCGGGCACGATGGTGAATTGCCGCGCCGGGCCGCCGATCCAGGGCACCACGGACATCTGGACGGAAGCGGTAAGGCTTTGGCCATCTCCATGTTCGATTTCCGTGACGGACAGCGGCTGGTCAAGAGCGGCAAACCTGTCCCACAGTTTTACATCGTTGATCATGTCCTCGGCGTTTTCGAAGCCAAACAGCCGCTGGGCTGCGGGATTACCATAGCGAAGCTGGCCGTCCCTTGTGATGAGAACCGGCCGTTCGAGGCGATCAATCGTACCGCGTAACAGTTCAGGAATGGAAGGGACGACGCGTCTGGGCGCCGTCTCAGCGTGTTTCGCGGCCAGCCCGACTTCTTCCTTGAGAGCCCTGCCCAGCCTGTTGAAGGCCTCTGTTTCGGCGGGTTGCAGCTTGGCGGCGGGAGCATTATCCGCCGATTGTTTGCCGAAAG
>JANLYR010000272.1:0-5926 GCA_031365765.1 Hyphomicrobiales bacterium | reverse complement strand
AGCTGTTGCTCCAGCCTGCATCGCAGCTCTGCATGCTGGATTTGCAAGGCACTTTGCAAGGTTGGTACCACCTTGGACGAGTACGCCCGCGATCCTTCCCTCCGGATCCACCTCCATCTCCGGACTATTCCCCGCATACACGAACCTCCCCGGCCCATCCACGAACCCCAACGGATCGGACTGGGTATACCTTCCGGTGGTTGCGTCGTAGAAGCGGTGCCAGTTGTAGGCGAGGCCCTGCTCGACGAGGAATTACTGGCCGCGGAAGCGCAGGTTCTGGGTGGCGGCGCCGGTGACCGAATGGGCGATGCCGAACGGCGTCCAGGTGGAGGACCAGACGGTGGCTCGGGCCGCATCGGTCAGGCGGATCGGGCGCCCCCCACATTTGTCAGCGAAACTCGACTTTTTGGCAGCTTTTCGCGCCCTTTCCCTGCCGCCGCGCCGCCCTTTCGCGGCTTTGCCGCCAGACGCAAAAACCTTATTTCACGGCAGGAATTTCGATGTTTCACGTGAAACAATTCCTAATTATCGCCTTGCAAAAATTTCCCCCCATAAATTCCAAATTTGACACGCCTTGCGCCATCGCGGATGACACGCGGCACCATGAGCCCCTCCCGCTTTTTCATCGGCGTCGATACCGGCGGCACCTATACCGACGCCGCGGTGATCGAGGCCAATGGCCACAAGGTCATCGCCAGCGCCAAGGCGCTCACCACCAAGGGCGACCTGGCAATCGGTGTCGCCGAGGCGATCTCGGCGGCCATCGCCTCGCTGCCCCAGGGCCTTGAGCCCCGCCACATCTCGCTCGTCTCGGTGTCGACGACGCTGGCCACCAATGCCGTGGTCGAGGGCCATGGCTCGCCGGTGGGCGTCATCCTGATCGGCTTCGATGCCGCCATGGCGGAGCGGACCGGCATAGCCCAGGCCTTTCCCGAAATGCCCATCGCCATGATCGGCGGCGGCCACGATCACAATGGCGAGGCGGTGCAACCCCTCGACAGTGCTGCCCTTCTCGCCGCCATCGCGCCCATGCAGGTCGAGGCCTTCGCCATTGCGTCGGCCTTCGCCGTGCGCAATCCGGCCCATGAGATCGCGGCCCGCGCAGCCATCGCATCAGTGACGGCAAAGCCGGTGACGCTGTCGACCGAACTCACTTCGGCGCTCGATGCGCCGCGCCGGGCGCTGACCGCCGTGCTCAATGCCAGGCTCATCTCGCGCATCACCATGCTGATCGAGGCGGTGACGCGCGCCATGAAGGAGCTGTCGATCGATTGCCCGCTGATGATCGTCAAGGGCGACGGCACGCTGGCTCTCGCGTCGAAAGTCGCCGCACGGCCCATCGAGACTGTGCTGTCGGGGCCGGCCGCCAGCCTCGTTGGTGCGGCCTGGCTGTCGGGGCTTTCCGATTTCATCCTTTCCGACATGGGCGGCACGACGACCGATCTCGGCATCTTCGCGCAAGGGCGTCCGCGCGTTTCGCCCGAGGGGGCCGAGGTCGGCGGCTGGCGCACCATGGTCAAGGCCAGCGATATCAGGACGATCGGCCTGGGCGGTGACAGCGAAGTCACATTCGGTCTCGACGGCGCCATGCGGATCGGGCCCAACCGCGTGGTGCCCGTCTCGCTCGTCGCCACGCGCTATCCGGAAGTCATCGCCATGCTGCAGGCCGACCTCACCGAAAGCGAAGGTGGCTCGCTGCACGGGCGCTTTGTGCTCAAGCCCTTCGGCACCAAAGCGGGGCCGCAAATCGAGCTTTCGGCGCGCGAGCGCGAAATCATGGCGCTGGTGGGTGACCGGCCCGTTCCCGTCCGCCAGGTCGCGGTGTCCGCCGCCGCCCAGCGCGTTCTGGCTGGGCTCAAGCGCAAGGGCCTGCTGCAGACCAGCGGCTTCACCCCCTCCGACGCCGCCCATGTGCTGGGCCTCCAGGATAACTGGCGGGCCGAGGGCGCCCGTCTCGCCGCGCGCCTGCTGCTGCGCCATCGCGACATGCGGCCGCCGGATGAGGATCGGCTCATCGCCTTCTGCCGCGACGTATGGAGCCGGACAGTGGGTCTGAGCTGCCGCGTCCTCCTCGAAACCGCCATGGGCCGATCGCTCGACGGCGACGTCATTGCCGAGGCGGTCTGTTCGGGCCAGGCGAAGCTGGGGCTGGTCAGGGCCGGCCTGTCGCCCACCCTCCCCGTCGTCGCGGTCGGCGGCCCGGTCCAGGTGTTCTACGGCGAAGTCGGCCGCCGCCTTGGCTGCGCGGTGGTGTTCCCGCCGAACTTCGCCGTCGCCAATGCGGTCGGTGCTGCGTCCGGCGTTATCGCCCAGGCCGTCACCATCACCATCGAAGGCGACGGCAGCGGCGTCTTCCGGCTGCATGGCCCAGATGGCGTCCAGGTGTTCGCATCGGCTAGGGCAGCGCTCGTGGCAGGCAGCGAACTGGCCGAGGCAACGGTCCGCCGGACGATCGCCGAAATGGGCGCCCACGACCCGCAAGTCAGCATCGAGGTTGAAAAACACCTGCTCCCCGATGCCGTCGATGACAACGGCCTCCTCGAAGCCGTCATCCGGTCCGAAGCCATCGGACGGCCAACACTCAGTGAAGTGTGAAAATGGCTGGGGGACTAGGATTCGAACCTAGACTGGCGGAGTCAGAGTCCGCTGTCCTACCGTTAGACGATCCCCCAATTCTGGGCCGAAAGATGCGGCGGGTCTTAGCTTTACCCCGGCGTTGGGTCAAGCCGTGCGCATGAGCCGCGGTCGGGCTAGGATACCGGCATGAAGTCCTGGGCTGAAACGGCTCCACGCCTCGTAGATGTCGCCATGGGCCGGGTGCCCGCCGACATGGTAATCCGCGGCGGGCGCTGGGTGAATGTGCATTCGGGCGAGATCATCCCCGACACCGATATCGCCATCGCGGCGGGGCGGTTTGCCTATGCCGGCCCCGATGCCGCCCACACGATCGGCCCGAATACGCAGGTCATCGAGGCGCATGGGCGCTACCTCGTGCCGGGCCTCTGCGATGGTCACATGCATGTTGAAAGCGGCATGGTGACGGTGACCGAGTTCGCCCGCGCCGTCATCCCGCACGGCACCACCTCGATGTTCATCGACCCACACGAGATCGCCAATGTGCTGGGGCTTGCCGGGGTCCGCCTGATGCATGACGAGGCGATGGGGCTGCCGGTCAATGTGTGGGTTCAGATGCCGTCCTGCGTGCCCAGTTTTCCGGGCCTCGAACAGGCGGGCGCCAGCATTTCCATCGAGGATGTAAAGGACGCGATGACTTGGCCCAATATCATCGGGCTCGGTGAAATGATGAATTTTCCCGGTGTCATCGCGGGCGATGCCCAGATGCTGGGCGAGATCGCGGCAACCCAGGCTGCGGGCAAAACCGTCGGTGGGCACTATGCCTCCCCGGATCTCGGCCGCGCCTTTCATGCCTATGCCGCGGGCGGCCCCGCAGACGATCACGAGGGAACGCGCGCCGAAGACGCGGTGGCCCGCGTCCGCCAGGGCATGCGCGCCATGCTGCGGTTGGGCTCGGCCTGGTACGACGTGGCGGCACAGGTCAAGGCGGTCACCGAGCGGGGCCTCGATTCCCGGCACTTCATCCTGTGCACCGACGATTGTCATTCGGGCACGCTGGTCAACGAGGGCCACATGAACCGCGTGGTGCGGCACGCCATAGCGCAGGGGCTGAAACCCATGACCGCAATCCAGATGGCGACGCTCAACACGGCCGAACATTTCGGACTTGCGAAGGAGGTGGGCTCGATTGCACCCGGCCGCCGCGCCGACCTGATCCTCACGAGCGATCTGGCGACGCTGCCAGTCGAAATGGTGATCGCACGCGGTCTTGTGCTGGCAGAGGGCGGCCGCCTGATGGCCAATATCCCTGCCTATTCCTATCCGGCAAGTGCCCGGAAAACCGTCAACATGAAAAGCTTGTTGACTGCGGCCAGTTTCGACATCGCGGCGCCTTCCGGCGCCAACGAGGTGACGGTTCGGGTGATCGGGGTCATCGAGAACCAGGCGCCGACGCGGGCCCTCGAACGAACGCTCAAGGTCCGCGACGGCCTGGTCGAAAAGGACCAGGCGTCAGATGTCTGCCAGATAGCCTTGGTCGAGCGCCATCGCGCCACGGGGAAGGTGGTCAACGCCTTTGTCTCGGGCTTCGGCTACACCGTGCCCTGCGCGGTGGCCAGCACTGTCGCCCATGACAGCCATCACATGATCGTCGTCGGTACCGACAAGGCTTCGATGGCGCTCGCCGCCAACACCCTACGCGAGGTTCAAGGCGGCGTCTGCGTGGTGCGCGAGGGGAAAGTCACGGCGCTGGTCGAATTGCCTATTGCCGGGCTCATGTCTGAGGAACGGGCGGAGATCGTGGCTGTGAAAGCCGACCGCATGATCGAGGCCATGAAGGACTGCGGCTGCGTGTTAAATAACGCCTTTATGCAACACTCGCTGCTGGCGTTGGTCGTCATCCCCGCCCTGCGGATTTCCGACGCCGGACTGATCGACGTCACCAAATTCCGCAAGACGGAGTTGTTCGCGTAACGGTTATTTCGGGTCGAGGAACCTGGTGTCGACCAGCGCCGAATAGTCCACTTTCATCTTGAGCTTTTGGAAACTGCCCCAGATTTCGTCGCCGAGCTTGATCAGATCGGCTGCTTCACCTTTTTCCGGCGTACCGAAGAATTCGATGCTGCGGGCGCGGTCGTAAAAGCGCACACCCTTGGCCGCTTCGGCGAAATCCTCCGGCTTTTCCAGATAGCCGCCGACGCCTTTGGCCATGATTGCAAAGGCCTCTTCCGGATTGGTCTTGATGAAATCGACCGCCTTGTAGAGGCCTTTCACGAACGCTTCGACGTCCTTCGGGTTTTTGTCGATATAGTCGCAAGTCAAATCAACCACGTCGACTATGAGGCCCGGCGTACTCGATGAATCGATCAACACCTTGCCTTGTTTCTTGGTCCGTACCAGCGAAAGATGGGGTTCCCAGGTGATGGCGGCTGGGATTTGACCCGCGATAAAGGCGGCGGCGGCATCGTCGGCGGTCATGTTGGTGATGACCACGTCTTTTTCCGTCATGCCCTCCCGCTTCAGCAGGATGTTGAACCAGAACTGCGAAACCGAGCCCTCGTTCATGCCAACCTGCTGCCCCTTCAGATCCTTCAACGACTTCACATTTTCCTGGGTCAGCACACCGTCTCCACCGTGGCTGTCGTCGAGTGCCACGACCGTCTTGAAGCAGAACTCCGGCGAGCGGTATTTCATGATCTCGTCAATCGTCGAGGCATTTCCGTCGAGTTCACCGGACGCTACCGCCGCCATGTAAATGGACGCATCCTCAATGATGCGCAGATCGACATCGAGGCCATTCTCCTTAAAGAAGCCTTTGTCGCGGGCAAGGAACATGGGTCCGTATCCGACCCAAGTCGTCATGCCGAGACGCATGGAGCCAGCCTGGGCGCCGATGCCCATGGCGACCAGCGCTGTAGCGATAATGGCAACTTTCTTCAGCGTCTTAATCATCGACATCCACTCCAAGAAGTTTTGACTGGACCGACTTTCACCATATCCCGGCACAAAAGCGAAATGTTTTCAGCCCTTGCCGTGAGTGGCGGATCATTGCAATCTGGAGACCAGGGGAAGAGTTCATGTCCCACAATTTTTTGAGCTGTCTCACGGGTTCCTTCGCGATGCCTGCGGCGGAGAACCCGACCGTGGCCATGGTGGAGGCGGCTTACCGTCATCATGGTCTCGATTTCCGCTACATCAACTGTGAAGTGTCTCCCGAGAAACTCGGCGGCGCGGTGCATGGCGCACGCGCGATGGGATGGGTGGGATTCAATTGCTCCATCCCGCACAAAGTGGCGGTGATTCAGCATCTGGACGGACTTGGCCCTTCGGCAGAAGTGATGGGTGCGGTCAA
>JANLYR010000496.1:0-6186 GCA_031365765.1 Hyphomicrobiales bacterium | reverse complement strand
CCACATCAATGGTGAAACCACCAGACCCCCACCCCTCCCCCTCCCCGCAAGGGGGAGGGCGTTCATCATGACCGGCCAGTTCGATTTCTCCGCCTTGATCCCCTATTTCGGTCTGCTGCTTCACGGCATCGGCGTAACCCTCGGTCTGGCCGCAGCATCGTCCGTACTCGGACTGATTCTTGGAACTGCTGGCGCTGCCCTTTCACTCCACGGCCGCCGCTGGACGCGCCGCCTCATCGCCATTTATGTCGAGCTGATCCGCAATACGCCTTTCATCGTCCAGATGTTCTTCGTGTTCTTCGGCCTTCCCAGCATGGGGCTGCGGCTCAGCGCCATGACGGCGGCACTGCTGGCGATGACCATCAACGTCACCGCCTACGCGATCGAGATCATCCGCGCCGGCCTCGAGGCGGTGCCCGCCGGACAAAGTGAAGCGGCGCGCGGCCTGGGCTTCCGGCCGCTGCCGCTGTTCTGTTTGATCGTGCTGCCCCAGGCGCTCGCCCATGTGTGGCCAGCCCTCACCGGACAGATCACCATCACCATGCTCGAATCCGCCGTTGTCTCGCAAATTGCCGTGGTCGACCTGACCCATGTCGGCGATCTCATCCAGTCGCGCAACTACCGCACCTTTGAAACCTATCTGGCGATCACGCTCATCTATCTCGTTCTCGCCATGGCCGTGCGGGCACTCCTCGGACTGGGCGGCCGCCGGCTGCTCTATGCCGGAAGGAGTCGCTGATGGACTTCACTTTGTGGGACATTGTGCGCAATCTGCTGCTCGCCGCGCGTTGGACGGTTGTACTCTCCGTCGTGGCATTCGCCGGCGGCGGCATCGTCGGCCTGCTTCTCCTCGTCGCCGCCGTCGGCAAATCGCGCCTCGCCCGCAATGCGGTGCGCGCCTACGTCGAACTGTTTCAATCGACGCCGCTCCTCATGCAGCTTTTTCTCGTTTATTTCGGACTGCCGCTGCTCGGCATCGAGGTTTCCGCCTGGCTTGCGGCAGCGCTCTGCCTCACGCTCTATGCTTCTGCCTTTCTCGCCGATATCTGGCGCGGCTGTGTAGCGGCCATTCCCAAAGGCCAGTGGGATGGCAGCGCCAGCCTCGGCCTGCATTTCCTGGCGCAACTGCGCCTCGTCATCCTGCCCCAGGCCATGCGCGTCGCCATTCCGCCCACCGTCGGTTTCCTCGTGCAACTCGTCAAGAACACCGCACTCGCCTCGATCGTGGGCTACCGCGAACTGACCAAGACCGCGCAGATTCTCACCAACGCCACCTTCCAGCCCTTCCTCATTTTCGCGCTCGTCGCCCTCATCTATTTCGCCCTGTGCTATCCGCTCACCTGGTGGTCGCGCCTGCTGGAGCGCAGGCTGGCGTCAGGCTCGCGCTAGCGGCCGATAAAAAGCGACCGCAATCGCCGCATGAAATGTTCCGGCCGCTCGGGATCGAGAATGCTGTCTTCGGCGAGTTTTTCCTCCGCCTGATTGAGGATTTTTATTTCAAGCGGCACCAGCGTCCGTCCCTGCGGCTTCATGAGCGTTTCGATAGCCTGAATGAGCGATCCCCCGCCGGGTTTCCGCGCCTCGGCGAATGCGGCCGGGCTCACGCCCAGATGCTCGGCCAGCAGATCGTCAAGAACCGCCGCGATCTGCGACCGGAGATCGACCTCTTCCATCGCGGCCTCGATCGCCACATCGCATTCGGTATCGAAGCCCATGGAACGGTTGTTGAAATTGGAGGAGCCCACTTTCACCATCCAATCGTCGATGATCATGATTTTGGCATGGACATAGATCGGCGTACCGTCGGACGCGAAAGGGCAATAGACGCGGAAACGGTCCTCATGATCGGCCTCGCGCAGGATGCTGGTGACCAGCGCGCGCGCCCGTCCCATCACCTGCTCTTCCAGCCACCCCGCATTGGACTTGGGGTTGACGATGACAATCTCCGGCCCGCCTGTTTCGCGCAGCCTGGCGGCCAGGGCGTCCCCGATCCGGCGCGAGGCGCAATACTGGCTTTCGAGATAGATCGTATGCCGCGCCGCGGCAATCGCCGCCAGATACAGCGCTTCGATTTCAAGCACCGCGGTTTGATCCAGGATGGCCGGCTGGGTTCGGGCAATCGCCACGCCGACATCGGTGAAGCTTGGAACAAGCATGCGCGGCCAGCGGTCGAACAGGGCATCGGGCTGCGGCAAAACCTCTCCCGTCGCACGGCGCCAGCGCTCGCGCGCCTGCATTCCCAAAGCCCTCGCCGCCTCGCCGTCGACCGCCGCGGTTGCGTCATGCCACGGCCCCTGCGCAAATCCCCACGGACTGTTCCGGCGCTTGTCCTTGGGCCTGTGACGGCGCGTGTCCCAGCGTCCCGTGGTCGTGTCGATGCCGCCGCAGAACGCCAGCGAGTCGTCGATCAACACGATTTTCTGATGGTGGCTGGCGCCCGTTGGATGGGTGAAATCGAGTTTCGTATAGACCCGTTCCTTCGCCATCCAGCTCAGCTCGAAAAAAAGGCTGGCGCCGCGCCCGAGCGATCGGAGCGCACCGAGATTCCATTTGAGCAACCGGATTTCCAGTTGCGGTTTCCGGTCGACCAGTGCTGTCATGAACGGCCCCAGCACATCGGGCCATTCGGTGGGTGTTTTTTCGTGGGCGAGATGGATGCGGAAATCGAAATCCCAGCCGATGAGGAAGATCGATCTTTCCGCTTCGATCATTCCGGCTTTCAAGGCCTTGAAATAATCGGCCGCATCGACGATCAGCCGGAAGCGCGATGCGTGCGCGATCTGCCAGCAGGTCTGGCCCGGTACGAGAACCCGCTGGTGCTGATCCTCCGCCGGCATCATGCGCCGGCCAGATCGAGAGAGGCCGGCGCTTCCAGTTCGTCCTTGACCGATTTGATGAACGCCGCCGCCGCATGGCCATCGACGATCCGGTGATCGAAAGAGGATGAGAGGTTCATCATTTTGGCGATGACCACCGCGCCATCCCGCACCACCGCCCGCTCCGCCATGCGGTTCACCCCGACAATCGCCACTTCCGGCGGATTGATGATCGGTGTCGCGGCAATTCCGCCAAGGGCCCCCAGGCTGGTGACCGTGATGGTCGAGCCCACAAGGTCTTCGCGGCTCGATTTTCCGGCCCGCGCCGCTTCGCTCAGGCGCGCGATCTCCGCTGCGAGCTGATACAGGCCCATTGCCTCCGCATGGTGGATCACCGGCACCAGCAGTCCCCGCTCGGTCTGCGTGGCAATTCCCGCATGCACCGATCGGAATTGCCGGATCACGTCCTCCCCATCGTCGAAATGCGCATTGACACCCGGATGCAGATGCACCGATTTGATCAGCGCGCGGATCAGGAACGGCAGCATCGTCAGCCGGCCCAGCGCTCCATTGCACGCATTCAGTGTTTGCCGCAGCGCCTCAAGCGCGCTGACATCGACTTCCTCGATATAGGTGAAGTGCGGAATGCGCCGTGTTGCATCCAGCATGCGCTCGGCGATGCGCCGCCTTAAGCCGAATACCCTGATATCCTCGACGCCTTCTTCCTTCGCTCCAATTACGACAGCAACCGGCGCCGCCGTCGCACCCGGCCGGCCCATCAACACCCGATCGAGATCGCTATGGAGGATGACGCCTCCGGGTCCCGTTCCCGTTACCGTGGCAAGATCGATGCCCAGCGTTTTGGCACGGCCACGCACGGCCGGCGATGCAAGGCCCTTGCCCGCAACCGGGCCGCTCTTTGCCAATGGTGCCGGCGGCGCAAGTTTCGCCTTTTCTTTCTCCGGCACGTCCCCGCCACCCACGACTTCAAAAATGACAAGCGCGGAGCCGACCGCCGCTTTCGTCCCCTCCTCGCCGTTCAGCACCATGATGCGGCCCGTCACCGGCGAAGCGATTTCAACCGTCGCCTTGTCGGTCATCAGATCGACGAGCGGCTGTTCCTCGCCGATCTCATCGCCGGCCTTCACATGCCATTTGACAATCTCGGCTTCGGCCGTTCCCTCCCCAATATCGGGCAGCTTGAAAACGAACGTCCCCATCAGCCCGCCATGATCCTGGCGATTGCCGCCGCCACGCGCGCAGGTCCCGGGAAATACTCCCACTCGAATTCGCGGGGGTATGGCGTGTCCCATCCGGTCACGCGCAGGATCGGCGCTTCGAGATGATGGAAGCAGCGCTCCTGCACCAGGGCCGAAAGTTCGGCACCATAGCCGCTGGTGCGCGTCGCCTCATGCACGATGAGGCAGCGCCCGGTCTTCTCGACCGACCGGGTAATGGCTCCGATGTCGATAGGCATCAGCGTGCGGAGATCGAGCACTTCGCAGTCGACACCGGCCATGTCGGATGCCGCCAGCGCCACATGCACCATCGTGCCGTAGCTCAGAATGGTAAGGTCGGCGCCCTCGCGCACCAGCGCTGCCTCGCCCAGCGGGATCGAATAATGCCCGATCGGAACTTCGCCCTTGGGATGTCCGCTCCAGGTCTCGACCGGCCTGTCGTGATGGCCGTCGAACGGCCCCGCATAAAGACGCTTCGGCTCGAAGAACAGCACCGGATCGTCATCTTCGATCGAAGCGATCAGCAGACCCTTGGCATCGTAGGGGTTGGAAGGGATCACCGTTTTCAGCCCGCACACATGGGTAAACAGCCCCTCGGGACTTTGGCTGTGGGTCTGGCCCCCGAAAATACCGCCGCCATAGGGGGCCCGCACCGTGATCGGCGCATTGAATTCCCCGGCGGAGCGATAGCGGAGCTTCGCCGCCTCCGACACGAGCTGGTCGAAACCCGGATAGATATAGTCCGCGAACTGACATTCAACGACCGGGCGCAATCCATAGGCGCCCATGCCGATGGCCACCGCGAACTGCCCGCTCTCGGCGATTGGCGCATCGAACACGCGGCGCTCGCCATGGCGCTGCTGCAGCCCGTCGGTCACGCGGAACACGCCGCCAAAAAACCCGACATCCTCGCCAAAGATCAACACGGCGGGATCGCGCTCCAGCATGACATCGAGCGCCGAATTCAGCGCCTGCACCATGTTCATTGCACTCAAGGCTTGTCCGCCAGGATGCGCACCATTTCGGCCTGCTGCTCGGCGATGTGCCAGGGCATTTCCTTGTACACATCCTCGAACATGCTGGCGGGATCGTGATAGGGACCGCCCCCGTGCACCCCCAATTTCATCGCCTTGCGGTTTTCCCGGTCAACCTCGGCCTCCGTCTCGGCGGCAAGTGCGGCATGCCGTGCCTCGTCCCATGCGCCAAGCTGAATGAGATGCGACTTCAATCGCGCGATCGGATCGCCGAGCGGCCAGTGCCGGTGTTCATCGCCCGGCCGGTATCGGCTCGGATCGTCACTGGTCGAATGCGCCGCCACGCGGTAGGTGAAATGCTCGATGAGTGTCGGCCCGTGATTGCCGCGCGCCCGCTCCGCCGCCCAGCGCGACACGGCGTAAACGGCGAGAAAATCATTGCCATCGACGCGGATGCCGGGAAATCCGAAACCCACCGCGCGCGAGGCGAACGTCGCCTCCTCGCCGCCCGCCACCCCCTGGCTCGACGAGATCGCCCACTGGTTGTTGACGAGGTTGAGCACCACGGGCGCGTGATAGACGGAGGCGAAAGTCAGCGCATTGTGAAAGTCGCCCTCGGCCGAAGCGCCCTCGCCGATCCATGCGCTGGCGATCCGCGTATCGTTGCTATAGGCCGATGCCATGGCCCAGCCCACGGCCTGCGGAAATTGCGTGCCAAGATTGCCCGAAATCGAAAAGAACGAAGCGCCGCGCACCGAATACAGCACCGGAAGCTGCCGGCCTTTCAGCCGGTCTTGCGCATTGGCATAGATCTGGCACATGAGGTCGAACAACGGCCAGTCGCGCGCCAGCAACAGACCCTGCTGACGATATGAGGCAAAGCACATGTCGTCGGGGTTGAGCGCCATCGCCTGCGCCACCGCCACGCCCTCTTCCCCCGTCGACTTCATGTAGAACGGCGTCTTGCCCTGGCGCTGCGCCCGGAACATGCGCTCGTCCAGCGCCCGCGTCAGCAGCATATAGCGCAAGCCCTTGCGCAGTGTTTCCGCGTCGAGCTTCGGATTCCAGGCCCCAAGCGCCGCGCCCGCATCGTCAATCACGCGCACCAGACCATAGGCCAGATCGCGCGTCGCCGATGCCTTGGCATCGATCGCGGGG
>JANLYR010000238.1:0-11735 GCA_031365765.1 Hyphomicrobiales bacterium | reverse complement strand
CGCCGATGCGGAAATCGACGCTGCGCTATCCGAGCGACGCCGACTTGCTCCTGCTGGCCCGCAAGGTCTATGCGCTATCCTGACAGGTGAGTGGCGTTGGCGTGAACCAGGAAATATTTGAAACGGCGGACTGGCTGGTGGAGGCGATCGCCGATGGCCTGGGCGCCCGTGGCGGCGAGGGTGTGGAAGAAGTGCTGGGCCGCCTGGCCCAACAGCCGCGCGACGAATCTCATTTTCGCGAGCCGCAACCCCACCGCATTCCCGCTGTCCGCCATTTTGCCCAAGCAACCGCCGAAGTCATGGCGGGTGAACCCAATCTCGCGGCGGCGTTGGCGGCGATCGAGGAACATCTGCAGTGGCGCAGGTCCGAGGCCTACAGCGACGCCGTGCTTGGCCAGGGGTTCATGGACGACTACGGCTGGTGCCAGCTGATTGGCCCACACGGCTTCTTCACGTCGGACGATTTTCTTCTGGGTCTTTTGCTGCTCGGGCCCGGCCGCCACTACCGCGACCACTATCACCCAGCGCCTGAACTTTATTGGCCGCTGACCGGGCCGTGCGACTGGAAGCGCGGTGCCGGCGGATTTGTGACGCGCCAGGCCTTCGAGGTGATCTGGCACCGGCCTTTCATCGTCCATGCCACGAAAACCCTCGACCGCCCGCTGCTTGCGGCGTGGTGCTGGACGTCGGACACGGAGACGCCGGCAAAGCTCGTTGGTCAGTAGCCGGGCGGCGGTACAAAACCGGCATATTCCTGCTCAAGCAGTTCGGCAAAGCGGATCGAGGTGAAGTCGCAGTATTCCCGCGCGATGATCTGAACGCCCGATGGCAGGCCATCCGGTGTCAATCCCAGCGGTGCGACCGTCGAGGGCAGATAGAAGCCGCCGGAATAGCCGGCCCAGAACAATTGATCCGTCGTCGGAACGTTTCTGCCGTTGACCAGAATGGTGCGTTGATGCCGGTCCCCCGTCTGGTCGTGCGGAAACGCCGCCGATGCAGCGGCCGGGCACAGCATCACATCGAAGTAATCAAAGAACGCATTCCACAGCAACCGCATCTGGTGGCGGCGTTCATTGACCTCAAGCCAAGTCCGGTGCGGCATCACATAGGCCCGCGTCATCTGAGCGAAGTAGCTGTCGTCGTCCGGCGCGAAGCCTTGCGTCAAAGCCAGGTTGGCGGCGAACTCCGTTTCCGACTGACGGCGGCTGGTGGCCGAGCGCAGCAGTGCGATATAAACACGCATCGCCTCGCTGGTGGAAAACTGCGGCCGCGCGTCCATCGACAGCGTTTTAACCCGCCGCTTGAGAAACTGCGCCAGCTTGCCAATCAGGTCCTGCACTGGCTGATCGACTTCGCTGACGGGATCGCTCAGCATCACCGCGACGCGAAAATCCTTGAACCGCGTCTGCCTGGCCAAGGGAAGCGTCACCCTCATGCCCCGCGCGGCGATCCCGTCGCTGCCAACCAGTATCTTCATCATCAATGCCAGGTCCCGTGCCGAGCGCGCCAACGGTCCCGCCACGGATATGTCGGAGGGATGCACGATATCCGGCAGCGCCTGCCCGCGATTGGAC
Organism: Hyphomicrobiales bacterium; assembly: GCA_031365765.1. Taxonomy (GTDB): domain Bacteria; phylum Pseudomonadota; class Alphaproteobacteria; order Rhizobiales; family Aestuariivirgaceae; genus Aestuariivirga. Next base: position 10,161 of record JANLYR010000238.1, on the reverse strand, counting down.
ACGACGCCATAAGTCGGCTTGTGGCCATAGACGCCGCAATAATGCGCCGGGTTGCGGATGGACGCCCCGATGTCGGAGCCGATTTCGAGTGCACTCATGCCGCTGGCCAGCGCCACCGCCGAGCCGCCCGACGAGCCCCCGGGTGCCCGGGTCACGTCCCACGGATTGTTGGTCGTCCCGTAAATCGCGTTGAAGCTCTGCCAATCGGCCAACATTAGCGGCACATTGGTCTTGCCATACATCACCGCACCGGCGGCGGTGAGCCTGGTGATCGCCACCGCGTCCGTCTTGGCGATATTGTCACGCAAGGCCGGCACGCCCCATGTCGACGGCGTCCCGCTCCAGTCGAAGGATTCTTTTGCCGTCATCGGCACGCCGTCGAACGGTCCGAGCGGCTTGCCGCGTTTCAGTCTTCGTCCCGATGCGGCGGCGGCCTTGCGGGCCCGGTCGAGATCGGTGACCACGACGGCGTTGAGCGTGTCGTTGTGCCGCGCATACTGGTCGAGACACAGATCAAGCAGTTCGCGCGGCGAGATTTTCTTGGCCCGCAACAAGCGGCCAAGCTCGGTGGCGGAACGAAAGATCAGGGGCAGGGCGGGCATGCGTTCCATCCGTTTTTAAATCGCATGACAGCCTTGCACAACGCGTTGCGGACTTGAAGGCCCGGACACCGTAAACGAAATCATGGATCGCCAGGGACAGATAGTCGGCTACGCGCTGGTATTGGCGGGCGCGGTGCTGTTTTCGTCCAAAGCGATCTTCGCCAAGCTCGCCTATGCGGAAATGCCCGACGCGGTGCAGCTCGTGGCGCTGCGCATGGCATTCTCGCTTCCGGTCTTCGTGGCGGTCGGCCTGTTGTCGCTGGGTGCGAGACACCGCCAGGGAAAAGCGCTGCCGCCGCTCCGCGACTGGAGCGGGGCCCTGCTCAGTGGCCTGCTCGGTTATTACCTTGCGATGTATTTCGACTTTGCCGGGCTGCTCTATATCAGCGCCCAGCTCGAACGGCTCGTGCTGTTCATTTATCCGGTCTATGTGATGGTGCTGGGCACCATGTTCTTCGGCGCGCGCCTGAGCAGGACGGGCATTGCCGCCGCCGGTGTCACCTTTGCCGGTCTGGCCGTGGTCTTCGGCAGCGGCGTGACAGTGGGCGGCAGCGCCGTGGCGATCGGTACCGGGCTGGTCACCATTTCCGCGATCTGCTTTGCCTTCTACCAGCTTTTCGCCAAGAAGCTTATCGCCGCGATGGGGAGCGTGCTGTTCACCACATTGTCGATGACGGGGGCCTCCTTCTCGGGCCTTTCGCATTATGTGATTGCCAGCGGCGGATTTGCCTTCACCGCCTCGCACCATTTTATCGTGCTGGCGGCGGCGACGGGCGTGATCGCAACGGTGGTGCCGTCCTTTCTGGTGAATGCCGGCCTGGCCCGGGTCGGCCCGCAGGTGACGGCGATGATTTCGACCGTCTCCCCGCTGGCGACGATCTATCTGGCGATCGTGGTGCTGGGCGAAAAATTCACTTTGGCCGACGCGTTGGGAACGGCCCTGGTGATCGGCGGCATCGGATATTACACCTGGGACGATCTCCGCAGCGGCACGTCTAGCTGACGTTGTCGGGTAATGTCTCCTTGCGCTTTGCCATGTAGGCTTGGAGCGACTCGTCGATCCCGGGGTCAAGCGCCGGCGCTTCGTATTCGCGCAGCATTTTTTTCCATTGCGCATTGGCGCGCACGGCGGCGTCCTTCTCCCCGTCGTCGCGCCACTGTTCGTAGGAATTGTTGTCGGTAATCTGCGATCGCCAGAAGGCATTTTCAAAATTGGCCTGGGTATGGCTGCAGCCGAGGAAATGCGAGCCCGGCCCCACTTCGCGCATAGCATCGAGCGCCTGGCCGTTCTCGGAGAAATCGACCCCCTCGGCGAAACGCTGGAACATGGAGAGCTGGTCGGCGTCGATAATGAATTTCTCGTAGCCCGACGCCAGGCCCCCCTCGAGCCAGCCCGCCGCATGCAGACAGAAATTGACCCCGCCCAGAAGCGTCGGCCACAGCGTGTTGGCGCTTTCATGCGCCGCCTGGGCATCGGGCACTTTCGATCCGCACAATGAGCCGCCCGAGCGGAATGGCACGCCGATCCGCCTGGCCAGTTGCGCCGCGCCGAACAGCACATGCGCGGGCTCCGGCGTGCCGAAGGTGGGCGCTCCCGACTGCATCGAAATCGAGGACGCGAAAGTGCCGAACACCACCGGCGCCCCCGGACGGCACAGTTGAGCGAAAGCCATGCCGACGGAGGCTTCGGCCAGAATCTGCGTGAGCGTGCCGACCACGGTCACCGCCGACATCGCACCCGACAGGATGAAAGGCGAAACCACCGTGGCCTGGTTGGCGCGCGCATAAACCTTGAGCGCCCCCACCATGGTTCCATCGAAAACCAGCGGCGAATTGGCGTTGATGAGATTGATCAGCACACAGTTGTCGTCGACGAAGTCGCCGCCGAAGACGAGTTTCGCCATGTTGACGGAATCGACCGCGCGCTCGGGCGCTGTCACCGATCCCATGAACGGCTTGTCGCTGAATTTTATGTGACTGTAGACCATGTCGAGATGGCGCTTCGACACCGGGATATCGACCGGCTCGCACACCGTGCCGCCCGAATGGTGCAGCGACGGCGACATGAACGCCAACTTCACGAAATTGCGAAAATCCTCGATCGTGGCATAACGCCGGCCCTCGTCGAGATTGCGGATGAAGGGCGGGCCATAGACGGGCGCGAACACCGTGTTGCTGCCGCCCACCGTCACATGGTTGGCAGGGTTGCGGGCGAACTGGGTGAATTCGCGGGGCGCCGTCCGGAGGAGCGAGCGTACCAGCCCCTTGGGGAATCGAACCCTGTCGCCCCTGACATCGGCGCCGGCATCTTTCCACATGCCCAGCGCCTCGGGGTCGTCGCGGAAATCCACCCCGATCTCCTGCAGCACCAGATCGGCATTGTGTTCGATGAGTTCGAGCTGGTCGTCGCTGAACGGTTCATAAAGCTTGGTCTTGCGGCGGATGTATCCTGCCTGATGGACGGTCGTGGAAGTCCGCGCCGCCCGGCGGGCATCGGCCCCACCCCGGGCGCGGCGGGTGGATGGTGCGGGCTGGAGATCGGTCATTTGGGCCGCCTGTTGAGAAAGTTTCACGGGTGCCTTGGCATACTCTCACCGGCCAGGGAAAAATACGGGGTAAGCGTCAGCCAAAGGACTGGAAACGACGCCCCTTCTCCCGCCTGGCGCGACAGCGCCGGGGAGGGTGGACACCGAAGGCGGCCGGGTGGGCGAGAGGTCAGAACGTCACTCTGAGCGCCTCCAGCCCGTGGAAATGATAGCTGTCGCGGTAGCGTGGAGGTTCCGCCAGCGCCAGCCGGGGCAGGCGCTTGAAGAGCAGCGGAATGGCGATTTCCATTTCCAGCCGCGCCAGGGGTGCGCCCACACAGAAATGAATGCCCGCGCCGAAGCTCACATGCGGGTTGGGGTCGCGGGCGGGGTCGAAGCGGTGAGGATGCGGAAAGCGTGCCGGATCGCGGTTGGCCGCTCCCAGCATCAGCCCCACTTCCTCGCCCTTGCGCAGCCGGATGCCGCCATATTCGATATCCTCAAGCGCGTAGCGGGTGAACAGGTGAAGGGGCGCGTCATAGCGCAGAACTTCCTCGATATGGGCAGCGCCTATATTAAGCGTGATCTCCCTTTCCAGCAAAGCCTTCACCCCGTTGCCGATCGCATGGACGCTCGCCTCATGGCCCGCGTTGAGCAGCAGAATGGCGGTGGTGACGAGTTCGTCCTCGGAAAGTTTCTGCCCCTGCTGTTCGGCGCGGATGAGGTCTGAGAGCAGATCGTCGCGCAAATCACCGCGCCGGTCGCGAATGTAACCGCGCATGAAGTCGCTGAACGAGGCGGTTGCTTGCACCGCCGCCAGTTCGATCGCGGCATCGCGCCGGGCCTGATACATCGCCACCATATCGTGCGACCACGAAAGCAGTTGCCCACCCAATTCGGCCGGAACGCCAAGCAGATCGCAGATCACCATGACGGGAATGGGAGTTGCGTATGCGTCAAGTAGATCGGCATGATTCTTTTTCTCAAGACCGTCGATCAAGTCATTGCAAAGACTCGTGATTTTTGGCCTCATCCGCTCCACGGTGCGAGCCACGAACGAGCGGTTTACCAGCCCCCGCAAACGCGTATGCACCGGCGGTTCGAGTTCCAGCAGCGAGTGTTGCTCGAACGCGTAAAACGGTTTCAGTCCAGACGGAATGTCGGGCCATCCCAATTCCTCGCGCGACATGACATGCAGGATCTGGCGGCCGAAGCGGCGGTCGCGCAGCAATGCGCTCACATCCTCGTGGGCGGCGAAACACCAGTTGCCGTATTGCTCCCATTTGAACACCGGAACGCTCTCGCGGATCGCGTCATAAAACGGATAGGGGTTCTGGTAGAACTGCGGATCGCGCGGGTCGAGGTTGACGGATTGGCGGTTGGAATCGATCTTCATGCCTTCTATCCTAGCAGACATGGAAACCCTGAACGAACGCCCCTCGCCGCCGGTCTCGGCGGAATTCATCGTCCTTGTCGCCTTGCTCACGGCACTTGTGGCGATGTCGATCGATTCGATGCTGCCCGCCCTTGGCCTCATCGCCACGGACCTCGGCGCCTACCACGCCAACGACCGGCAGCTCATCCTGAGCATGTTCTTTGCTGGCCTCACGCTGGGCACACTGATCTTCGGGCCGGCCTCCGACACCACCGGCCGCAAGCCCGCGATCTTCGCCGGCCTCCTGCTTTTTGCTCTGGGCTCGTTGCTCTGCATCTTCGCCGTCAGTTTCCCCATGATGCTGGCGGGCCGCGCTCTCCAGGGCTTCGGCGCGGCCGGCCCCCGCGTGGTGTCGCTCGCCATGGTGCGGGACGGCAGTTCCGGCCCCGCCATGGCGCGGATCATGTCGTTTGTCATGTCGGTTTTCATGCTGGTACCGATCCTCGCCCCCTCGATCGGCCAGGGCATCCTGCTGGTCGCCCACTGGCGCATGATCTTCGTGGGGCTGCTCCTCATGGCTTTGGTAGCGACCCTGTGGATCGCCTACCGGCAGCGCGAAACGCTCCCCAAGGAGCGCCGCTCGGCGCTGTCAATTTCCGCCATCGGCAGTGCGGCCCGAACCTTCCTCACCCATCCCGTTGCCATGGCCTATACCTTGGCTGTGGGCTGCATCTTCGGCGCTTTCATCTGCTATCTCGGCACTTCGCAGCAGATCTTCCAGGAGCAATACGGCCAGGGAAAACTCTTCTCCGTGTGGTTTGGCCTCTTCGCGGTGGCAATCGCCATCGCCATGATCGTCAACGGCCGGCTGGTGATGCGCTTCGGCATGCGCAAGCTGTCGCAATGGGCGCTGCGTGGTTCGATCGGCTTGTCGGTGGTATTCCTCGTTTTCTCGCTCATCATGGCGGGGCACCCGCCGCTGTGGATGCTCGGTCTCTATCTGTTCCTCAACTTCTTCTGCTGCGGCATGCTGTTCGGCAACTACAACGCCATCGCAATGGAACCGATGGGCCGCATCGCCGGCATGGCGGCCGCGATCTCGGGCTCACTGTCCACACTTGTCGCACTGGTGGCGGGCACCTGGATTGGACAGCTCTACAACGGCACGGTGATCCCTTTGGCGGGCGGCTTCACCGCTTTGACCATTGCCGCTTTTTTCCTGACGGAATGGGCGGAACGCCGCCGATGAACCAGCAGCGCTATTCGGCCTTCGCACTGGCCCGGCATGCGCTGCGCCCGGATCTGCCATGGCCCCGGGCCTGGCGCTCGCCCGATCCCAAGCCGTCTTATGACGCCGTGGTGATCGGCGGCGGCGGCCATGGTCTCGCCACCGCCTATTACCTCGCCAAGAACCACGGCATCACCAATATCGCGGTGCTGGAGCGCTCTTACATCGGCTCGGGAAATGTCGGGCGCAACACCACGCTCATCCGTTCCAACTACGTGATCGACGGCAATACCCAGTTCTTCGAGCATTCGCTGAAACTGTGGGAGGGCCTGTCGCACGACCTTAACTTCAACTGCATGGTGTCGCAGCGCGGCCAGATCGTGCTCGCCGTGAGTCCGGTGCAGCTCGATACCTTCGCCCGGCGCGGCAACATCATGCGGCTCAACGGCATCGACGCCGAACTCCTCGACCGGGGTGAGGTGATGAAGCTCCTACCCTATCTCGATTATTCGAAAGAGGCGCGCTTTCCCATCTGGGGCGGCATCCTGCAACCCCGCGCCGGCACGGTCCGCCATGACGCCGTCGCCTGGGGCTATGCGCGGGCCGCCGACATGCGCGGCGTCGACATCATCGAGAACTGCGAGGTGACGGGCTTCGTCATCGAGGAGGGGAAGGCGGTGGGCGTCGAGACCTCGCGCGGCCGCATCAATGCCGGCCGGATCGGCATCGCGGTCGCCGGTCACTCGTCGCATGTGGCGCGAATGGCGGGACTGCGCCTGCCGATCGAAAGCCACATCCTGCAGGCTTTCGTCACCGAGCCGGTCAAGCCCATGGTGCATCATGTTGTGTCCTGGGGCGCCGAACTGTTCTATCTGTCGCAGTCCGACAAGGGTGGCATGGTGTTCGGCGGCCATATCGACGGCTTCAACACCTATACCCAGCGCGGCCAATTTCCCAAGGTGCAGGGCGTCGCTGAATGCGCTGTGTCGCTGCTCCCCTTCATGTCGAAGCTGAGGTTGCTCCGCCACTGGGGCGGCATCATGGACATGACGCCCGACGGCAGCCCGTTCATCGGCAGGACCAACGTGCGCAATCTCTATTTCAACGGCGGCTGGTGCTATCAGGGCTTCAAGGCGACGCCTGCAAGCGGCTTCACTTTCGCCCACACCATGGCCAATGACGAGGAGCATGAACTGAACCGCTGCTATTCCCTCGACCGCTTCGAGAAAGGCCGCGAGCTCGACGACTACGGCATCGGCAACTGGACCTACAAGCAGTGAGAGTGCCGTGCCCCCATTGCGGCCTCCGCGACGTCAGCGAATTCCGCTACGGCGGCGACGCCACGAAGCACCGTCCCCAACACGGCACCGGCGATCTCAAGGCATGGCACGACTATTACTTCCTCTTCGACAACCCGAAAGGTCCGCACACGGAATACTGGCAACACGTGCTGGGCTGCCGCCAATGGTTCAAACTGAACCGCAACACCGCGACGAATGAGATCGGGGAGGTGGAGTCGTGAGTTTCCACCGACTTCCCTCCGGTGGCTTGATCGACCGCGCATCGCCTGTCGGCTTCACCTTCGACGGCAGGCCGCTCACCGGTTTCTTGGGCGACACGCTGGCCTCCGCCCTTCTCGCCAACGACCAGGTGCTGATCGGCCGCAGCTTCAAATATCACCGGCCGCGCGGCATTGTGTCCGCCGGTGTGGAGGAACCGAACGGGCTGTTCACGGTCGGCTCCGAACCGAATACACCCGCCACCATGACCGAACTGACAGAAGGCTTGGTGGCGCGGAGCCAGAATGCCTGGCCCTCGCCGCAATTCGACCTGATGGCGCTGAATTCCCTCGCCGCTCCGCTGCTGCAGTCCGGATTCTACTACAAGACATTCATGGGCCCCACGAAGCGAGCGTGGATGTTCTACGAACCCTTCATCCGCAGGGCCGCGGGTCTCGGCGCTGGTACATATGACAAAGACCCGGACCGCTATGAAACGCGCCACGAATTCTGCGATGTGCTGGTGGTGGGCGCGGGTCCTGCGGGCCGGGCGGCGGCAAATGCCGCGAGTCGGAGCGCCGCCCGCATCGTCCTGGCCGAGCAGGACTCGTTCGTTGCGGAATGGGAATCGCTGCCCTCTGAAATCCTCCGCGCACGGACCACCGTTCAGGGCCTGTATGACGGCAACCTGGCCGTGTTGGTGGAACGGCGCGATCATTTGCACCCCGACGCCAACCAGGGCGAGCCACGGCAGATCGTCACCTGCCTCCGCTTCAAATCCATCGTCATGGCGACAGGTGCCCTCGAACGTCCGCTGGTGTTCCCCAACAACGACCGGCCGGGCGTCATGCTGGCCTCGGCGGTCCGTATCTATCTCGATCGCTTCGCGGTCGCCCCCCAGTCCCGCGCCGTCATCGTCACCAACAACACCACCGCCTATCGCACCGCCTTCGATCTCGCGGCGGCGGGGATCGCCGTGGCGGTCGCCGATCATCGAAAGGAAATCGAGCCCCATGTCCTGTCTCGGGCCGCGAGTGCCGGCATCGTCATTTTCCCGGCATCGGGCATCGCCGATGTCGAAGGGGGCAGGGCCGTCTCGCGCGTGCGTCTGTCGGGCGCTCATGCGGCGACCCTCGACTGCGACGTGCTGGCGATGTCGGGCGGCTGGTCGCCCACCGTTCATCTGAGCTCGCATGGCGGCATCAAGCCCAGATATGACGAGGGGATCGCCGCCTTCGTACCCGGCGGATTTGCGCCCGGACACTTCGGCGCGGGTGCCATGATGGGCACATTCGGTCTGGCCGCGTCCATCGCCGAAGGTGCGGCGGCGGGCATGCGTGCCGCCGAGGCCGCTGGTTTTGCCGCAAAATCCGGCAAGGCGCCCGAGATGGGGGCGGATGAATCCTATTCCATCCTCCCCGTCTGGACTCCGTCGGGTCAATCAAGGGGCAAGGCCTTCGTCGATTTCCAGAACGACGTGACCGCCGAAGATATCCGCGTGGCGCATGAGGAGGGCTACCGCTCGGTCGAGCATCTCAAGCGCTATACCACGCTCGGCATGGGCACCGACCAGGGCAAGACCTCCAACATCAACGCGCTCGCGATCATGGCGGGCCTGCGCGACGTGCCGCTGACCGAAGCCGGCACCACGACATTCCGCCCGCCCTATACCGGCATCACCATGGGAGCGCTTGCCGGCCGTTCCATCGGCCATCACTTCCGTCCCACGCGCCTGTCGCCGCTGCATGACTGGCACAAGGCCAACGGCGCGACGTTCATCGAAGCGGGTCCCTGGCTCCGCGCCTGGTATTACGATTGGGCAGGCCCTTCGCCCGAGACAGCCTATGTCCGCGAAATGGAACTGGTGCGGAAAGGCGTCGGCCTCGCCGATGTCTCGACGCTTGGCAAGATCGACGTCCAGGGCAAGGACGCCGCCGAGTTTCTCAACCGCGTCTATGTAAACGGCTTCGCCAAGCTTCCCGTGGGCCGCGCCCGCTACGGCGTCATGCTCAACGACGACGGCGTGGTGCTGGACGACGGCACCACCACGCGGCTTTCGGACACCCATTTCTACCTGACGACGACCACCGCCCAGGCCGGCGAAGTCATGTCGTGGCTTGAATATCTCCTGCAGTTGCACTGGACGGACCTCGACGTCGCCGTCTGTTCGCTCACCGATGAATGGGCGGGAATGGCGCTGTCGGGACCGAAATCGCGGGATGCATTGCAATTGGCATTTCCGCTGGCCGATGTGTCCAACGAAAATCTGCCCTATATGGGCTGTCTCGAAATCATCCACGACGGCGTGCCGGTGCGGCTGTTGCGTCTCTCTTTCTCCGGCGAGCTGGCTTATGAAATTCATCTGCCTGCGGATTATGCGATTGCGCTGTGGGAGCACATTCTCAAAGCCGCTGCTCGGCTTGGCATCAAGCCATACGGCCTCGAAGCCCTGGCCAGCCTTCGCATCGAGAAAGGTCATGTCGCGGGCCTCGAACTCGATCACCGCAACACGCTGGACGATCTGGGCCTGGGCCGCATGGCCGGGAAGGACAAGGCCTATGTCGGCAAGGAACTGCGCTTCCGCGAAAATCTGCAGGACCCGGATCGCTGGAGCCTGATAGGCATCGAGCTGCTGGAGCCGGAAAAGAAACTGCGCGGCGGCGCCATTCTGTTTTCATCCGCCGATGCGATCAAGGGCCATGGCCGTGGCTACATCACCTCGGTAACCTGGTCGACGGAACTCCAGAAGTCCATCGCACTCGGCCTCTACCAGGGCGGGCTGAAACACGAAGGGGAGGAAATCGTCTGCGCCTATCCGTTGAAGAACGAACAGGCCCGCGCCCGCATCGTCTCGCCGCATTTCATAGACAGGCAAGGAACCCGCCTCAATGCTTGAGCGCCGCTCCGCACTGGCCAATGTGAAGCCCTACAC
>JANLYR010000228.1:0-3592 GCA_031365765.1 Hyphomicrobiales bacterium | reverse complement strand
TTGACGGTGGCCCAGGCGCGCGCCTCGGCCGTGTCTTCGCTGACACCCTTCTCCTTATAGCCTTCCTCGATGTGTTTGGCCTTGCGCTTCTGCTTGCCGGTATAAGCCGATTTATCGCCACGTGGCATGGGGGTTCTCCCTCATGGTTGAACTGCGACGGAAATGCGGAGAACACGCCGCCGGTTCCTGCGGAATTTAGAGATAAGCGATCAAGCGGCCCGGCGGGCAACCAGAAGGCCGGCAATAGAGGGTGGGCAGCCAACGCTCCCCCGGCGGAGCCGCCAGGCTCTGCCGGGAGAAGGACTGTTAGCCGGCGCGGCACTCCTCATAGGCTTCGGCATAATCCCGGTCATGGGTGGCACCCTTGAGTACGCCCGTTCCGGCACCGGCACCGGCGCCAACCGCGGCGCCGGTCACCACCGATACGCCGGCCACCGCCGCGCCGACCAGGGCGCCGGCACCTGCGCCAACCGCCGCAAGCGGCAGGATCCAGACCGGATCAAATCCGCCACCCGAAGTCGCCCGCACATGCTCGCGGCAATAGGCGGCGCTATGAGCGGAGACGGGAACCGTCGCCACCGCCAGGGACGCAGCCGAGATCAATGCAATTGTCATGGTCTTGAATGAATGATGGGACATGTCAAACTCCTTTATTTCCGGCGTGGCGAAACCAACGCCGGTTTCCAGCCGTCGCCTTGTGGGAGACGCTCCAAGGGAGGGAATGGTTCCGGTCGAGCGTGAAACTTATCAATCCGGAAGCTGCGCGATCCGTTCCGCCACGAGGCGTTGCAACTGCCACAGGTTGGCATCGTGGATGCCCTTCGCCTCGAGATGGGTCACGGTATTGAGGAGATATTCCGCACCCGTTCCCCAATGGCCGCAGGACCTGGCCAGAACATCGGCGACCTCCTCGAGGGGCAGGCGGCCGGCGTAAAGCGGCGAGGCCCGGTTGATGACGAAGGTCAAGGCCGGAACCGGGCCCTCGGCGGTTTCCACGGTGATCCAGCGCGGCATGCTGTTGATGGGCTTGTAGGTGAATTCGCGGCGGAACAGGCGGTGGAGGCGGGCTGCGAGATCGCCGCCGGGGAGATCGTAAAGCACGCCACGGCATTGGCCGCCGCGGTCGAGCGCCATCATCAGGCCCGGCGCCTCGGGCGTGCCGCGGAAGCGGGTGATGCGAAAACAGAAGGCCCGGTGCCAGCCGCGCGCCACGCCCTGCTGTTCGCCCACATGCTCGATCTCCGGCTTCCAGATCAGCGAGCCATAGGCGAAGAGGCGGGTGGGCTGACCGGGGGCCGGGTGGCTGGCGATCATCCGGCCCACCCATTCCGCATAATCGGCATCGGTCTGCGGCTGGATATGGGGCGGCAGGCCGCCATCGGGCACGTCGCGGTGGACGCGGGCGACATGGGCGGGGGTGAGGGTGAGGGAGCGGGGTTTGGAGGGCATTTGAAGGCGATGGTTCCGGGACGAGGCGAAGTAGCGAAGCGGAGTAATAACATGCCGATGCGACAGGCGAAAAGTGGCGCGCATGTTTGTATCCCTGTCTATAACGTATTGCGTTATATGACGCAATGCGTTATAAGCGGGTATGATCCGAAGTTTCGCCGACCGTGAAACCGAACTGGTCTGGCAGGGCATCCGGTCGAAACGGCTGCCGCAGGACGTGCAGCGCGCCGCCCTGCGGAAACTTCAGATGATCGAAGCCGCCGAAATCGTCGACGATTTGCAGGAGCCGCCTGGGAACCGGCTGGAAGCCCTGAAGGGCAAGCGAAAGGGTCAATGGTCCGTCCGGATCAACAACCAATGGCGTATCTGTTTTCGATGGGTGAATGAACATGCGGAAGACGTTGAAATTACCGACTATCACTAAGCAGTCCGACCTTTTGCCAATCCCCACGGTTGGCGAAATCCTGCTCGAAGAGTTTCTCAAGCCGCTGGAAATGTCACAGAACGCCCTGGCGCGCGCAATTGGCGTGCCGCCGCGCCGGATCAATGAAATTGTACTCGGCAAACGCGCCGTCACCGCCGACACCGACTTGCGCCTGGCACGCTATTTCCGAATGAGCGAGGGGTTTTTCCTGCGATTGCAGATGGACTGCGATTTGCGGGCGCAGAAGCGGGCGCTGGGCAGGAGGCTTGAGGCGATCAAGCCACGGGCGGCGTAAAGGAACGCAATAGTATTTCAATTCAGGATTTACTAGGATTTTGGTGGGGGAAACTTTGCTTCATGATAACCTCCAACATGAGAGATGTAGCTGCCATTGTAACCAATAGCTGTAAGCACAATCCGCACGAAGATTTCTCGTATGATGGTAACGTGTGTCCACAAAGCCACATCGTCGCTTTTGGCGTCTCCTTAATACGCGCCCCGGTGAACCACTCGGTCACGGGCCTTTTTCGCAGCTTCTATGCTCGGGCTACTGATGCCTTTAAGCGGCACTTTCCAACGCTCAACAAGGATATCCAGTTTTCTGTGCAAAGACCGGCGGTTAAGGTCGCCGAGCTTCTCGTTTAACTGCTCCTTCAAGTCGTTGATCTCCTTCGTACTGCCCGAATTCCATTTGGTAAGACATTGGCTAATGACACGTCGCAAAACCTTACGAGTTTTCTTGAAATCGTTCTTCGGTTCAATGAATGCGTCAGCATCAAGGAGGTTTGAGTCTAGGAGATTTTCCAAGGCCGTCATCGCATTGACAAGACGGACTTCGTTGTAGCTCGAATCCATCGCAAACCACTCTATTGCGAAGAACAGCTTCTCGACCGCAATTGGAGGCGAAAAGAAAGAAGTAAATGCCGACTCGAAGATGCCTTGCTGATTAGCATGTGGAAATACGCGCAGGGAGCTCGCGGTTTGCTTTGATTGCGACCGTACTGTAGTCTCAACCACATTACCGAAATAGAACTGCTGAACCGGCGCGCGGAGAAGTGAAGACGAAGCGAACGACATGATCCGAAGCACATGGTCCAAAAGTTTGTCACCGCGTGCGCGCCACTCGACGGCATCGGCAGGCGCCTTCTTCGCCTGTAGTGCGATCCAGCCGCTGAGATCGTTTAGCTCGTCAATTTTGTGTAGGCCAGTCATAGCGATGAACTCTCGTGGGGTTTCAGCGCGAAGCTTATCGAAATTCTGAAATCCCTTTATCCAAGTGCGTAGCACCGGTGCCTCGGTAAACGACTCACGGATCTGTCTAAATTTGCCTGAAGAGCAACGGGCAAATGGCTTGAGCGAGACACCTGCGTCAGCGGTAAACGGGGTGCCAAGGCTTTTCAAGTAAAGCCTGTCCGTTTCAAACTCGGTTCCATCATTGGCGACGCCTGAGAGGCGGAGTCGGGTACGTTTAACGCTACGTTCAAAAACAGTGATTTAATGAAGACTGTTTCATTGGAAAGCGGAATCGTGCCTAGATCAAATTCGATCTCACCTGTGGATTCAATGCTAACACGGAAGTCAAATGCGTATGAGTTTCCCTCGGCTGAAATGGAGCCGCGAAATGTCTTAAACTTGCGAAATCCCGGGTCATTCATTTGGAGTTAGATTATAAAATCATGGGATTGCGGTGACAGGATTACGGTGACGGTGCTGGACTGC
>JANLYR010000491.1:0-2900 GCA_031365765.1 Hyphomicrobiales bacterium | reverse complement strand
GAAACGCTGTGCCGGCAATATCGAGCGGCAGGTCCGGCATGGCGCGGGGACGTTCAACCGCCGCCACTGCACCCTTCACCAGTCTGCCAAGAGCCGCGCCGCCCTGCGCGATCTCCGCCTTGGGAAAGCGGCGGCGGACATCGGTTTCGCCCTCATTGAAGGACAGGCAGCATATGCCCTTGTCTGTCGCCGCGATCAGCATCGGGCCGAGCGAGGTTTCGGCGACTGCCCAGCGGATCGTAACGCCTGCGCCGCCATTTTTCCATGCGCTCGGCGTCATGCCGAGGCGGCGTTTGGTCTCTGCATAAAAGCGGCTGGGCCCGGAATAGCCAGCCTCGTAAATGGCGTCGGTGATACTGCCCTTGCCGTTCAGCGCCTTTTCCGCCCGGTTGGCGCGCAGGCCGCGCGCATAGGCGGCCGGAGTGACGCCGGTGTCGCGTTTGAACAGCCGGTGGAAGTGATGCGGGGCATATCCGACCGCGCTTGCGAGTTCCTCCAGCGAAGGAGCTTCCTCGGCCACCTCAATCAGCTTCAATGCCTTGGCCACAGCCTCCCGGTCGCGCCCGACTTCATCGGGCTTGCAGCGCAGACAGGAGCGGTATCCTGCCGCCTGTGCTTCGGCGGCAGTGTCGAAGAATTCGACGTTCTCGCGCAATGGCCGCCGCGCCGGGCAACTTGGCTTGCAATAGATGCGGGTGGTTTTCACGGCACCGACAAACTGGCCGTCAAGGGTACGGTCACGCCGGTCGAACGCGGCGAAGGCGAAATCGGGGTCAACCATGATCATGCTCGCTCTACCCGCGCTGCGAAACAGCCATGTGCGGCGTTATGGGCGTGAATATAGGCGATTGCATCGTCGGCGAAAAGATCGCGAATCCGGGCGTCGGCCTCACCGGGAAGGGCGAGCGCGGCATTGCGCAACATTCCATCATCGTCAAACGCGCGCAGCCCCAATGGGCGGCCTTCGAATACGGGTGGCGTCACATCGTCGAATCGGGCAGCCTCACCCGCATTCTCGCGGACATAGATGGCGTATGCGGAGCGATAGGGCGTCGCCACGTCATGGCTGGTATGATTGACAAGGATAAGCGTTTCGCCCGCCCTGGCATCTTCAAGGCTGATCCGGCAGGGAAAGCCCTTGTCGGCGTTGGCCGTCACGCGGATGGCGCCGTGAGCGGCCAACGCTGCATCATCAAGCCCGAACAATATTGCGAAATCGTCGCGCTCCAGTCCTTTGATTCGGTAGGTCATCTTGGTCTCCAGTCTGCAAGTCCAGAGCGAATAGACACCAGAGCACTTCGGCGCGTCCCGCCACTTGCTTTCAAAACAAAGAGTTTCGGTCGTTTACAAAATCTAGGCTGGTGTGACGCAGTTCACAGCCTGTTCAACCAGAACTGCCAAGGGGGATTGCAAACGCCGTTAACTCGATTCATTAGGGACATCTGGCGTTAAGCACGAAAAAAGTGCGTATTTGTCGCGATTTAGGGTAGGTCGTGACATAGTCAGTATTAAGGGAGTACGCGTATGTTAGGGAGTTTCGCAGCTTCGAATGCTGCCAAGATTGCAGCATTGTGTGTTTGTCCGGTTGGTGCCGCAGTGGTGGTCACGCAGGTTCCGCTCGTGCGGAGTGCGGTTCACAGGATGACGGCGCCGCGCCACGTGCCTGCGCGCCGCATCGCGCCACGGGCGATCCCGGCCGCCAATATCCCGGAGCAGACGGCAATGGCCGCGACACCCTGTCCATCCGCGGCGCCGATCCTCACGCAGGGCGGCGAAGCGTTGACGTTTGCGCTACCGACATTGACCGGAGCGCCATTCGATCAATCCTTGCCGACTTCGAGGATCGCACAGTCCTTCTTCACATCCGGCGGCGGCGGTGGTGGCGGTAGCAGCGGCGGTAGCAGTGGCGGTGGCGGTGGCGGCGGTGGCAGCAGCGGCGGCACGACAATTCTACCTACTCCGGATGGGGGTTCCAACCCGTCTGCCCTTCCCGAACCCGGCACCTGGGTGCAGTTCGGCCTTGGGTTTGCATTGCTTGGCGGCGCAATCCGCTCGGCTGGATCGAGCAAAAAGGGCAATGCGCCTCAGGATTTGAAGGTCTCTTAACGGAGCGCCGCCACGACGATCGGATATATCCCCCGGACAATAATCGCGACCCCCTTGGGATTGGGATGCATCTGATCGGCGATCAGCAAGGTGCGGTTGGGGGTGACGCCGTTCATGAAGAAGGGGTAGAGCCGCGCGCCATGTTTCTTCGCCAGGCTCACAAAGATCGGATCGAATTGGGCCTGATAGGTTTTCCCCAAATTGGGTGAGGCGCGCATTCCCGCGACGATCACCGGAATGCCCCGTTTCCTGAGTTCGAACAGGATCGCATCAAGGTTTGCGCGCGTCTGATCTGGCTTCAAACCGCGCAACATATCATTCGCGCCGAGTTCGAGGATGACGAGATCGGGCTTTGCCTTTAACCCGGCCAACACAAAGGCCAGCCGTCCGCGGCCCGCCGCGCTCGTATCGCCGGACACCCCGGCATTGTGGACGCGCGCCGGGATGCCACCCTTGATGAGCGCTGCCTGCAATTGGGCGGGGAAGCTGTCATTTGGTTTCAGTCCGTAACCGGCGGTCAGGCTATCGCCGAATGCAAGGACGAGCTTGTCGTTCGCCCAGGCCGGTTGCGCAAAAATCAGCGCCACCGCTTGGAGAAACATCAGTGCCCACCCATATGCAATCAAACGCTTCATCGGAAAAGTCCTCAATGTCTTCCCCCCATATTGTGATGAATGCCCGCAATGTCACCCTGACACTCGGAGAAAAGACCGCGCGCGTCGATATCCTGCGCGGGATTGACCTGTCGGTAACCAAGGGGGAGACGATCGCGCTGCTCGGTGCATCGGGATCGG
>JANLYR010000212.1:0-6309 GCA_031365765.1 Hyphomicrobiales bacterium | reverse complement strand
ATCCTGCGCGAGGCGCCGGGCGTGATGGTGATCGACAAGCGCGAAGACGGAGGCTATATGACGCCGGTCGAATGCGTCGGCGACTATGCGACGTTCGTGTCGCGCATTCGCGAGGACCAGACCCGCGACAATGCGCTCAATCTTTGGGTGGTATCGGATAATCTCCGCAAGGGCGCGGCCCTTAACACGGTGCAGATCGCCGAAAGCCTGATCAACCGCGGTCTGCTGAAGAAAGCCGCCTGATCGTTGCGGCGAAATTTCGCGGCACCCGGACAACGCGGCGAAACCAAGGCAAGGTTTCCGCAACGCTCCTCCATTGCGGCGGCAATATGAAAATGCTCTGCGGCATTTGGCATGCAAGGATTACAGAGCCTTAACTAGCGAGCGGCGCGAAAGGGAATAGGTTTGGTGTGCCGGCGAAAGTCATGCCGGTTCAAATGGAAAGGATGCTAGCTATGAGCAACGATCCAAAAACCACCAGCAAGCCGAAGCCCAAGCCTCCGACGCAGCAGAAGCCGTCGGAGTCTCACAGCACACGCTGACGCGACTCCACAGGAGAGGCGCCCATAACCTTCTCCTGAGCCGCGGTAAACGCGGCAGTGAACCACGCATCGGACGACCCACGTTCCACCGTTCGCCGCCCCCTGCCCTCATCAACTGAAACCATCATCCAACTGGAGAAATCCCATGAAAACCCACGTTGTCATGGCGAGCCTGCTTGCGCTCGCCACCTTCGCCTCGTCGGCCCACGCCTTGACCGTCACGAACGAGGACAAGACCGCCTACACCATCAAGGTCACGCCCACGGGCGGCAAGGAAATGAACCTTGCCCTCAAGGCGAGCGCCACGTCCGAAATCGACTGCAAGATGGGCTGCCAGCTCAATGTCGATGGCAAGGTGCAGGACGTGCCAGGCACGGTGGCGAAGATCGCCATCAAGGCCGGCAAGTTCGTGGTCATGTAAAGGAGTGTCCCCCATGATCATCCGTACGTTACTCGCCACCGTTGTGGTGGCTGCGCTCGCGGTCCCAGCCGCCAACGCCATGACCGTGGTCAACGCCGACAAATCGGCCGAGGCCTTCTGGTTTACCCCGAAGCACGGCAAGTCCCAGCATGTCTCGCTTCGCTCCAACCACTTCATCACGCTCGACTGCAAGAGCGGCGGCACCCTCAAGCTCAGCGGGAATCACGAGACCTGCTCGGCCAAGACGGCCCGCATCTGGATCAAGAAAGGTAAATTCTTGGGTTAAACCCTGAGGTGACTTCCGGCGGAGCCAAGTGCTTCGCCGGAACTCCTGCTCACGCGCCGATGGCGCCCCAGTGTGCGGAACCGATCACCGAACCGGTTTTACCTTGCTGCAGAATCGCGACGCAGGCCTTGTAATCGGCCTCCAGGATGCCGTCACGGGGGAGCGAGATTTTCTGGTCGCTGCCATGCCACATGCCGGCGGGAACGATCTTGCGCACGACGTTGGTATAAACGATCTCGAGGCCCTTGTTCTCACCCTTGTCGATTTGCACGGAAACCGACGGAATGATCGGCATAAGCCAGAGGGTTGCCGAGATCGGTTGCGGCGCCGAACCGATTTCCACCACGATATCCGACCCTTGCGGTGACATCGATAGCGCGACCGGACTGTCCGTGCGCGCCAGCGCCTGTTCAATTTCCTGAAGAACCGCGGCACGCTTGCTCCCCACAAGGTGGCTGCCGCCGTGGACGATGATCTGGGGTGTGTAGACATCCATGTCGCCCCGCGACTTGGCATAATCATACTGGCGCTGGGAAAACTCCGGCAGCGAAAGTGTATCTCGCCAACCCAGATAGTTCCAGTAATCGACATTGTAGGTCAGGGCGAGCACACCCTTCATGGTGCTCAGTTCACGGAGCAAGGCGTCGGCCGGCGGGCAGGACGAACAGCCCTGGCTGGTGAACAGCTCGACGACCACCTTGCCGGCGCCCCGCGCCATCGCGATTGCGGGGTTCAAAGCGCCTAGTGCAACGGCCGCTGCCGATTGCAGCAAATGTCGCCGCGAGATGTGAGATGTCTGTTCCATGACGGCACTATGACCCGGCCTGCCGGTCCGCACCACTCACGTCCGCTTGAGGCGGCATCACGTTCGTGTGCCCCTCCGTGTGAACCGTCAGTTCGAGACGAGGACCTTGAACCCGCCGTAAAACATCCTTTTGCCATCGAATGGCATGGATTTCATGTCCATTCCCGCAATCCTGGGATCCGCCATCACCTTGGCGTTGACCTGATCGCGGTGACGGCGCGACTTGTAAACAATCCAGGAAAAAACCACGGTCTCGCCGGGCTTCATCTTGACGCTTTGCGGAAATGACGTGACCTTGCCCGGTTTGACGTCATCGGCGACGCATTCGGTAAATGCGAGCGCACCGTAACTCATCCATATTTTTCCGTGTTTACGCGCCAGGCGGCGATAATCGGCGAGTTTTTTCGTGGGCACTGGAACAACAAATCCATCGACATAGTTCATGATGGCCTCCTTGGATTGCATCGCCTGTCGAACTGTAACGAATTTTGCCGCGCTTGACTATGCAGCGCTGGCCAATCCGCGAAGGACGAACGGCATGATGCCGCCGGCGATGAAGTAATCGAGCTCGTCGAGCGTATCGATCCGGCACTGAACCGGCGCCACCGCGCGCGTCCCATTGGCGCGCGTGATCTCGACGATCAACATCGATTTCGGCTTCAGCCCCTTCGACAGCCCGCTGATGGTGATGGTCTCGTCCCCGCGCAGATCAAGGCTCTGCCACCCGGTGCCGTCGGCGAACTGCAGCGGCACCACCCCCATGCCGATGAGGTTCGACCGGTGAATGCGCTCGAAGCTCTGTGCGATCACGGCGCGAACCCCCAAGAGCTTCGTGCCCTTGGCCGCCCAGTCGCGCGACGACCCCGTGCCATATTCGCGCCCCGCGAAGATGACGAGCGGCACGCCCTCGGCCTGATAGCGCATGGCGGCATCGTAGATCGGCATCTGCTCGCCCGATGGATAGTGGATCGTAACGCCGCCCTCGACGCGCGGCACCATCTGGTTCTTGATACGAATGTTGGCGAATGTGCCGCGCATCATCACCTCGTGATGGCCGCGTCTTGCGCCGTAGGAATTGAAGTCGAGTTTTTCGACACCGCGCGACAACAGGTATTGTCCCGCAGGCGAGGTGGCCTTGATATCGCCTGCCGGCGAAATGTGGTCGGTAGTGATCGAATCGAGAAACAGGCCAAGCACCCGGGCCTCCGCGATATCGGATACCGGCGCTGGCGTCATCGTCATGCCTTCGAAATAGGGCGGGTTGGCCACATAGGTGCTCTTGGCATCCCAGGCGTAGGTCAGGCCCTTGGTGATGTTGATCCGCCGCCAGGCTTCGTCGCCCTTGAACACATCCTTGTATTTCGCCGCGAACGCCTTGCGCGTGACGTTCTTGCGCACGAAATCGGCAACCTCCTTCGACGACGGCCAGATGTCCGCGAGAAAGACAGGCTGGCCTTTTTTGTCGAAACCGAGCGGATCGGCCAGGAGATCGACCTTGAGCGATCCCGCCAACGCATAGGCCACGACCAGCGGCGGCGAAGCGAGATAATTGGCGCGAACATCCGGATTGACGCGGCCTTCAAAATTCCGGTTGCCCGAAAGCACGGCGGCGGCCACCAGGTCATGGGTGCGGATGGCATTTGCAATGTTGTCGGGCAGCGGCCCGGAATTTCCGATGCAGGTGGTGCAGCCGTAGCCCACCAGATTGAAACCGATCTTGTCGAGATCCTTCTGCAGGCCCGATGCAGTGAGATATTCGGTGACGACCTGGCTGCCCGGCGCCAGCGATGTTTTGACCCACGGCTTGGTGGTCAGTCCTTTTTTGATGGCGTTCCGCGCCAGCAGGCCCGCCGCCATCATCACGCTCGGATTGGAGGTGTTGGTGCAGGATGTGATGGCGGCGATCACCACGTCGCCATGGCCCAGGTCGAAATTCGCGCTCGCGACCGGAAAGCGCAGGGCCGCCTCCTGCGGCGTTTTCATTTCATCCGTCATCACCTTGGCGAAATCGGCGGTCGCCTCCTTGAGTGCCACGCGATCCTGTGGCCGTTTGGGGCCGGCCATCGACGGCACGATGGTTGCCAGATCGAGTTCGAGCTTGTCGCTGAAATCGGGCTCCGGCGATTTGGGCGTCCAGAACATGTCCTGGCACTTGGCGTATTTCTCGACGAGTGACACATGTTCGGCGGGCCTCGCCGTTCCGTTCAGATAATCTATGGTTTCGGCCGAAATCGGAAAGAAACCGCAGGTCGCGCCATATTCCGGTGCCATGTTGGCGATGGTGGCGCGGTCTTCCACCGCGAGATGGCCAAGACCCGGCCCATAGAATTCGACGAATTTGCCGACCACGCCTTTTTTCCGCAACATCTGCGTGACGGTCAGCACGAGATCGGTGGCGGTGGTACCTTCAGGCAATCTGCCGGTGAGACGCACCCCGATCACTTCCGGGATAAGCATGGAAATCGGCTGGCCCAGCATCGCGGCTTCAGCCTCGATGCCGCCCACGCCCCAACCCAGCACGGCAAGACCGTTGACCATGGTGGTGTGACTGTCGGTGCCGACGAGCGTGTCGGGATAGGCGGTGGTGATGGCGCGGCCCCGCACCGTCTCGGTCTTCGTCCACACCGACCGCGCCAGATATTCGAGATTGACCTGGTGGCAGATGCCGGTGCCGGGTGGCACCACGCGGAAATTGTCGAAAGCCTCCTGTCCCCACTTCAGAAACGTATAGCGCTCGCCGTTGCGATCGTATTCCAGCGCCACGTTCTTCTTGAACGCCTGCGCGGTGGCAAAATAATCCACCATGACCGAATGATCGATGACCAGATCGACTGGCGCCAGCGGATTGATCTTGCGGGGATCATGACCCAGCGCGCGCATGGCGTCGCGCATGGCCGCGAGATCGACAACAGCCGGCACGCCGGTAAAATCCTGCATCAGCACGCGCGCCGGCCGGAAGGCAATTTCCGTCTCCGCCTTGCCGCGATCCACCAGCCAGGCCGCCATGGCCAGGATATCGGCCTTGGTGACGGACCGCCCGTCTTCATGCCGGAGCAGATTTTCCAACAGCACCTTGAGCGAGTAAGGCAGCTTTGCAATGCCCTTGAGCCCGTTCTTTTCCGCTCGCTTCAGGCTGAAATAGCAATACGACTTCTCCCCCGCTTTCAGGGTCGTCCTGCACTTGAAGCTATCGAGGGAGGTGGCGGTCATGGGCGGTCCTGGGCTGGCTTTCGCGCTGCATATAGGCTGGTTCAGGAACCAACTCCAGTGTTCCTAGAGGATGCGCCGTTCGACCATCAGCTTCTTGATTTCAGCGATGGCCTTTGCCGGGTTGAGCCCCTTGGGACACGCCTTGGCGCAGTTCATGATGGTATGGCAGCGGTAAAGCCGGAAGGGATCTTCGAGATTGTCGAGTCGCTCGCCCGCCGCCTCGTCGCGCGAGTCGATCAGCCAGCGGTAGGCCTGGAGCAGCACGGCGGGGCCAAGATAACGATCGCCGTTCCACCAGTAGGAGGGACACGACGTTGAGCAGCAGGCGCACAGGATGCACTCATAAAGACCATCGAGCTTCTCGCGGTCGGCATGCGATTGCCGCCATTCGGCCTGGGGCTCCGGCGAAACCGTCTTGAGCCAGGGTTCGATCGACTGGTGCTGGGCATAGAAACGGCTGAGGTCGGGCACGAGATCCTTGATCACCGGCATATGAGGCAAGGGATAGATGCGGACGGGGCCTTTCACATCGGCGCAGGCCATGGTGCAGGCCAGCGTATTGCCGCCATCGATATTCATGGCGCACGACCCGCAGATGCCTTCGCGGCACGAGCGCCGGAAAGTCAGCGTCGGGTCCTGCTCGTTCTTGATCTTGATCAGCGCATCGAGAACCATCGGCCCGCAGGAGTCCATATCGACCTGATAGGTATCCACCCGAGGGTTCTCGCCATCATCCGGGTTCCACCGATAGATGCGAAACTCGCGGAGGCTCTTGGCGGCAGGTGCTGGCCAGGCCTTGCCGGGCTTGATCTTGGAATTTTTGGGAAGGGTGAAGGAGACCATTAATACACTCGCGCCTTCGGCTTGATGTAGTCGATGTCCTTTGACATCGTGAACGCATGCACCGGGCGATAGCCCAGCCTCGCCTTTCGTGCCGTATCATCGGTCCAGGACAATGTGTGCTTCATCCAGTTCTGGTCGTCGCGCTTGGGAAAATCCTCGCGCGCGTGGGCGCCGCGGCTTTCTTCGCGGGCGAGCGCTCCTT
>JANLYR010000130.1:0-1931 GCA_031365765.1 Hyphomicrobiales bacterium | reverse complement strand
ATCTGCTCCAGCCTTCCATTGCGCATAATGGCCAAGCGGTCGGCCATGTTTGCGGCTTCGTGTTGGTCGTGAGTGACATAGATCACCGTCGACCCAAGCTCCCGCTGAAGCCGCTTGATTTCCTCCTGCATCTCCTCGCGGAGATTTTTATCCAGCGCTCCGAGGGGTTCATCCATCAGCAGAAGAGCCGGATCGTAAACTGCAGCCCGCGCCAATGCGACGCGCTGCGCTTGGCCGCCCGACAATTGCACCGGCTTGCGATTACCGAATTTCTCCAACTTTACCATGTCGAGGGCGCGGGCAACCTTTTCGGCGATCCTCGCTTTCGGAAGACCGCGCATCCGCAGCGGAAAGGCAATGTTCTCCGCCACGGTCATATGTGGGAACAACGCATAATTCTGAAAAACCATGCCGAAGTTTCGGTGGTAGGGTGGCGTGGCGACGATATCCGTACCATTGACCTCGATGCGTCCAGCCGATGGCGCAATGAACCCTGCCGTCATGCCAAGAAGCGTTGTCTTACCGGATCCGCTCGGACCGATAATGGCGAAGAATTCGCCAGCCTCGATTCGCAGAGAAGACGGGTGCAAGGCAGCAACGGGCCCATAGGTTTTCGCGACACCCACGAAGTCGATCAATGCGCCCCGCTGTTTTGCACCCTCCAAGGGCCTGCCCTCCATCGACGTTGGCTGCATATTCACGTTGCGACCCTGCGGACCACGCGCCGGCTGGCAAAAAAAGCGGCGCCCAACAGTAGCAGTAAGGTCACAAACAACAGCACGATTGTCGCCGCTGCGATAACCGGTGTCATCTGATAGTTGAGGTGCTCCCAAAGCAGGCGAGGGACGGTCCGGGTGATGGGATTGGTTAGAAAGATCGCCAAGATCAACTCATCGAACGAGAAGGTGAAAGCAAATATGAATCCCACCACCATGCTTGAACTGATCATGGGAAACGTGACGTGGCGGAAAGTGTTCCAGGGATTGGCCCCGAGTGTCATCGCCGCGAGCTCATAAGTTGGCGCATAGCCGCGCAGGGCCGCCGAAACAGTGATAAAGACCAGCGGCATGCAGACAACCGTATGGCCAAGAAGAATACCGGTATAGCTGCCGATGATGCCGAGCTTCACCATCACCGGAAACAGGCCGATCGCAAGCACGATCTGCGGCAGTATTAGTGGGGCGATCATCACGGCTGAAAAGAGTCGCCGTCCTGGAAAGTCGCCACGCACCGCCGCCATCGCCGCGAGCGTCCCGAATATCGTCGCAAGGCTCGCTGCCGGAACACCGATCTTCACACTGTTGACAATGGCCGCGCGGTAATCGGGGCTTTCGAGAAAGGCATGGTACCATTTCAAGGAAAAGCCCGGGGGCGGAAAGCTGAGAAACGATTCGCTGCTGAATGACAGGGGTAATATTACCAAGGTCGGCGCCACGAGAAACACCATCATCAGCATCGCGAAAGCCACTGTCGCAATGGCGGCAAGCCGCCAGACGCCTGTGCCCGTCATGGGGCTTCTCCAGCGAACTTCCCGCCCCCCGCATAGCTGATGGCGCGCTCATAGATAAAAAAGAGGACACAGGTGAAAGCGAGCAGGACCGTTGCAAGTGCAGATGCAAAGGGCCAGTCGAGCAGCCGAGACGCCTGCTGTTCGATCAACACAGCGATCATCATGTTCTGACCGCCCAGCAATGAAGGCGTGATGTAGAATCCTAAAGAGGAAATAAATACAAGAATACATCCGGCGCTGATCCCAGGCAACGACAGCGGCAGATAGATGGACACGAACTGGCGCAGGGGATTGGCACCAAGCACCGCCCCGGCGCGCATATAAGTTGGATCGATGTTACGCATAGTGCTGAGCAGCGGAAGGATCATGAAGGGCAGCATGATATGGATCATCGCCAACTGCATGCCGACGCCGTTGCTCA
>JANLYR010000124.1:0-16210 GCA_031365765.1 Hyphomicrobiales bacterium | reverse complement strand
CAATCGGCACCGATGCCGTCGATCTGGGTAAAACCGCCAGTTTTTCCGGGGCCCTCAAGGACGGCGTCGATCTCCGCTACCCCTTGCGCAGCCTCTTCGATGGCGACCCCGGCAGCTTCATCACGCTGGCGCCACCGGACAGTGAACTCAATGTTCAGGTCACCTTCAAACAGGGCGGCCCCAGCACCGTCACCGCGCTCGAATATGCACCACCGCCCGGCGCCAATCCCGAAAGCCTCGCCACCCATGTCGACCTCATGGTGCTGCCCGATGGCAGGTTGGAGGCGTCCGGGCGTCCGGTCATGAGTTTCTCGCTGCAGCGCTCATTGGGCAGCCAAACGCTGGCAATCCCCGGCAATGCGCGCGGCCAGGGTCTGTGGCTCCGTATTTCCGGTGCGCCGGGAACGGAAGGAACCGTGATCGGTGATTTCCGGATACTTCAGGAAGGTATCGCCAACGATTGAAGATCAGGCAACCGCCACGATGCCCTGGCAGACGCTTGCAGCCACATCTTTCAGGGTAGTCCGCGACAAGGAGCACGTAAGAGCGCCTTCCGCCGCGCGGAGCGGTCCGCTCAGGATTTTCCCGATTTGCGCAGCAAGCGGACACGATGACAAAGGGTCAACCTTGTGCATTCGAAAAATAACGTCATCCTCAATGGCGCGGTAAATATCGGCCAAAGTTATGTCGCCTGCATCGCGAGCGAGTTCAAATCCACCAGAACGGCCCGCTACCGACCTGACCAGTTTGGCTCTTTCCAATTCGCTCATCAGCCGGCGGATCACCACGGGATTGGTGTGGACACTTGCCGCCACCGCGCTGGAACAGACCGGACCTTTGCCGGAAAGCCAAGCCAACACGCTCATCGAATGAACGGCGACAATAAAGCGGCTGCTTGACAACATATCGTAACTCCGCAGGTTACATTGGCACCTGGACCCGAAATATCAAGCTCAAACTAACCCCGCCCGGAATGAGTTGTTAAGGACTTTAGACAAGTCTGTACCCGATCAAACATGCACAAACATCGATTCGACGCCATCATCACCGTTTCCTGCTTCGTTTTGCTGGGCTATTTTGCTTGGCACGCGTGGAACGGTCCACGTGGCTACTCCTATCGCGAGGCGCTTTTGGACACCTTGGCGCAGAACGCCAGAGAATTTGACCGAGTCCATGAACAGCGGTTTCAATTGGAGCGAAAGGTTGAGCTTCTGAAACCCGATCACGTCGATCAGGACATGTTGGATGAACTCGCTCGCCAACGGGTGGGAATGGTGCTGGCAACGGAAGTCGTTGCCAGCCTTCCAGAAATTTCTCAAGGCAATCCTTAGTCTAAACCTATATCCGGTTAACTCATGAAATAATGAGTTTTCTCAAGCTTTTGTGCTATTGAAGTGCCACGCAACCGGTGGAGGAAGCGATGGCCGTCAAATCAGCTTACATCGCGCGCAAGGTAGTGAAATCCGATCGCCAGAGTTTGGCGAACAGCGGTTTCTCGAGCGAGCAGGAGCTTCATGCCTATCGGGAAATGTTGCTCATCCGGCGATTCGAGGAAAAGGCCGGCCAATTGTACGGAATGGGTTTCATCGGCGGATTCTGTCACCTATACATCGGGCAGGAGGCGGTTGTGGTGGGCATGCAAATGGCCCAATTCGATGGGGATCAGGTAATCACATCATACCGCGATCATGGCCACATGCTGGCCTGTGGAATGGACCCAAAGGGAGTGATGGCCGAGCTAACCGGCCGGCGCGGCGGTTATTCCAAAGGAAAGGGTGGCTCGATGCACATGTTCAGCCGTGAAAAGCAGTTTTTCGGAGGGCATGGCATCGTGGGCGCGCAGGTACCACTGGGGGCGGGTCTGGCATTTGCCAACCGGTATCGAAAGAACACCAACGTTTCAGTCACGTATTTCGGCGACGGAGCAGCGAATCAGGGCCAGGTCTATGAGACTTTCAATATGGCCTCGATCTGGAAGCTTCCGGTGGTGTTCGTAATTGAGAACAACCGTTATGCCATGGGAACATCCGCAATGCGTTCTACGGCTCTTTCCGAGCACTTGGGCAGTAGGGGTTCAGCCTTCGGCATTCCATCGCTGCAGGTGGACGGCATGGACGTCCGAGCCGTGAAGGAGGCCGCTGATATGGCCGTCGAGCACTGCCGGACTGGAGAGGGACCCTATATTCTAGAGATGATGACGTATCGTTATCGCGGCCACTCCATGTCCGACCCGGCCAAGTACCGGGCCAAGGAAGAAGTGCAGAAAATGCGCGAGGAACACGATCCCATTGAGCAGGTGAAGACGCGCATCCTCAAGGCGGGGTTGGCCAGCGAGGACGATCTTAAGAAGATCGACGCCGATATACGAGCGCTGGTGACGGAGGCTGCGGAATTTGCCCAGAGCAATCCCGAGCCAGAAATTTCCGAACTTTACACCGACATTTACGTGAACAACTGAGGCGGAGAGGCGATCATGCCCAGTGTTCTGATGCCAGCGCTTTCACCGACCATGGAAGAAGGCAAGCTTTCAAAGTGGCTCAAAAATGTCGGCGATCAGGTCAAGTCCGGTGACATTATCGCCGAAATTGAGACCGACAAGGCGACCATGGAAGTTGAGGCGGTCGACGAAGGACCTTTGACTGCCATCCTCGTCCCCGAGGGAACGGAGAACGTAAAAATCAATACGCCGATCGCGGTAATTGGCGAGGCGGATGCGCCAACGCTAAAAAGTGAGGCTTCGGCCCCTCCGCCAGAAGTTAAAAAGGCAAATGTAAATGCGCCGGAAGCCGTTGAGGCCGACACCAATGTCGCCGCTCCGAAAAGCAGTCCTCCAAGTTCCGATCCGGCCATTCCAGAAGGAACTGAAATGGTGACCATGACGGTTCGCGAGGCAATCCGTTCGGCCATGGCCGAAGAAATGCGGCGCGACAAAGACGTTTTTCTGATGGGCGAGGAAGTCGGGCAGTATCAGGGTGCTTACAAGATTTCTCAGGGGATGCTGGACGAATTCGGTCCGGAGAGAATTGTAGATACACCAATCACCGAGCACGGCTTCACCGGCATAGCGGTAGGTGCCGCATTTGCGGGTCTAAAGCC
Source organism: Hyphomicrobiales bacterium (assembly GCA_031365765.1). Classification (GTDB taxonomy): domain Bacteria; phylum Pseudomonadota; class Alphaproteobacteria; order Rhizobiales; family Aestuariivirgaceae; genus Aestuariivirga. The sequence continues at coordinate 13,114 of JANLYR010000124.1, read as the reverse complement.
TATCGTTGAATTTATGACATTCAATTTCGCCATGCAGGCGATCGACCACATCATAAACTCGGCCGCTAAAACCTTGTACATGTCGGGCGGGCAGATGGGATGTCCTATTGTATTCCGTGGACCGAACGGCGCGGCTGCTCGCGTGGGCGCGCAGCACAGCCATGATTTTGCTGCTTGGTACGGGCAAATTCCGGGTTTGAAAGTTGTGGCGCCATTTTCGGCAGCCGATGCCAAGGGTCTGATGAAGGCCGCGATCCGCGATCCCAACCCAGTCATATTCCTTGAGAACGAGATTCTGTACGGTAAGTCTTCCGAGGTGCCCAAACTTGAAGATTGGGTCGTTCAGATCGGCAAGGCTCGCATCGCCCGGGCGGGTAAGCATGTTACGATTGTGTCTTTCGGCATCGGCATGACCTACGCGCTTTCTGCCGCGGAGCGTTTAGCCGGCGAGGGGATCGAAGCTGAAGTAATCGACCTCCGGACAATACGTCCCCTGGATATTGCCACCGTCGTCGAAAGTGTAAAGAGGACAAACCGCTGCGTTGCGGTCGAAGAAGGCTTTCCACAGTTTTCAGTGACGTCCGAGATCGCAGCGCAAGTGATGACCCTGGCCTTTGACCATCTCGACGCACCGGTTGTCAGAGTTGCGGGCAAGGATGTTCCCATGCCTTATGCCGCCAATTTGGAAAAGCTCGCGCTGCCGAGCGTCGACGAGGTCATCGCCGCTGTGAAATCAGTGCTCTATCTGTGAGGATCTGATGCCCACCAATGTCCTGATGCCCGCGCTTTCGCCGACCATGGAAACTGGGAAGCTGGCAAAATGGCTGAAGAAGGAGGGCGACAGTATCAAGTCGGGCGATATTCTAGCGGAAATCGAAACCGACAAGGCGACGATGGAAGTGGAAGCCGTTGATGAAGGAACCCTCGCCAAGATACTGGTAGGGGACGGTACGGACAACGTTGCCGTCAACACGCCGATAGCTATAATCCTGGCAGAAGGGGAAAAAGCGGGAGGCGCATTGATCGCGCAACCTGTGAAGCCGCCGGTGCATTCTCCGGTGAAGGTTGAAGAAACGACCCGTCAGGCTTCCCCACCCCAGATTGCGGCTGAGGAAAGCAAGGATGAAAAGGGCGCGCGTGTCTTCGCCTCGCCCCTCGCGCGGCGGGTGGCCAAACAGAAGGGCATCGATCTTGCCGCCATGAAAGGCTCTGGGCCACACGGCCGTGTCATTCTGAAGGATGTGGAGGCAATCAAGCCCGCGGCAGGTAGTTCAGCGCAGCCACAATTGCCGGCAAAAGCCCAGGCAATACCGGACGACGCGGTCCTTAAACTGTTTGAAGCGGGCAGTTTCGATCTCGTGCCCCACGACTCGATGCGCAAGATTATTGCGCGGCGACTTACCGAGTCGAAGCAAACAATCCCCCATTTTTATCTTTCCATGGATATCTCGCTGGAGAACCTCCTTCCGCTCCGCGCGCGTTTGAATGCACAAGCCCCAATGTCCAAGGATGGAAAGCCGGATTGGAAGATTTCGGTCAATGACTTTGTTATCAAGGCGCTTGGAATGGCGCTGCTCAAAGTCCCCGACGCCAATGCCTCATGGACCGAGACTGCCATGGTCAAGCACAAGCATGCCGATGTCGGCGTGGCAGTCTCGATACCGGGCGGCCTTATCACTCCGGTGGTAAGACACGTCGAACGTAAAGGGCTCGCGCAAATTTCCACCGAAATGAAGGATTTCGCCGCCCGAGCGCGCGCCCGTAGGCTGAAGCCGGAGGAATATCAGGGCGGATCCACAGCTGTTTCCAATCTCGGCATGATGGGGGTCAAGAATTTTTCCGCCGTTATAAATCCTCCACACGCAACGATTTTGGCGGTAGGCGCGGGCGAAAGCCGGCCCGTTGTCCGCGATGGCGCGGTGGTCGTTGAGCAACAGATGAGTGTCACGCTCTCAACCGACCATCGCGTTGTGGATGGCGCTTTGGGAGCCGAACTGCTGGGTGCCTTCAAATCTTATATCGAAGAGCCTGGTCTGATGTTGGTCTAGCCATGAAGTCCATTCTAGCATTCGGCGATAGCCTGACATGGGGGTTTGAAGCAGGGACGCAAAAGAGGCACCCGCACGAAACGCGCTGGCCTAACGTGCTGGCAGCCGGATTGGAATCAAAGGCACGGGTGATCGAGGAAGGGATGAACGGCCGCACCACTGCCTATGATGACTATTCCGACTCGGCCAATCTCAATGGCACTGTGGCACTGCCGATCATGCTGAAGTCGCACCAGCCAATCGATCTCGTCATTGTAATGCTGGGAACCAATGATCTTAAATTCGCCGCGAGATGTCGCGCCTTCGATGCCGCGATTGGGATCGGGCGGCTGATCGAAATCATCCAGCATTTTCCTTACAATCGGGGTTACGCAGCGCCCCAGATACTAATCGTTGCGCCTCCGGCCTTATGCGCAACCAAAGATGAGTTTTTCTTCCAACTCTGGGATCACGCAATTGACGAGTCGCAAAAATTCGCGGAGCATTATGCCCGGCTGGCAAAAGACCGTGACGTTCATTTCTTCGACGCGGGAAGCGTTGCCACAACCGATCCGACCGATGGCGGACACCTGGATGCCGCGAACACCCGGGCACTCGGGGTTGCGCTGGTTCCTGCGGTCAAGAGAATCCTGTCTCTGTAACTTGCACTGGATCAGACATGGCCGACACGCAGTTTGACGTCCTCATCATCGGTTCGGGGCCTGGCGGCTATGTCACCGCGATCCGCGCCGCGCAGCTCGGCTTCAAGACGGCGATTGTCGAGCGCGAGCATTTGGGCGGCATTTGTCTCAACTGGGGTTGCATTCCAACCAAAGCGCTTCTTCGTTCGGCAGAAGTCTACCACTACATGAAACATGCCAAGGACTATGGCTTGGCTGCCGACAATGTGACCTTCGATCCAGCTGCCGTCGTCCAACGTTCGCGCCGTGTCGCTGGACGGTTGAATACAGGGGTCACCGGACTGCTCAAGAAAAACAAAGTGCAGGTCATTTGGGGCGAGGCCAAAATAGCGACTGCAGGGGAAGTTGTCGTTTCAAAGCCTGCGAAACCCCCGGTCCAGCCGTCGCAACCCGAACCCAAGGGAACATTGGGTCCAAGCACCTATGGGGCAAAACACATTATCGTGGCGACAGGTGCACGCCCGCGCGTGTTGGCGGGGCTCGAGCCCGACGGTAAGCTCGTCTGGACTTATTTCGAGGCAATGGTTCCTCCCGCTATGCCACAATCCCTGCTGGTTATCGGTTCGGGAGCAATCGGCATCGAGTTCGCGTCTTTCTACAACGCCATGGGAGTGGACGTGACGGTGGTCGAAGTTCTGGATCAGATTATGCCGGTGGAAGATACGGAGATCGCCAGCTTCGCCCGAAAGCAACTCGAGAAACTGGGACTGAAGATCAAGACTGGCGCCAAAGTAACTATGCTGAAAAAGGCGGCTGACAGTGTGACTGCAACAATCGAGCACGGTGGCGCTTCAACGGTCATCACCGTTGATCGCGTGATTTCCGCAGTCGGTGTCGTCGGGAATGTCGAAAATCTGGGTCTGGAGGCAGCCGGCGTCAAGATCGAAAATGGAACGATAGCTGTCGACGGCTACGGACGGACCAACGTCGCGGGAATTTATGCGATCGGAGACGTCGCGGGCCCTCCGATGCTCGCTCACAAGGCAGAGCACGAAGGTGTGATCTGCATCGAAAAAATAAAGGGCCTTGATGCCCACCCGATGAAAAAAGAACAGATTCCCGGCTGCACCTATTGCCATCCCCAGGTGGCTTCCGTGGGGTTGACCGAACGGTCGGCAAAGGCCGCAGGGTTGGATGTCAAGATCGGCAGGTTTCCGTTCCTCGGCAATGGCAAGGCGATCGCGCTGGGAGAGGACCAGGGCCTGGTGAAAACCATTTTTGATGCCAAGACGGGACGCCTCGTGGGTGCCCATCTGGTGGGTGCGGAGGTTACCGAGCTTATCCAGGGTTTCGTCATCGCAATGGGCCTTGAAACCACCGAAAACGAGCTGATGCACGCGGTTTTCCCGCATCCCACGTTGTCGGAAACGATGCATGAAAGCGTGTTGGACGCCTATGGCCGAGTCATTCACATGTAGCCCTTGGGCCTTGAAGAAAACTCACCGCTGGGGCATATGCTCACGCGTGGAGTTCGACCGGATGGACGGAAAGAATGTCATCATTGCGCTACTCATCGGATTGGTCGCCGGCTGGCTTGCCAGCTTTGTTGTCGGCGGCAGCGGCGCGGTGCAGTATCTCCTTTCCGGCATCATCGGCTCGTTTGTCGGGAGTTTTCTCCTGACCAAGCTTGGTGTAAATCTTGGAATTTCCAATGAGTATGTGCGTGATACGGTCATTGCAACGATTGGTGCGATAATCGTGGTCATTCTCGGCAGACTGGTAAGCTAGGAGGCAACATGAACAACTTGATGGATCTTGGTGGCGGAGTGGGTTGGCTCGGAACGCTTTTAATCGGCGCTCTCGCTGGCTGGATTGCCGAAAAAATCACCAAATCGGATATGGGTCTCTTCCTCAATATCATTACCGGTATCATCGGCGCCTATATCGGCGCTTTCCTGGCAAATATCCTGGGATTGCGACTCAACGAATTCTTCCAGGGATGGTTCATCGGTAATTTGATCGTTGCTGTGATAGGCGCCGTCATCCTCATCTACGTGGTTCGAATCGTCCGGGGACGCAGGTCGTATTGATGGTTACGGTTCTCGAAGGGGCGCGGCTCCGTCATCCCGAGAAAGCGCGCCGGGCTGAAACCCCGATTTTGCCCAAACCCGACTGGATCAGGGTGAGAGCCCCGGGGTCGCGGGTCTATTCCGAGACCAAGGAGATTGTCCGCCAGAACGGGCTCGTTACGGTTTGCGAAGAGGCGGGTTGCCCCAATATCGGTGAATGCTGGTCGAAGAAGCATGCGACCTTCATGATCATGGGAGACACTTGCACCAGGGCTTGCGCCTTCTGCAACGTCAAAACCGGTATACCGCGCGCGCTTTCGGTCGATGAACCGCGGCAAGTTGCGGATGCAATTGCGCGCATGGGACTGGCTCATGCGGTCGTCACGTCGGTTGATAGGGATGACTTGTCCGATGGTGGGGCAGGGCACTTCGCATTGACAATACAAGCGATCCGCGCGGCTTCCCCGAATACGACCATCGAAGTTCTGACCCCCGATTTTCTGAAAAAAGATGGCGCGCTCGAATTGGTCGTGCGAGCCCGGCCTGACGTCTTTAACCACAATCTTGAAACGGTGCCGGGCAACTATCTTGCGATCCGGCCGGGCGCCAGATACTTCCATTCACTCCGGTTGCTGCAGCGCGTGAAGGATCTGGATTCGCGGATATTCACGAAGTCGGGAATCATGGTAGGTCTCGGCGAAACGCGCGAACAGGTGATGCAAGTGATGGACGATATGCGTTCGGCAGGCGTCGATTTCATCACAATCGGCCAGTATTTGCAGCCAACTCGCAAGCACGCGGCCATTGCCCGTTTCGTCACTCCCGACGAATTCAGGGGGTTTGAAGCGACTGCTTATGCCAAAGGGTTCCTTATGGTCGCGTCCAGCCCGCTGACGCGATCGTCACATCATGCCGGGGAGGATTTTGCACGTTTGCAACTTGCCCGGGCCAAACAAGCAGGACACTGACGAATGACGAAATACGCCGTTTCCCGCCGCGTTCCCTACTCGATCGAGCAGGTATTCAAGATTGCAGGCGATGTGGCCAGTTATAAAGAGTTTGTACCGTTGGTGAAGCGGTCTGTGGTTCGAAACAAAACGACACTCCCTGATGGTCGAATCGCATTCGACGCTGAAATTTCCGTTTCATATTCCAAGTTGGGAATTCAGGAAAGCATGACCAGCAAAGTCACGATTGATCCGGTGCGGATGATAGTAAAATCGCATTGTGCCGATGGCCCGGTCAAAGTCCTCGATTCCGAATGGAAACTGATAGAAGTGGACGCCCGTACGACGGAAATTCAATTCGCCGTCGACTTCACCTTGAAGAGCCGGAGCTTGCAGTTTCTTATTTCTGGAATGTTCGACATGATGTTGCGCAAAGTGCTGAGGGCTTTCGAGCAGCGCGCTCACAAACTTTACGGTGCCGTTGCGGCCTGAACGATCGCCAGTTTTAGCGCTGCTTCGGCCGATAGAAGTCGAATGGTTTGCCGTTCTCGGTCACCCAGTGAGAGCTTTCGGTGCAAGGTAGGATAATTTGTTCGCGCGCTTGCAACGTGCACCGTTCCAACTGGTTTTTCAGCCGACCCGCCGTCTGGTCCCGCGATTCCGGTAACGGAGATCGAGATTTGCACTCTCTCTAACAGCAGCGCTCTCTCCGCCATCAGCCGCGCGACGGACTCGCTCACAGCGCCATCGCGGGAGATGATTTCCTTGGAAATGCCGAGCAAGTTGGTTTTGGCCATATTGGAATAGGTGACGATCCCGCACTCAAAGACGCCGGAAGAGCCGGGGATGGAAGTGAGCATCGCGGCGATAAGGCCCCCGGTGCAACTCTCCGCCGTCGCCAACCGGAACCCGCGTTCCCGGCATAAGCTTAGAAGCTGTGTTGCTAGCTTCTCGTGCAGCTCAGTATTCATGGGAAATTCGCACTGTAACCACGGCAAGCGCCGCGATCCCTTCCTTCCGCCCAATCGCCCCCAGTCCCTCGGTGGTGGTCGCCTTTATGGCGATACGTTCGCTGCTGATGTCCAATTGTGGCGCGAGAACGGCTTTCATGGCGTTGCAGTAGGGGCTGATGCGGGGACCCTCAGCCAGAATCGTGAGGTCGGCATTCGCAATCACGCCTCGCCGCTCCCGAAGTAGTCGCATCGCCTTTTGCAGAAAGATCGAGGATGCCGCATTGCGCCATTGTGGTTCGCCGGGATCGAAGTGCGTTCCGATATCGCCTTCGCCTATGGCCCCCAGAATTGCATCCGTCAGCGCGTGCATGGCCACATCGGCATCAGAATGGCCTCTTAGCTTCGCCGTATGCGAAATTGTCACCCCGCACAAAATGACGGAGTTTCCCGGCTCGAACGCATGAAAGTCGATGCCTTGGCCGACCCTGATGTCAGGCAGGTTCAATGTGGATTTTCGCCCCAGCAGGCGGTCTGCATTTTCGAGATCTTCCAGGGTGGTCACCTTCAGGTTTCCGGCACTGCCGGGAATCATGGCAATTTCAACTTGCTGCATTTCGGCCACGGCCGCGTCGTCGGTAAGACTGCCAATGCCTGCCTCGGCGGTCGCCCGATGGGCGGCTAGAATGGTTGCAAAGTCAAAGCCCTGGGGGGTCTGGGCAGTCCACATCGCCGACCGATCAATGGTTTTGGATATCAACCCACTTGGCGCGTATTTCAGGGTCTCCGTGACCCGCAATCCCGGCAGGCAACCCAAGTGTCTTTTTAGGCCGGTTAGGACTTCGGAAATCAACTGGCTTGAGATAAATGGCCTGGCGGCATCGTGGATAAGAACCTTGAGCGGGTTGTATTGCACGATCGCTTCCAGACCGATTCTGCACGATTCTTGCCGGGTCGCGCCACCAATTACAGGACTTGCAACGGTCAAGCCCGCCGAAGCGTCTTTAAACCAGGCTTGATGGCCCTTTCCGATTACCGTCTGCACCATTTGGACTTGCGGGTGTTCGGCAAATGCCTTGAGCGACCACCAGATCATGGGTTTGCCACCAATGTGGCAATATTGTTTCGGCTTTTCACCGCCGGCGCGCAGTCCAACCCCGCCTGCTACAATCACCGCAATTGTCATCATGAACAAACTTTATCAATGCCTTTCCGGCACCGCAACAAATGTGGCTTGACGCACTGCAACATAAAGCTATGGTGCCACAAAATTGTACAGATGAGTTAAGCGCAACAAAAATGGGCATCGTAATCGACAGAGTGAAGCTTCGCAATCGCGTGCTGCTTGCGCCGATGTCCGGAGTGACCGACGAGCCATTCCGCAATATAGCGGCGTCGCACGGAGCGGGACTGGTGGTTTCGGAAATGGTTGCGAGCGAAGAACTGGTCAAGGCAAGACCGGATATGGTTCGCCGCACGGCCGGCGCAGGCAGGATCCGTCCTTTCGCAATCCAGTTGGCCGGACGAGAGGCCCACTGGATGGCTGAAGGCGTTCAGATCGCCCAGGACCTTGGTGCCGACCTCATCGACATCAACATGGGTTGCCCCGCAAAACAGGTAACGGGCGCATTGTCCGGCTCCGCTCTCATGCGTGATCCCGATCATGCCTTGACGCTGATCGAAGCCACGGTTCGAGCGGCAGTAGTCCCGGTCACGCTGAAAATGAGACTTGGATGGGATGAAGGGACAATCAATGCCCCGGAATTGGCACGGCGCGCGGAAGCCGCTGGCATCCGCTTGATAACAATCCATGGACGCACCCGCTGCCAGTTTTATGGCGGCAGAGCGGATTGGGGTGCAATCGCCAGAGTTAGAGATACAATCAGCATTCCGCTCATTGCCAACGGCGACGGCGAAAGCTTGACAGACGCACGCGCTATGCTCGCTCAGTCTGGCGCTGACGGCATAATGATCGGCCGCGGCGCGTATGGCCGCCCCTGGTGGCCAGGCGTTATTGCAAATCAACTCGATCCTGGCACCGGCATCGAAGAACCAAGTCTGACGCAAGAGGCGGAGATCGTCGTCAATCACCACGCCTCGATCATTGAACACTACGGGCCAGCACTTGGAAATCGCATCGCGCGCAAGCATATTGGCTGGACCATCATGCGGTTGCACGATCGAGGGTATCTGCGCTCGAGCACGGCTCAAACCTGGCGTGCAATGATATTGAAGGAATCCAATAACGCGTCCGTAGCTGATAGCATCCAACAGATTTATGCCCAACTCGAAGTCAGAGAGGCAGCATGATGCGAGCGGCTCCCAATTCCGATCTTTCGCCCCAGCATCGGGCCGTCATTGACGCCATTCCCAATGCACTCATCGCGCTGGATGAGGACAATAACATATGCCTGGCCAACAGCGCTGCGGAAAATTTTTTTCAAACCAGCAGCGCGGTGCTCAGGCGACATACGCTTGCGGACGTCGTGCCGTTCTCAAGTCCGGTGCTCAATACGGTGGTGCAGGCCAGGAATTCCGCCGGTGCAATCAACGAATATGCAATTGCCGTGGGAACGCCGCGCCATGGTGGAGAGCGTATTGTCGATGTGCAGACGGCACTCATGACTGAAGATCCGCGATTTGTTCTAATCATGCTTCTCGAACGATCCATGGCGCACAAGATCGACAGGCAATTGACGTCGAGGAGTGCGGCTCGTTCCGTATCCGGAATGGCGGAAATGCTGGCGCACGAAATTAAAAACCCGCTGGCCGGCATTCGCGGCGCCGCGCAATTGCTGGAACCCGGGCTGGGGCAGGAGGACCGGGCTTTGGCACGCTTGATTTGCGAGGAAACAGACCGCATACGCGACCTCGTGGATCAGATGGAGGTTTTTTCGGACGACCGGCCCCTCGACCGTAAGCCGGTCAACATCCACATGGTTCTTGAACGCGTGAAACAACTCATTTTAGCGGGTAGGCGCACCTCGGTCACAATCCGCGAAGACTACGACCCGTCCCTACCACCCGTTCTTGGTAACAGGGACCAGCTGGTGCAGGTTTTTTTGAATCTCGCTAAAAATGCGATGGAGGCCATCGACGCGGGTGGAGGTGGGGGCGAAATTCAATTTACCTCCGCTTTCCGGCCTGGAATCCGGCTGACTGTTCCAGGAACCGGAGAACGCATTACACTCCCCCTTGAAGTCTGCGTTCATGATACCGGCCCCGGTATCCCTGAAGAATTGCGGCAGAACATTTTCGATCCATTCGTCACCACGAAGCCGGGAGGGAAAGGGCTTGGATTGGCTCTCGTTGCCAAGATTGTGCGCGATCATGGAGGCATCGCCGAATGCATCGAGCGAGAACGCGGAACAACGTTCAGGGTCTTGTTGCCCATGTTGAAAACCGGAAGCGACGGTGAAGCCACCGGGAACGGGACCAAACTTCATGACTAAAACCGTTTTGATTGCCGACGACGACAGCACCATTCGCACGGTATTGAGCCAGGCCCTGAGCCGGGCCGGTTACAGCGTTCGATCAACCTCGACGGCGACGGCATTGTGGCGTTGGATTTCCGAAGGACAAGGGGACGCCGTCATTACCGATGTCGTGCTGCCGGACGAAAACGCATTCGATGTCATACCCAGGATTAAAAAACTTCGACCCAATCTGCCCATCATTGTGATGAGCGCCAAGAATACGATCATGACCGCAATCATGGCGGCGGAGAGGGGAGCATACGATTATCTCCCCAAGCCGTTCGACCTTAATGCTCTGGTACAAACCGTGGGACGGGCACTTGAGCAGTCAGTGAGGCAGGCTCCCGCCGTCAATAATGGGCCAGCGGAAATCCTTCCCATCATCGGTCATTCCCCAGCCATGCAGGAAATTTACCGGATCATCGCGCGCCTGACCCAGACCGATTTGACGGTGATGATTGTCGGCGAATCCGGCACTGGCAAGGAACTCGTTGCCCGTGCATTACATGACTACGGAAAAAGGCGCCGCGGCCCGTTTGTGGCGGTCAATATGGCGGCAATACCTCGGGAGCTAATCGAGTCCGAACTCTTCGGCCATGAGAAAGGTGCATTTACCGGGGCGACAAGCCGCATGGCGGGCCGATTTGAACAGGCCGAAGGCGGCACGCTGTTTCTCGACGAAATTGGCGATATGCCGCTTGAGGCGCAAACCCGGCTTCTGCGCGTATTGCAGGAGGGAGAATACACCGCTGTCGGAGGAATTTCGCCGATCAAGACGAATATTCGCATCATCGCGGCAACCCATCGTGACCTGCGCCAGTTGATCGGCCAGGGACAATTCCGCGAGGATCTGTTCTTCCGGCTGAATGTTGTGCCGCTGCGGCTGCCTCCACTGCGCGAACGGATCGAAGATATTCCAGAACTTGTGAGGCATTTTCTGGCCCAGGCCGCTTCCGAGGGACTTCCCCGCAAGGAAATGACGGGGGAAGCCATCGAATCGCTCAAGCAGCACAGATGGCCAGGAAATGTGCGAGAATTGGAAAACCTTATCAGGCGGCTCGTGGCAATCGACATCGACGATACGATAACGGCGCCCTCGGTCACCAGGGAACTGACGAACGGCCAGGAATTGCGAGGGCACTTTGGCGTGCCTTCTGAAAGTAGCCTAGCCGAACTGGCTGAAAATTACTTCACGCGGTACTTTTCAGCTTTTGGGTCAAACCTTCCTCCGGCTGGCCTCTACGAACACATGCTGATGGAAGTGGAGCCTCCATTGTTGCGTGCGGCATTGGTGGCGACTTCAGGTAATCAACTGCGCGCTGCGGAACTCCTTGGCATCAATCGAAACACGCTCCGGGTGAAGCTGCGCGAACGCCAGATCAAACCACTCCGCGGGATTTGACCTGTCACAAATCCGCTACGTTTACTGTTGATTTCCAGCAACAGGTGTGTTCGACGGTATGCAATGGTTCAACTTAGCGAAAACAGCCTTTCGCGGAGACTGCGCCGTCTGACCGGTTGGGCCGGTCTTGGCCTGGTAATGCTTGGTATTGCAACCGGGCTCGCGACTTTTGCTATCCTCACGGGCCTTACACCGATCCGTCCCACACCCGGGGCGACGACACTCCTGCTCGTCGGCAACGCCATTCTCGTATTTATCCTCGGGGTGATGATCGGCGGCCAATTACTGTTTTTGATATTGGAGAAAAGGCGCGGCACCGCCGGTGCTGGGCTCCATTTACGGCTCGTCCTGCTGTTCAGCCTCATAGCCGTGGTGCCGGCAATCGTCGTGGCGGCATTTGCAACGGTAACCCTGAATCGCGGCCTGGATGCCTGGTTCTCCGAACGTACCCGGGCGATCGTCGATTCAGCCGTCACGGTGGCTGAAGCATATTTGCGTGATCATGCCGATGCGGCGAGAGGAGACGTGGCCGGAATTTCGGCCGATCTGGCCCAACAGAAAACGCTGTTCGACAATGATCGCGCGGCGTTTGTGCGGAGAGTTGCGCGCCATGCGGCGCTGCGCGGGCTGGCCGGTGCCTTTGTTTTCGACCCGGCCGCCAAGCGCCTCGATGTCAATGTCACGGTCAATGACAAGATCAGGTTTGTCGCGCCCCCGCCCGATGCCATCAAGCGAGCCGAATCTGGTGAACTCGTCGTTATCCCGCCGGGGCAGGGAGGCAATGTCGTCCGTGCGTTGATCGCGCTCCAGAACTTTCCCGGCAAGTATTTCTACGTCTATCGCGTTATCAACCCTTCCGTTATCGACCAGCTCGCCAAGACGCGCGAAGCTAAAGAAGAATACGACCGGCTGATGCAGCAACGGACGGGCGTACAACTGACTTTCGGGATGATGTATGCCCTCGTTGCTTTTGTATTTCTCCTCGCCGCGATCTGGATCGGCCTGTGGTTTTCCGATCGGTTGGTGGCGCCAGTGGTGCGGCTGCTGGACGCGTCCCGCCGAGTTTTGAACGGCGATCTGGGCACGAAAGTGGAAACGATCGACGGTCCGGGAGACCTTGCCACGCTTTCACACACCTTCAATCTGATGACCGGTCATATCAAGGAACAACGCGACGAGTTGATATCCACGAACGAGAAACTCGATATGCGCCGGCGCTTCACGGAAGCCATGCTCGCGGGTGTCAGCGCCGGGGTGATCGGAATTAATCCCGCCGGCAGGATTTCGCTGGTTAACCGCTCGGCCCTGGCGCTTCTCGGCCGCCATGAATCCGAACTCGTGGACGAACCTACGGAATCGGTCTTGCCCGAATTCCGGCCACTTTTTGAGCAGGCGCTGACGCGGACTTCAGGCTTTGCCGAAGGGCAGATCGACATCCATGCGCGGGGTCAAGATCGCAGTTTCTTCGTCCGGTTCACGACTGAAGTCGCCGAGGGAGAGGAGCACGGCCATGTATTGACCTTCGACGATATAACCGATCTGGTCGCGGCCCAACGTAACTCCGCATGGTCGGATATCGCGAGGCGCATCGCGCACGAGATC
>JANLYR010000111.1:0-4803 GCA_031365765.1 Hyphomicrobiales bacterium | reverse complement strand
GCTTGACGCAGAAGTTCAACTTCAGCACACAACCTACGACCTCGCAAAAGCCGCAGAGCGCATTCGGAAAACGAGTTATCCGCAGGCGCAAGAGTTTGCAGCGAATCATATCCTGCAACCGCCAAAAGAGGAACAAATGCTTGAAGCATTCGCCCGCGCCGAATTGAGGTAAGCGCAATTAGAAATCTTTTGCTGTTGCTAACAAAACTGTAATGATTGCATTTCGTCAATATCCAACCGCCGCCGAACAAGCGCTTGCAGCTGACGCCTCGATAGCGCGCTTCTCAAACATCTTTCCTTCGGTGAAGAGGGAATGGTTGCGCTCGGCGCAGCTGAAGCGCGGCGTTGGGCGGCTTCCGGTTGAGCCACTTTGCTAGAACATGCTGAGCAAAAAAGTCCTCCAATTCATTCTCTTAACATTCCTGATCAGTTGGTCAGTAGCCCTGGCCGCCTATCTGCTCCACATAACCTACGGCTCAATCCTGCTCTACGTCATTATCGCAGTTGGTTTTATGCCCGCACCCGCGTATGCCACTTTGATCCTACAGAAGTTGGTCTACCGTCGTTCATTGCAGCCATACGGTTTCACACTCAAAGACATATCGCTGCGTTGGCTCTTAATAACGACCGCCGGCTTCGCATGGTTCATCGTCCTGGGAACATTCGTAGTCATTGCCATTCTGGGAAACGTCTTCGGGATAGCTCTCTTTGGCAGGATTGATTTCAGCGAAGCTGCGTTCTTACATCAACTCACGATCTTTTCACGCGGCGCTTTTGGTCCTGTGCCCCAACATGTTCCTATTCCGCCGGTTGCAATCTTCGTGCTCGCCATGGTGCAGGGTTCCATCGCCGGGTTTACCGTCAATCTTCCATTCACTTTTGGAGAAGAGTTAGGCTGGCGCGGATTGTTGTTGAGAGAGACACAAAAGTCAGGATTTCTGAAAAGCAACCTATTCATTGGCGTGGTGTGGGGATTATGGCATGCGCCGATCATCTTGCAGGGCCACAATTTTCCGGGCCATCCGCTAGCGGGAATATTTATGATGACTGTATTCACCACCTCTCTATCTTTCCCGATGGCTTATTGCCGGTTTAAGTCCAGGACTATTTTCGGGCCAAGTGCACTTCATGGAATGTTCAATCCGCTCGGGGTGCTGACGGCGCTGTTTGTTGTAGGTGCTAACCCACTGTTTGGATTTGTCGCAGGCATCGCTGGTGTTGCAGTCATCCTATTGTTGACCGCGGGTATATGCTTTTTCGACAAGAAATTCATACGAGAGTATCAGATATTGGGAGTTGACTGTTGCGGTTAAAGCCGCTCATGATGCTCTGCCGCCGCCCAACAAATCGTTGGACGCGAGCGGAACCAGCGGGCTTGTCATCGACAACTTGTCCGTAACGCAGTTGTTTCCCGCCGCGTCAACTCAACCGTTAGATGCTCACAATTTTGAAAACTCTCGTGATGCCATGACTACAGAACGAACTTCTGCGACGAAAAACCGTTGGCTCTGGATTATTCCGGCAGCCATCATTGTCTTAGTTCTAAACGTGGGAATACATATTTTGTACATGGTGGCGTATAGCTACGTAATCAATCCGGGGCAGGATGCCGCACATTACCAAGCGCACGCGCAGGTAAGCGCACCATATTCGAGCATTGTGGTTGGGATGCCTTTGATGTTCCTCGTGTGCCGATGGGTCGGCAGGAGATTCGCGGCGCGGTTCAGTGTCCCCGCCGCGCTACTGGTCTGGCTGGCGTATTGGCTCATTGATGTAACTGTGCTTGTGTTTGCGGGCGAGCTACATAGGTTGGCATTGCTTTTTGTTATTTCGTTTGTGACGAAGTTCGCAGCCGCGTATCTTGGCGGACTTGGCGCTCGAAAGCAGGTTGTTAGAGCGATGGAATGAGTGAAGTCCATCATAGGTGTGCGGCTCATTGCTACGCCGCATCTAACAACGCCATGCAGATGGTATGAAGCGGTTGGCCGCCACCCGACGTGGTAGCCTAGGCTCCACAAAAACGCGGTCACTTCCGTGCCGCTCAAGAAATGGAGACCAGCCATGCAACATTGTGGATTCGATCTCGCTAAGACTTCAAGCCAGCTTTGCATCCGCACCGAAGACGGTCAGCTCGTCGAGCGCAGACTCAAAACTAATCGCGAGGAACTCACTCGATTCTTCGCAGAGCGACCGCCAACCTGCATTCTCATTGAGGCAGCGACCGAGAGTGAGTGGGTTGCACAACACCTCGAAGGACTCGGCCACGAGGGTATCGTCGCCGACCCTAACTTTGCCCCGATGTATTCGACGCTCTCGAAGAAGATTAAGACCGACAAGCGGGATGCGCGCGCCTTATGCGACGCCTGCGAGCGCGGCACGTATCGTCTGGCTTACCGCAGCACCGACGCGCAACGGCAAGTACGCGCTGAACTGGTCGCTCGCGAGACGTTGGTCGCGCCGCGGACGAAGTACATCTCGGTCATCCGCAGTATGCTACGGCGAGAGGGCATCCGGGTACAGAGTTGCGGCGCGCAGTACTTCCGTGCCCAGGTCGAGGTCATGAGTTTGCCGGCGCACCTGCGCGGCGCGATCTCACCACTGCTCGTCGTCCTCAGCATGCTGGGCGCGCAGATCGGGCAAGCCGACGCGCACCTGGCTGAGGTATCGAAGAGTGCGTCGCTCATCAAGCGGTTATGCCATATTCCGGGAGTGGGGCCGGTGACATCGATCACGTTCGTGGCCATCCTCGGTGAGGCGAGTCGCTTCTCGTCGGCTAAACAGGTGAGAGCTTACTTGGGACTGGTGCCGAAGGAAGACAGTTCAGGCGAGCGGCAACATCGAGGCCACATCACGAAGGCCGGAAACTCGCGGGTGCGGAGTCTGCTGGTGGAAGTCGCATGGTCGATCCTAGCAAGCAAGAAGGAAGAGTTGCGGGGGCTAAAGGGGTGGGCGTTGCGCATCGCCGAGCGACGTGGTAAACGCGTGGCGGTCGTGGCGCTGGCGCGCAAACTGGCTGGCATTCTGTACGCGCTGTGGAGAGATGGGACAGAGTTCGATGCGGCGCGGCTGCGCCAACCTATGGCCGAAGCGGGCAGCTAAATAAGCAGGAATTTCTTGGCAGTTCAAGCAAACATGGCCGGAGAGCACGAGCGGTCGGCTGGCCCATTGAGCGCCGTCATGCAGATGGTGCCCCGGCTCATCGAAGACCATAATGCGCCGACGAACAAGCATCGTCCCAGTAGAGCGCGGACAGAAGGCTGAGACTGAACTCGCCGAGGAAGCAAGGGGACACAAGAGGAATCGCTTGCCACGGAGCGCCGCTTCACAGAAGCCGACCGCGAATAGCGTGGCTTTCATCCGCGAGACTTGCTTTAATTCTGCGGTTCGTCGCGGCGGCTGATGGCGGGCGTTGGGCGGCTGCTGTTAAATCAAAGTTAGCTGCTAAAAGAGCCACGAAGATATGGAGTAGCTATGAAACGTTATTTAATTGCGTCAGTTTTAGTCATTCTTGTCCTCGTCAGCATTCAAACACTCTCTAAACAATGGCTACGGCCAGCGGCAAGCGAAAAGAGCGGTGGCATGGCCGGCATTCAAACACAGACTAAACAATGGCAGCCTTTAGATGGACATGTACAAATTCCTATTTGGCCAGGCACGCCACCAGATTCAGATAGCCGGACAAAATCGGAATCTGCAACTATCACTTCAGGCAAAGATATGGTTGCCGGGAAACCATATACTTGGGTTGAAAACGTTACCCGCCCAACACTAACCCTTTACTCTCCAAAAACTAATAACACCGGAGCCGCCATCGTTGTTTTCCCCGGTGGTGGCTATAAAGGGCTGGCGATTGACCTCGAAGGCAGCGAGGTTTGTGATTGGCTTACTTCGCGCGGCATAACATGTGTCCTCTTAAAATATCGCGTTCCAGATTCCGGGCCGCATCATGATGACAAGTGCGATTGTAGGGCTGACGCCAAAGCTCCGACGGCGTTAGAGGATGCTCAGAGAACATTAGGCTTAGTGCGTCATCATGCTGCCGAATGGCACATAGACCCTCACAAAATTGGAGTAATCGGATTTTCTGCGGGAGGTCATATGGTGGCCGATATAAGCACTCATTGGGGGAAACGACTGTATCCAACTATTGACGACGCAGATAAAGAAAGCTGCCGCCCGGACTTTGCCGCAGCCATATATCCTGGACACATGCTGGAAAAGACCACGAAAGAGTTTGAACTCAATCCAACCCTTCCAGTTTCAAAAGAGACACCTCCGACATTCCTGCTGCAATCAGTCAAAGACCCGGTGGATGATGTGCAAAATTCGCTTGTATATTTTATCGCGCTCAAAAAAGCTGGTGTCTCGGTAGAGATGCACCTCTACGCGGAAGGCGGACATGGATTTGGGTTGAGGCGCACCCAGATGGCTATCACAGAATGGCCGCAGCTATTAGAGGCTTGGATGCATTCCATTCAAATATTACCTGCTAAGACATAATGAATGCGGTTCGTTCCATTTATGCGCCGCCCAACAAATCATTCGACACGGACGCTCGATTGCGTGCTTCTCATGCTCTTTTGTTTCTTTCGTGTTGGATGCCTTTCGCTCGCGCCGGTCAATTCCAGCGTTATGCTGCTCTTACAGGGTAACAGGTAACATGGAAAATCAGCCTCAAAATTCGACACCACCTGTAGAGATTGCGGAAAATGCTGCCCTTCAGTGCCGACGTTCTGACATTGGCGGAGGCCGGTTATCACGCGGCGAAGGCCCTGCTTTCGGGCGGACAATAGCCCACAGCCG
>JANLYR010000074.1:0-5109 GCA_031365765.1 Hyphomicrobiales bacterium | reverse complement strand
CGATATGAGACTGGAAGATGGCACCTTGCTCGGTGATTTTGCGGATCTTGGCCAGAGACATGATCTGGAATCCGCCAGAGTCGGTGAGGATGGGATACGGCCAGTTCATGAATTCATGCAGTCCGCCGAGTTTCGCCACCTGTTCGGCGCCGGGCCGCAGCATCAGATGATAGGTATTTCCGAGCAGGATATCGGCGCCGGCCTGGCGGACCTGTTCGGGATAAAGCCCTTTCACCGTTCCAACGGTGCCGACAGGCATGAAGGCGGGCGTGCGAATGTCGCCGTGGCGGGTGTGGATAGTCCCGCGCCGCGCCGCGCCGTCGGTGTTGTGCAATGAAAATGAGAACGCGGTCATTGCGCCGGGAATAACAGGCTGGCGTCGCCATAGGAATAGAACCGATAGTGATGAGCGATGGCATGGGAATACGCTTCCCGCATCCGGTCCATGCCGGCAAATGCGGAGACCAGCATGAATAGCGTTGACCGCGGCAGATGAAAATTGGTGATCAACGCATCGGCGGCGCGAAAGCGATAGCCGGGCAGGATGAATATTTCGGTCGAACCGCTGAACGGCTCAAGACCGGAGGACTCAAGCAACCGGAGCGAAGTCGTGCCCACCGCCACGATTCGGCCTCCACTGTTCTTTGCCGCCTTCAGCCGCGCCGATACGTCAGCCGAAACCTCGCCCCATTCGGCATGCATCCGGTGGTCGGCGGTATCCTCAGCCTTGACCGGCAGAAATGTGCCGGCGCCGACATGCAGCGTAACAAGGGCGCTATTAATGCCCGCAGATCGCAAACTTTCCATAAGTCCAGGCGTGAAATGCAGCCCGGCGGTCGGTGCGGCAACCGCGCCCTCGGCCTTGGCAAACATGGTCTGATAATCGGCGCGATCCTGGTCATCGGCATCCCGCTTGCCCGCGATATAGGGTGGCAGCGGAACCTCGCCTACCAGCGCCAGCGCCTCATCAAGCACCGGGCCGGAAAGATCGAAGGAAAGAGTGACTTCGCCCCCCTCGCCCTTTTGCTCAACGGTCGCATCGAGCGTGCCGGTCAAACAAACCCGGCCCTCGCCTCCAAAACGAATGCGATCTCCGGGACGCAGCCTTTTTCCAGGCTTCGCAAAAGCCTTCCAGCGCGAGGAGGAAAGCCGCTGATGAAGCAGAGCCTCGATTGCGGGGGTTGCTGCTCCCCTCCCCGTCCGCCGTCCGCGCAACGCGGCCGGAATGACTTTCGTGTCGTTGAAAACCAGAACGTCGCCGGGCTTCAGAAGGTTAGGAAGATCCAGCACCCGCCGGTCTTCAAGACCCTGTCCCACGACCAAAAGGCGCGCTGTATCACGTGGCGTTACCGGCCTCAGCGCGATGCGTTCGGGATCGAGATCGAAATCAAAGTCCGATATGCGCATGCCAAAGGCCGGCCTTTGTTCACGCCTTGGCGTCTGCCGCCACCTGCATTTTCACGATCTTGTCGGGCTCGCGCACCGGCTCTCCGCGCTTCAGTCCATCGACCAGTTCCATCCCGGACGTCACCTTGCCCCACACGGTGTATTGCCGGTCGAGAAAGGAGGCATCGCCGAAGCAGATGAAAAACTGGCTGTTGGCCGAATCTGGACTTTGCGACCGCGCCATCGAGCACGTGCCGCGCACATGCGGCTCCTTCGAAAACTCGGCCTTGAGATTGGGTTTCTTTGAACCTCCCATGCCGGTGCCGGTCGGATCGCCGCCCTGCGCCATGAAGCCTTCGATGACCCGGTGGAATACCACCCCGTCATAAAACCCTTCCCGCGCCAGTTCCTTGATCTGCGCCACATGTCCGGGCGCCAGGTCGGGACGGAGTTCGATCGTCACCCGCCCCTTGGCCAGATCCAGATAAAGCGTGTTTTCGAGATCCGCCATTATTGCACCGTGACCTTTACCATCTTGTCGGGAGTCTCTGGGGGTTCGCCCTTGGCGATCCGATCGACGCAAGCCATGCCTTTTTCATCGACTTGACCCCACACGGTATATTGTCCATCAAGAAACCCGCCATCGGCGAACATAATGAAAAACTGGCTGTTGGCGGAATTGGGATCCTGCGAGCGCGCCATGCCCACCGCTCCACGGGCAAAATGCTCCTTCGAAAATTCCGCCGCGATGTTGGGTTCCTCCGAACCTCCCATGCCGGATCCGGTGGGATCCCCCGTCTGAGCCATGAAACCGTCAATGACCCGATGAAAGACATGCCCGTTGTAAAAACCGGCCTGGGCCAGTTTTGTCACTTGGGCCACATGTTTTGGCGCCAGGTCCGGCCTGAGCTTGATGTCGAAACTGCAGCCATCGCTGGTCTCGACGGTGAGCTTTTCCGCCGCGAATGCCGGTGTTGCAAGGCACAGGGCGGCGAATGCCGCAAGGCCGATCGTAAGTTTCATGGAGGTCTCCGCTGGTTGTTGGGACGCTAACTGGCTGGTGCCCGCATAAAAGTCAAATGCGGCGGCTTTTGGAATACTGCGCCATTGCGCAGCGCCAACTTTCGTAGCATTTTAAGGTCGCACTGGAGTTCCCGGATGAAGATTTCAGCCCTCCACCATGTCTCGCTCGTTTCAACCGATATCGGCCGGTCCTCGGCATTCTACTCTGAAATGCTGGGATTCAAGGTCATCGCGCGGCCGTCCTTCAAGATCGGCGGCGCCTGGCTGGCCTCCGGTCCGGTAGAAATTCACCTGATCGACAATCCGCAAGGGACATTCCGGGATTCTGCCTCGATTGACACTGGAGATGTCCATTTCGCGCTTCGGGTTGATGATTTCGAGCAAACGATGAGCGATCTCGCGGCCAAGGGTTTCAGGACTGACGCCGCCCCCAGCGATCCCATGCGCATACACATCAACCGCAAGAGCATCGCCGGCTACCCGCAGGCCTATCTGCTCGACCCCGACCGCAACATCATCGAGATCAATACGGGCGCGACTTGAGCGCCGACGCCATTGCGGCCTGGGCTTCCTTGGGAATGAACAGCGTGATGTCGCCCCCCATGGCGGCGATCTGCTTCACCAGCGACGAGGCGATCATGCGCGTGGCCGGAGAAGCCGCGAGGAACACGGTTTCAATGTCGGGCGCCATGGCACCATTCATCTGGCCCATCCGCACTTCATAGTCGAAATCGCTGGCATCGCGCAGGCCCCGGATAATGAGGCCGGCATGGTGGCGCCGCGCCGCGTTGACGGCCAGATCGTCGAAGGAAACAACCGTGATTTTCACCCCCGCATGCTCGGCGATGGGCCGTGTCAGGTCTACGAGAAGATGGATACGGGTCAGCGTATCCAGCAGCGGCTGCTTGCCATAGTGAGAGCCGACGCCCAGCACCAGGCGGTCGACGATCCGCGCCGCCCGCGCGATGATGTCGAGATGCCCATAGGTGACGGGATCGAAGGAGCCGGCGTAAAATCCGATGCGCGCCATGGTGGGGCACTATCGCGCTAGCGGCTTTTCAACGCAAGCCACACGCCCCCGATGGTGAGGCACAGTCCGCTCACGACTTCAATCGCCCGGATTCGGGACCGGGAAAGCCACGTACCGGCGCGTCCGGCGGCAAGGGCGTAAACGGTATCGCCGGCGAGTGCTATCGCAGCGAAAGTCAGGCCCAGCGCCAGAAGCTGCCCGGCGTAATCGCCCGTGGGCGTGATGAACGGCGGAATGAGTGCGCCGAACAACACCAGCATCTTGGGGTTTGACATGATGACGATAAAACCCTGAAGGAAGAAGCTGCCGGCTGGCCGGGCGCGATCGGTTGCCATTGCCAGATCGCCCTTTGAGAGAAAAAGCTTGATTCCGAGCCACACCAAATAGGCCGCGCCCGCATAGCGCAGCACGTCGAACCACACCCCCATGAGTTCGATGGCGGCACCCAGTCCGAGCACCGCGATCACCAGCCAGATGGCAACGCCGAGCTGGGTTCCGGCCACATTGAGCAGGCCGGCGCGCGTGCCATAGCGCAGGCTGTTGGCCACAATAACGGTAACCGTCGGCCCCGGAACGAGCGCCAGTGCGGCAGCGGCCGCGCAGAATGCCAGCCAGTTCTCTATTTCCATGATTTCCCCCTCATCGCGGCCAGGCCAGCCACAATCCACCCAGGACAAGCAAGCCTCCACTGACATAGTCGATCCATTTGAGCCGGTCGCCTGAAAGGAAATTTCGTGCCTGACCGGCCATCACCGCCAGAAGACATCCCGCGGCTGCGGCCACCACAACGAATCCTGCGCCAAGGATTGCAAACTGCGGGGCCGCCGGCCGCGCCGGATCGACAAAGGGCGGTAGGAAGGCCGCCAGGAAGAGGATGACCTCAGGATTGGCCAGCGCCACCACGAATCCCTCGCGGAACTGCTCGCCTGCCGGATTGATCTTGGACGCCTGAACCTCGCCTGCCTTGCGCAGGCGCCCGATACCGAGCCAGATGAGATACAGCCCGCCACCCCATTTGATCCACTTGAACCAGCTTTCCATGGCTTCCGCGATCCAGGCCAGCCCTAGCGCCACGATGGTGACGAGGATCAGGCAGCCGAGTACATTGCCCGCCACTGAAACCAGGCCGCCGCGCACGCCGTAACCGGCGCTGTTGGCCACGATGATCGACATCGAGGGACCGGGCTTCAGGAACAGCAGGGTGCAAGCTCCGAGGAATGTCAGGAAAACTTCAAATGGCATGCTGTCCTAAACTTAATGGCGACAAGGGTTGACCAATGCTGCAGGAACGCAAGAATAACCGCCATGTCAATATCCGCAGCGTTTGAAACCTGGCTCCGGCCCGAAGCCAACGGGCTCTATTGCCTACCGGGTGATTTTTACATCGATCCGCACGCGCCCGTCGACCGCGCCATTGTCACCCATGGCCACTCGGATCATGCAAGGCCGGGCAACCGCGCCGTACTCGGGACGGAAGAAACCATCGATATCATGCGACTGAGGCTCGGCGACCTCGCAGCCGGTTCGTTTCAAACCGTGGCCTATGGTGAAGCGCTGAAGATTGGTGATGTTACCGTCACGCTGGCGCCGGCCGGGCATATTCTCGGCAGCGCCCAGGTTGTCATTGAATACAATGGCCAGCGCGCAGTGATTTCGGGCGACTATAAGCG
>JANLYR010000065.1:0-9727 GCA_031365765.1 Hyphomicrobiales bacterium | reverse complement strand
ATGACTGTGGTGCGGCGCTTGAGGCGATTTCAGCCGAGCAACCGATCCGCTTCGATCATGACCGGAGCGACGTGAGACCGCCCTATGACGAAGTGATCGACAAGATTGCCGCACTGCTGGCCGACTTGCGCTGCATCAAGGAAAAAGCCGAGATCGTGGGCTACACCGACGACCAGGGCCCCCGGCTCTATAACCAGGCGCTGAGCGAAAGGCGGGCCCAGAAGGTGGCCAATGCGCTGGCCGACAGGCACATCGCCCCCGGCCGGCTCGTCATCAGGGGCGCTGGCCGAGTGTCGCCGCTCGATGCTGGCAAGAACGAGGAAGCGCGCGCCAGGAACCGCCGCGCCGTGGTCACCATCGTGGAATAGGAAATACCGATGATTGAATTCTTGAAATTTCACGACACGCTGATCGTGGCGCAATCCAACTGGTTCTGGCTGCTGGTGGCCTTTGGCCTCGGCATCTGGGTTGGTTGGCGCAGTGCCGGTCCAGATGGCGCCGATGCGCGGGGAACATCGTGATGGGGCACTATGTCGTGGAAATCCTGATCTGGGTGATGGCCGTGTTTTTCGGCGGCTGCGCCGTGGGATACGCGCTGCGTTCCCTGACGGGAACGAAAGAAATCGTGGTTGCGCCCGTTCCTGTATCCGAAACTCTACCCCCCGGCCCATTGCCCGTCGAGCCGGTTGTACAGCCTTCGCCGCCGCTCGGCGTCGCTTTGGCCGATCCCCCTGTCGAACCTGCCCATATGAGCCGGCCGCGCGGCTTGGCGAAAGCCCGTGGCGGCAAGCCCGACCGCCTGCAGCAGATCAACGGGATTGGGCCCAAAAACGAAAAACTCCTGCACCATCAGGGGTTCTTTCACTTCGACCAGATCGCCCAATGGACGCCGGCCGAGGTCGCCTGGATCGACGATCATCTCAAGTTTCGCGGCCGCATCGCCCGCGACCAGTGGGTGAGGCAGGCAAGCCTGCTGGCCGAGGGCAAGGACGATGCGTTCAGGAAGGAATTTGGGATCCAGAAGCGCGGCTGAGCAGGCGTTCGATTGCCGCCCACGACTCCGGCTCATCGAGAAACGGCACATGGCCGCGGTCCGGCACCGTCACCGCTTCGGCATTCGTGTGGCGCAGAAGCATTTCCTCGACCGTCGCTTCACTGAGCAGATCCGAATTCGCGCCACGCAGCACCGTGACCGGCGCCGCCGTCTCATAGATTTGCCAGAGCTCGGGGATCGGACCTTTTTCGATCGCTTCGGTCGAAGGAAAAACCACCGCCAGTGCTGGATCGTAGTCGGCGACAATAAAGCCTTCGTCATCGCGAAACAGCCGCCGCGCGAACGTTTCCCATCCGGCTTCGGGCAATCCCGCGATCCCCGGATTTCCCGCCTTCAGCCGCGCGATCGCAGCGGGCCATGAGGCGGCGCGCATGTCGCGGCCCAGATAGCTCCGTATACGGAGCAACCCATCCTTTTCCAGGCGGGGACCGATATCGTTGAGCATAAGCCCCGCCACCCGCGCCGGCGCGCTGGACGCCATCATCATACCGACCAGACCGCCGCGCGAGGTTCCGATGACGATTGCGCGATCAACGCCGAGATGATCGAGGAGCGCCAGTGTGTCCGCCATTTCGACGTCGGGCCGGTAAGTCTTCGGGTCAACGGCATATTGCGAAGCGCCCCGGCCGCGGAAATCGGGACAGATCACCCGGCGTTCGGCGCTGAGCCGTTCGGCCACGTCCTCGAAATCGCGGGCGTTGCGGGTGAGGCCCGGAAGGCACAGCACCGGGAGCAGGGCGCCGTCATGCGGATAGTCGCGGGCATGCAGCCGCAAATTATCGGTCGAACTATGCCAGACGTCGCGGAATTTCATTCGCAGCGCGAGATCAGCGCCGCGATCGTGCTGCCCTCGCAATGGGCGGTGCCAGCCTCGGCTTCCGCGACATTGATCTTGGTCGGAGCGCCACGCGACAGATCGGCGCTCATCGGCTTCACCGTGTCGGGCGCCAGCCGCGAGCGGTACACATGCACGTTTTGCAGCACCTTCTGCACATACTGCCGCGTTTCCTGGAATGGAATGGATTCGACCCAATCGATGGGATCGATCCGCCCGTCGCGGAGGTCGCCATATTCGGCAACCCATTCGCGCGACCGCCTGGGCCCCGCATTGTATGCAACGAGGGTCAGCACATAGGAGCCACCGAAATTATCGACGAGGTCGCCGAGATGGGCCGCGCCCAGCTTGACATTGTAGGCGGGATCGCCGGTCAGTTTGTCGCGCGCATAGGGCAGCTTGTACTGACGCGCGATGAGTTTGGCGGTGTCTGGCATGATCTGCATCAGGCCTTGCGCTCCCACTTTGCTGCCCGCCCTGGGATCGAATTCGCTTTCCTGTCGCGACAGTGCGAACACCAGCGATTTCTCGACCGGCCGCCCTATCTGTTTCCAATCGGGCAGCGCCTTGACGGGATAGCCCCAACTGTCGATGTCAAGATTGCGCGTGGCGGCCGCCTTGGCCAGTTTCACCGCCATCACCGGCCCGCCTTCCGACCAGACGAGGCTCGCGGCCGCGTTCATTTCATCCACGGTCTTGAAGCGATTGGCGAATGACCAGAGGAACATTGGAAGATCGCGTTTCGATCCGGTTTCGGCAACCATTCTGAAGGCCCGCGTTACCTCGTCGCGGTCGACGAAGGCGCGCGCGGTGGCTGAGGGTTCGCCGCTGCGGATTTCCTCCGGCACCTTGCCGAGGCCAATCTGCTCGCGCGCCAGCTGGCCATAGTAGACCGTCGAAAATACCGCGGCGGATTTGTAGGCGGCCTTGGCATCGCCCGCCCGGTTGAGCGCGCTGTACGTCCGGCCGAGCCAGTATTGTGCCCGGGCCTTTTCAGTCCGGTTGGGCGCCATTTCGGCGAGGCGGGAGAAGTGCCGGAGAGCGGTGGCCGGATCCTTCAGGCCGCGAAGGGCGATCCAGCCCGCCAGAAATTCGCCTTCGACACCGCTCGGGCCCGACGAAATGCCATGCGACCGGGCGATCTTGTAAGCGGTCTTGACGCTGTCCCTGTGGTTGACGCCGATCGAACGCCGAGCAACGATGCGGCGCTCCACCCACCACGCCTCGGGATCAAGCATTGATGCCGGGTCGCCCGGTATAGTCGCCAGGAGGTCACGGGCTTTAGAAAACTTCTCGTATTTCCGGTAGTACCGGGCCAACGCGTATTTGATGGCCAATTCCTCGCGCATGGCTGACGGCAGCTTGCCGTAAAGCCGTTCGGCCCCCGCTGTGCCGCGAATGAGCGCCTGTGCGGCTTTGGCGGCTGGCTCGTAATTGCCGCCGAGGCGCTTTGCGATGCGGATCGCCGCACCAGTTTCCTGCGCATAGATCAGGCGCCACAAGCGGTTCCGGTGATCGGCGGCCGACAGCAGCGTTCCAAACTCCTCCGCTACCGCTTTTTCCAAAGTCAGATCGATCGTGGCATCGCTCCAGACATTCTGCACGAGCTTCCGCGCCGCCGCCTTGTCGCCCATCGCCAGCCTGGCACGCGCCAGGGCGAGGGCGCCCTCGGCGGTCACGGGTTGGCGCTTCTCGAAATGCGCGAGAATGAGTTCGGCCGGTTCACGATTGGAATAAAGCGTCCGTTCGGCGCGCTTCATCAGGGATTCGGCCAATGGCCAGTTGGGTGCGGCATCGAGAAAATTGATGATGCGGCGATAGCCCGCGTCCTTGCTCTTATCGCGGAGATAAATAAGCTCAACGAGCTTGATCGCCGCCGCATCGCCAGAGCGCTCGGCCACCCCTCGTGCCTGGATGAAGTCGCCCTTGAGCGCCAGCCCGGCCGCCTCGACCGCAAGGCGCGAAACCTGCGGCGCCGCAATCGCCGCATTGGGCGCGAGGATGGCGGCAGGCAGCGTCACCGCCGCGCAAGACAGCAAAATCAAAAACGCAAAATGCCTCAACAGCCGTCCCTGCATTATCCCACCCTGGACTTTCGCGGGCCACCTTAAGGCGGTCAATTGCGCCAAAGCTGTGGCCAGCTTCTTATACACCATCGCCGCTTGCCGGTCGACCGGCGACGCTCTATTGTCGAAAGCGTCGTTCCGGGGCCGCGGCTTCGGCAAAATATGCCCCCCATGGTTTCCAAGTCATTACCGGAGAAATGCCCGTGACGTTCAGAGGTTCAAACCCCGCCCTGATTACCCCGTTCAGGAATGGCGCAGTGGATGAATCGGCCTTCCGCAAATTCGTCAACTGGCAATTGGACGAAGGGAGCCACGGCCTGGTGCCCGTTGGCACCACGGGAGAATCGCCGACGCTCACTCCGGAAGAGCACAAGCGCGTGATCGAAATCTGCATCGAGGAAGTGAAGGGCCGCGTTCCGGTTATCGCCGGCACCGGGTCTAATTCAACCGCGGAAGCAATTGCCTACACCGAACATGCGAAAGAGGCGGGCGCCGACGCGGCACTGGTCGTCGTTCCCTATTACAACAAGCCGACCCAGGATGGGCTCTATGCGCATTTCAAGGCGATTGCCGACGCCGTCGACATTCCCATCTTCGTTTACAATGTGCCGGGCCGAAGCGTCGCCAATATCTCGGTCGAAACACTCGCCAGGCTGTCGCGCGACTGCAAGAACATCGTCGGCACCAAGGATGCCTCCGCCGACCTGACCAGGCCATCACGCCAGCGGTTGGCATCCGGCGAGGATTTCATCCAGCTTTCGGGCGAGGACGGAACAGCACTTGCCTTCAACGCCCATGGCGGCGTGGGTTGCATCTCGGTCACCGCCAATGTGGCGCCGCGGCTCTGTTCGGAATTCCAGGAGGCAACGCTTGCCGGGGATTACAAGGCGGCGCTGAAGTTGCAGGACCGGCTGATGCCGCTGCACCATGCCCTATTCGTCGAAACCAGCCCCGGCCCGGTCAAATACGCGGTGAGCCTGCTTGGTCTGTGTACGGACGAATCGCGCCTTCCCATGGTGCCGGTGCAGGCTTCGACCAAGACCGCGGTGCGCGATGCCATGGTGCATGCGGGCCTCCTGAACTGACATGTCGGCGAAAAGTGGCGGCGCCAAGCCCGCGCGCAAGCAGGAGGGCATCAAGGTCGTGGCCGATAATCGCCGCGCTCGCCACGATTATGAAATCCTGCAGACTTTCGAGGCCGGGATCGAACTGAAAGGCTCGGAAGTGAAGTCGCTGCGCGAGGGCCGCACCACGCTGGCGGAATCTTATGCCTCGATGAAAGGCGGCGAACTCTACCTCATCAATTCCAACATTCCCGAATACCGCGAGGCCAACCGCTTCAATCACGATCCGAAACGGCCTCGCCGCCTGCTGCTGCACAAAAAAGAGATTTCCAAACTGTCGAGCGGTGTGCTGCGAGAAGGGCTGACCATCGTGCCGCTCAAGATGTTCTTCAACCCGCGCGGCCGCGCCAAGGTGGATATCGCGCTGGCCAAGGGCCGCAAACTCCACGACAAGCGCGAGGCGATCAAGGAAAGAACCTGGAACCGCGAAAAGGCCAGGGTGCTGCGGGACAGGGGCTGAGCCAGGTCCTTCCCCGCTCAACCGGGCAGGACATCCAAATTGGCCCGAACCTTCGCGAATACCTCCTCGAACATCGCCGCGGTCAACACCCGCGTGTTGGTATTGTAGCGCGAGCAGTGATAGCTGGCGAAGAGATGCAGTCCGCCGATTTCATGGATTGCGCCATGCTTGAATGCATGGTGCGTGCGCTTTGCGCCAAGAGCCAGAAGTGTCGCCTCATGCGCCACACGGCCAAGCGTCACGATCGCCTTGAGACGGGGCAGGGCGTCGATCCGTGCACGCAGGTATCGGTTGCAGGTCTTGATTTCAACCGGCAGCGGCTTGTTCTGCGGCGGCACGCAGCGCACGGCATTGCTTATGATGCAATCGCGCAAGGCCAGTCCGTCGCCCGGGTCGGCGCCGTAAATACCTTCCGCGAATCCAAATTTCAGCAGCGTCGCGTAAAGCAGATCGCCCGCATAATCGCCGGTGAACGGGCGCCCGGTACGGTTGGCGCCCTTCATCCCCGGCGCCAGGCCGGCAATGAGCAGCCGTCCTTCAGGATCACCGAAGGATGGCACCGGCGCGTTGTACCAGCCGGGATGGGCCGATCGCAATTCCTCGCGAAACGCCACGAGCCGCGGGCACAGCGGACAATCGCGCGGCGCCTCCGCTGGCTCAGATATCGGCGAAGTCCTCGAAACTTTCCTTCACCGACGCCGGATTGATGATCGGGCGTTCGCGGTGGCGCACTTCGCGCTCGACCGGATCGCGGCCGATCTCGTCGCGCAGATCGGCGAGATCGATGAACTGGTCGGTCTGCCGCCTGAGATCGTCGGCAATCATCGGCGGCCGCGTTGTGAGCGTCGACACCACGGTGACCCTCCGGCCCTTGGCCTGCACCGCCGCAACCAGTGAGCGGAAATCGCCATCGCCCGAGAACAGCACCATGTGATCGAGATTGTCGGAAAGCTGCATCGCATCGATGGCAAGTTCGATATCCATGTTGCCCTTGATCTTGCGCCGGCCCATCGAATCGGTGAATTCCTTGGCGGGCTTCGTCACCACTTTGTAGCCGTTGTAGTCGAGCCAGTCGATCAACGGCTTGATCGGCGAGTATTCCGCATCGTCGAGCAACGCTGTGTAGTAGATGGCGCGCAACAGCCGCGAACGTTTGCGGAAGTAGCCAAGCAACCGCTTGTAGTCGATGTCGAAGCCCAGTGCTTTTGCCGTTGCATAGAGATTGGCACCGTCAATGAATAACGCTACGCGTTCGTCCTGGTAAAAATTCATCGCATAATCCCCCGTCCCGAATTATTGAGCGGGGCTTCTATTCCCTAGTCGCGCGTGGCTCAAGCGAAAAACATGATTCTCATCGGGATCGGCAGCAATATCAGCGGACCTTGGGGCAATTCGCGCCAAACGGTCGAACGCGCCTTGCGTGAACTCGACCGCAATCAGCTCAGTGTGGTGCGGCCGTCGCGGCTGCTGCTTTCGCGCCCCTATGGCAACACGCGCCAGCACCCATTCGTCAACGCGGTGGTGCAAATCGCGACGCATTTGCCGCCCGAAGCTCTGCTGGCGCGACTGCATGCGATCGAACATCTCGCCGGCCGCCGCCGCGTGCGCCATTGGGGACCGCGCACGCTCGATCTCGATCTCCTCGACTATCATGGCCTGGTGCGGAAGGCGCGCCCGACGCTGCCGCATCCGGGAATTCCGGATCGCCTTTTCGTGCTCGTTCCCATAGCCGAGATCGCGCCGCGCTGGCTGCATCCGGTGCAACGGCGCACCGCGGGCGCCATGATGCGGCGCATCGCGGGAGCCAGGCCAGGGGCTGAGATTTAAGAGCGAATTAACCGGCTCTCTTCATCTTGCGGAAAGGGACGGCCACGTTGCCGGAGTGATTATGCTTGTGCGTTTTCGTATGCTCGCGGCCGTGACTTCTGTTGCGGCAATTCTATCTGGAACCGCCATGGCGAGCACGTTCCAGCTCTATGGTGGCATGGGTGGCGGCATCAGTGACGCAACCAGGCGGGAGCAGGCGGAACCCGCGTTCAGCCACCGGACTGTCGATTTCACCACGCCGGCCGTGCCCGGTTCGGTGATCGTGCGCACCGCGGAACGGCGCCTTTACTATGTGCTGCCCGGCAAACGCGCCGTGATGTACCAGGTGGGCGTGGGGCGCGAGGGCTTCACCTGGTCGGGCACCAACGCCGTCACCCGCAAGGCCGAGTGGCCCGACTGGCGCCCGCCGCGCGAAATGGTGGAGCGTGAAGCAACACGCGGCCGTTTCATTCCTCAATTCGTCAAAGGCGGCCCGCACAATCCCCTGGGTGCGAGAGCCATCTACATCGGCGACACCGAATACCGCATTCACGGAACTTCGGAACCGTGGACCATCGGACAGGCCGTGTCGTCGGGTTGCATCCGCATGGTGAACGAAGAGGTGATCGACCTGTTCAACCGCGTGGAAGTGGGCGCGGCGGTCGTGGTCGAATAAGTGGCCGACACCGATAACGCTGTCTTAACCTAAACAAGCCATTATGAATTCAGCCAGTTTGTTGTGGAGTTCGCGTATGCCTTCCTTTCCTCGCACCGCCCGGGGTTTCCCAAAATCGTCGACCATCGTCTCCGCCGCGGCAGCACTGATGCTCGCCGGATGCTCGAGCGCCATGGAGCGTTTCTCCGAAAATCCATCCGACGCCGATCCCGTTTATACCGCCTCGGTTCCCAAACCCAAGGCCATGGCGGCGGCGGAGGATGACGACGTCGTTTCCTCACGGCCGCTCTCCAGTTCGCGCAACGCAAATTACCGTCCTCCCCAGTACAAGCAGACCGCGGCGGCGCGCCCAGCGGGCGAGGGCACCGTCGAAGTCGGCAACGGCATGACGCTTTATTCGATTGCCAGGTCGCACGGGCTGACAGTGGCCGAACTCGCGGCCGCCAACGAAATTCCCGCGCCCTTCGCTGTGCATCCAGGCCAGGTGCTGCGCATTCCCGATGGCGGCGGCAGGGCCGTGGCTTTAGCCAAGCCTTTGTCGTCCGGCAGGAAATTGCAGGAGTCAGGCGCCACCCATCGCGTTGCTTCCGGTGACACATTCTATTCGCTGGGCCGCAAATACGGTGTGCCGCCCTACGCGATTGCCGACCTCAACGGTCTCGGTCATTCAACCAGCCTGAGCCTTGGCCAATCGCTCAAGATTCCCGTCGGTGGTGGAGCCAGCAGAGTGGCCGCCGCAAAACCAGGCGTGCTCAGCCTCGAGCCGCCCGCTGAACCGAAAGAGCAGGCCGTGGCCGAAGCCACACCCGTGCCTGCAAAGCCGCTTGCCTCGGTTGCCGAGCAGATGCCGCCGCCCGACGCTGCGGCCGAACCGGACCTGCAGCAGGAAGCCGCTTTGCCGGCTGAACCCGTCGCCACGGGAATGCGCTGGCCGGTACGCGGCAAGATCATCTCCAATTTCGGCTCGAAGCCCAACGGCCTGAAGAACGAGGGTATCAACATCGCCGTACCTGAAGGCACCTCGATCCGCGCCGCTGAATCAGGTGTCGTCGCCTATTCGGGCAATGAGTTGAAAGGCTACGGCAACCTCGTGCTGATCCGCCATGAAGGCGGCTGGGTTACAGCTTACGCGCATGCCAAGGACCTGTTCGTCAAACGCGGCGACACGGTGAAGCGGGGCGACGTCATCGCCAAGGCAGGTCAGACGGGTTCGGTGTCCAGTCCGCAATTGCATTTCGAAGTGCGCAAGGGTGCGACCGCGATGGATCCAATCAAGTACCTGTCGTCCGCCACCGCCTCAAACTAACCGGCACCACCATCATCGAAGCAGGGCCGGGTACGTAACCCGGCTCTTGCATTTTTCTGGAGGAGCCTCATGCTGAACCTCCAGGAGAAGTATCGATGATACGCGTGTGGGGCCGCCGCAGTTCCATCAATGTGCAGAAGGTGATCTGGACGCTGGCCGAATTGGGCCTGCACTTTACCCGTGAAACCGTTGGGGGAAGTTTTGGCGGCAATCGCGACGCCGATTACCTGCGGATGAATCCCAATGGGCTGGTGCCGGTGCTGCACGACGGCGATGTCACCATGTTCGAGTCGAATGCGATCGTGCGCTTTCTCTGCGCTGAGTATGGAGCAGGCGTGATGCGTCCCGCCGATCGCGTGCAACTCGCCGCCGCCGAACAATGGATGGACTGGCAGCAGAC
>JANLYR010000059.1:0-2448 GCA_031365765.1 Hyphomicrobiales bacterium | reverse complement strand
GCCGGTGGAGAAGGTTGGCATCGCGGTCGAGGATGCACCGTTCGTGGCGATCCGCATGGTGGCGCAAGGTGCTGGACGCGCGCAGGTGATATCGTTCGAAACCAATACCGATGACCAGGTGACGGTCGATACCGATCACCCCTTGCGCTTCGAGACGGAACAAGGGACCGGCGGTCTCAAACCCTATGTGCTGGTCCGCGCCAGGCTTGAGGCGCTGGTGTCGCGGGCGCTGTTCTATGACCTCGTGGCGCTGGGAACGGTGGAAAGTGACTGGTTCGGCGTGTGGTCGGGCGGTGCGTTCTGGCGGATGCAGCCCGCCAGCGAGATCGGTGCCGGCCCTTGAGTTTTCGGTTCGATGAAGCCGAGTTAAGGGCGCTGGCGGAGGCCCGGCTTTACCGCGAGCCCATGCGCGAGCCCAAATTCAGCGACGACGATCTCAATCCGGATGTGCGGGTGATCGACCCCGCGAAGCCGGTCCGCCCCGCCGCCGTTCTGGTTCCGCTGCTGCGGGCGGAGCGCGGCCTCAATCTGCTGCTGACGCTGCGCACCCAACACCTGACGAGCCATGCCGGCCAGATTGCTTTTCCAGGCGGGCGGATCGATGCAGGCGACGATAGCCCGGTTGCCGCAGCGCTGCGCGAGACCGAAGAGGAGACCGGCATCGCCCCGGCTTTCGTTGAGCCGCTGGGATTTCTCGACACCTATCTGACGGTCACCTCCTATCGCGTCGTGCCGGTTGTGGCGCTGCTCAGAGACGGATTCAAGATCGAGGCGCAACCCTCGGAAGTGTCTGAGGTTTTCCAGGTTCCTCTGGAATTCCTGATGGACCCGGACAACCATCGGCGGCATTCACGCGACTGGCAGGGCCGCGCGCGTTTCTACCATGCGATGCCGTGGCGGGACCGGTATATCTGGGGGGCGACCGCCGCCATGATCCGCAACCTCTACCATCACCTCTACGAGCCGGCATGACGGGGCTTCCCTCACTGGCGGGCGCGCGCTGGCTGCGGGAGCCGGGCTTGCAGGCTGTTTTCGCGGCAATCGCTACGGCGGGCGGCGAAGCGCGGGTGGCAGGAGGTGCTGTACGCAATGCACTGATGGGCGAGGCGCTGGCGGATATCGATCTGGCCACGACGCTTTCGCCCGATGCGGTGACGGCGGCCTGCGTGAGTTCGGGGATGAAGGTGGTGCCCACGGGTATCGATCATGGCACGGTGACGGTGATTTCAGGCCAGCGCCCTTACGAGGTGACGACCTTGCGGCGCGATGTGGAGACCGACGGGCGGCGGGCCAGGGTAGCATTTACCGATGACTGGCGGGAAGATGCGCTGCGGCGCGATTTCACCATGAATGCTTTGTTCTGCGACGCCAGCGGAAAACTCTACGACTTTACAGAGGGTTATGGCGACATCGTCAGAAAACGAGTCATCTTCGTGGGGTCCCCGGCAAAGCGGATCAAGGAAGACGCTCTGCGCATCCTGCGGTTTTTCCGGTTTCATGCGCAATATGGCAAGGGCATGCCGCATCCGGCCAGTTTTGCGGCTTGCGTCCGGTTGCGCCGTGGCCTCGAGGGTCTGTCGGCGGATCGTCTGCGCCAGGAACTGCTGCGGCTCATCGTGGCGCCGCGGGCGGTGCCGACACTGAAGCTGATGGCGAAGCATCGGGTGCTGGAGCGCATCCTGTTCCATACAGAGGATTGGCGCGTGCTGCAGCGTCTGCCGCGCGACCCGATCCTGCGGCTGGCGGTGCTGGCGGCCGAGCCTTTGCGATTGCGGGAAAGATTGCGGTTGTCCAATGCCGAGGCCGTGCGGATCGAGCGGCTTTCAACATATTTGCCGCCATCGCCGGCACTTCGCCTGAAGGAGCAGCGGATCGTGCTCTATCAGATGGGGGCGGAGGCATGGCGCGATGTGGTGCAGGTGGCGCTGGCCAGGTCGCGGGTGGCGCTCGACGATCCGCAATGGAAGCGCCTGCTCGGGCTGCCCGGGCGCTGGTCCCCTCCGGCGTTTCCCATGAATGGCCACGACCTGATGGCGGCGGGACTGGCGCCCGGACCCGAATTGGGTGCTACGCTTCGCCGTATGGAAGACTGGTGGGCGGCGAGCGGATTTGGCGCGACGAAAGAGGAACTGCTGGCCAAGGCCCGCAATCTTTAAGGAGAGGAACAGCCAATGGCCGATATTGTGCGACTGACACGGAGCGGGGAGGCGGAAGCCGGAGGGCCCGATCCCGACAAACTGATCGTGGGACAATACCGCACAAAGACCTGGAACATTTTCACCGGCGAGGTTGGGCGGCTGTTCAGCGGTATCTGGGAATCGACGCCCGGCAAGGTCAGGGTCGACTACAAGGAATGGGAATTCTGCCACTTCATCGCTGGGAAAGCGGTGCTGACCAATGATGAAGGCGTCACCCGCCTTGACCGTCCAGCGCTTGCCTTCGTCATTG
>JANLYR010000043.1:0-2945 GCA_031365765.1 Hyphomicrobiales bacterium | reverse complement strand
AGTGCATGAGCTTCACGTTTGGCAGGTGACGCATGGCCCACCAGGAGCGGATATTCTCCCAAAAACTCCATAGTGGATAACCGTCGCCCGCGAACCATTGCCGGTAGAATTCATGAACGGACTCGGGCGGGGGCGCGATGGCCGGGCCGATGCGACCGGGCGTATTATTCAGAAGATCATAAATTTCGGGTTTCGCATTGGCGAAATGATTAAACATGCTCCACACCACATCGCGTCCGTCGCGCGCCACGTAGACATATTTGACCTTAGACGAGAACGTCAGGGCGTCCGCGGGGAGATGCGTCTTGACGAATCTGCGATGAGCCTGTGCCGCGACGGCGGCAATCACCTCTGGAGGCAAAATCCGCAGATCGATCCATGGAGACAGCTTTGCGACATCGACACCTGCAGCGCCGTCAAAGATGAGCTGCGAAACAATCTGCTGCATCCAGGTGGTGCCCGACTTGGCATAGGTGGCGATGACAACGTCACCGTCGTGGTGGTCGAAACGATCCCACACAGTTGAATCCATGTGGTGGTTGTGGATGTCGCGGCGCTTGACCGGAGAGGTGATGTTTTGCGCTTGCATGCTGTGCTCCCCTATTCGCCAAACGACACGGCCCCCCCGGGGTCCGCCGTCATCGTAGTGACCGCGCTTACAGTACGGTCACCGTCGCTCCCGTCCGGACGAACTGGAACAGCTCGCTGACGTCTTCATTCAGCATGCGGATACAGCCGGATGAGGCCGACTTGCCAATTGAGGAGGGCTCGTTGGTACCGTGAATGCGGTAGATAGTGCCGCCGATATAAATGGCGCGCGCACCCAGCGGATTGTTTGGGCCTCCCTCCATATAGGAGGGCAATTCCGGCCGGCGCTTGCGCATCTCGGATGGCGGACGCCAGTCCGGCCACTTTACTTTGGATGCCACGGCGTGGGTGCCGCTCCATTCGAAGCCCTTTTTGGCGGTGGCGACGCGGTATCTCACTGCTTGTCCATGGCCAAGCACGTAGTAAAGCGCATGTTCCTTCGTGCGGATAATGATCGAACCGGCACGCACGTTGCCGGCGAACTTGACGATCTTGCCGCGCTTAAAGCGGGGCTGGGTCATGTCCCTGACCTGGCTTGGCGATACCGAAGCCATTCCCATCCCTTTTCCCCAGGCCGGCATTTCGGCGGCGGCCCCCGTGGCGAACAGCCCCGCGAACAATGCAGCGGCGGCGAATGATCTGATGGTCCTGGTCACTGGTCTTCTCCCTCTCGACGTCTTGCCGATGATGGCTTTTTAAGAGTCCGGCGCTGAACCTGTGTTGAGTGCCGTCTTTATGTGCCGTTCATCTTCGCGTCCGATGGAGGGTCTTGTATCCGTAGGCACACCGAATAATGTGCTGGTCATCACACTGAGAAAAGTTTTTGGGGGCTCGATGGACATCCGGACGAAAACCGACTTTCCGCGCAAAGTGAAGGAAGTGGAGAGTTTCTGGATCCCCATGTCCGACGGGGTAAAACTGGCGGCCCGCATGTGGCTGCCGCGCGATGCCGAAAAGAACCCGGTGCCTGCCGTTCTCGAATACCTCCCCTACCGCAAGCGCGACGGGACGATCGTCCGCGATGCCCTGACGCATCCCTATTTCGCCGGTCACGGCTATGCCGCGATCCGCGTCGACATGCGCGGCAACGGCAATTCCGACGGGCTGATGCTCGATGAATATACCAAGCAGGAGCAGGACGACGCGTTGGAAGTGATCGCCTGGATCGCCAGGCAGAAATGGTCGACAGGCAAGGTCGGCATGTTCGGCATCTCATGGGGCGGTTTCAACGCGCTGCAGGTGGCGGCGTTGAAGCCACCAGCGCTCAAGGCCATCGTCACGCTCTGTTCGACCGACGACCGCTACGAGGACGACATCCACTTCAAGGGCGGCTGCCTGATCAACGAGAACATGGGCTGGGCCGCGACCATGCTGGCCTATTCGTCACGACCGCCCGATCCGAAGGTGGTCGGAAACAAGTGGCGCAAGATGTGGATGGAGCGGCTGAAGAACGAGCCATTCCTCATCATTCCATGGCTCCAGCATCCGCATCGCGACGCCTATTGGAAGCACGGTTCGGTGTGCGAGAACTGGGGGGCGATCGAAACGCCGGCCTTGATCGTCGGCGGCTGGAACGATGCCTATTCCAACGCCATCCCCCGGCTGATGAAAGGATTGCGCACGACGCGCAAGGCGATAGTCGGCCCATGGGCGCACAAATATCCGCATTTCGCCATTCCCGGTCCGCGCATCGGTTTCCTGCAGGAGGCGTTGCGCTGGTGGGACCAGTGGTTGAAAGGAGAGCCCGCTGGCGTCGTGCGCGATCCCGACTATCGCTATTACATCATGAACTCGCACCAGCCCGGCCAGACGCGCGAGCATATCGATGGACGCTGGGTGGGCGACAGCTTCTGGGGCTACGGCCATGTCGACACCAAGAAATGGTATCTCAATGAAAGCGGCATCGGGGGCGGCGAGGGGCCGGAAAAAGCCATGACGATTTCGTCGCCGCAGACCGTCGGACTCGACGGCGGCGAATATTGTCCGATCTGGCTGGGCCCGGAATTCGCCGGCGACCAGGCCAAGGACGATGCGGGCTCGCTCACCTTCGATTCGCCCGCTCTCATCGCCGACATGGATATCGTGGGCCAGCCGGCGGTCGAACTCGATTTCTCCGTGGACAGACCGGTGGCGTTCGTGGCGGTGCGGCTGAACGACGTGTTCCCGACCGGCGAAGTGGCGCGCATCACTTATCATCTGCAGAACCTGTGCATGCGCGATAGCCGTGAGTCACCCAAGGCGCTCGAGCCCGGCAAGCGCTATCGCATGAAGATCAAGCTGGACGACATCGCCTGGCGCATCCCCAAGGGGCACAAGCTCCGCGTGGCGATCTCGACAATTTTTCCGAGATACATCAC
>JANLYR010000040.1:0-2239 GCA_031365765.1 Hyphomicrobiales bacterium | reverse complement strand
GGCGGCTACTCCGTTTCGTAGCCGATTTTTTAGCTCCGCGGGTAGGACTCGAACCTACAACATTCCGGTTAACAGCCGGATGCTCTACCATTGAGCTACCGCGGAAAGTAGCTGTCGCCGCTGGGGGATACGTCAGGGGTGCTGCGGTCTGACGTGTCGGCGCCCCGCTGGGGGATCGGTTAATCTAGCCATGCACTTAAGCGTGTCAAGATCGCGGTTTGGGGTCCTTAAAGGGTGGGTGCGTGACAGTTCATGCGGCCATTGCTTTTGAAGGATACCCCAACCAGTAGTATGTGGAGCGTTGGTCCTCGCTGAGCCACATGCTTCGTAATGCCAGGATGGCTTCGGCTCCTTGAACGTTCCAGAACTGTTCGGTCCCCTTCACCCGTTTGCCGAATAACTTCACTCCCGATTCGGTGATCCCGGACCCGATCGGCCAGCCTTTGGCCCGGTAGGTTGGATAGTCCGTGTGATTCCGGTGTTTCCCGAAGTAACCCACATTGCTCGCCAGCACGCGACGCGGATGACCCGGTCCGTCGCTTTCCATCGGCGCTCCCGCCTGTGCCGACAACTCACGCAGACGATCCAGCAGGAGATCGATCTTTCCCTCCCACAGCCATGTCACCAACGGGTCGGCCAAGGCCTGGGCGCTGCTGGAATCCGCCGGGTACGCCGCACGCGCAACCTCGTGCAGGTGCTCGGCCGCATGGTAATAGTCGAGGATGCGCGGGTGACAGCCGAAGTGCTGTTCCCAAAGCGGATCGATCCAGTTGCCTCCGTCGTGAATGCCGATCACCTGAACCGCTTTGCGGATGCCTCGTTTCTCCGCCTCCAGACGAGCCAGTTCGCCGAACGTTCCGGCATCTTCCATCGTCGCCAGGCAGGTGGTCAGCAGTTTTTTCGGCGGACGATCCGCCCCGTCTCCCTTGAGGCAACTGGTGATCGTCAACACCTTGTCTTCTTTCCAGCGGCTGCCGGTTTGGGGGTTTTTCTCGCGGGTTTGCACACGTCCGCCATCCCCGCCGATCACCAGAAGTTGATGCTCGTTTTCCGGACAAGCGGGTAAAACACCCGCCTGGAAGCTTTCCAGTTCCTTCTGGCGCGCCTCGACCAATGTCTGGCCCAACGCCTCGCCCCAACGCTGAATTTGCTTGCCGTCGAAGCTTGTTCCCCAGTCGATGTTTAATGCCCGTGCGGCATTGTCGAACGATTGCGTGGCGGCCTCACGAGCCACGCGCGCCGCCGCCTTGGGCGAGAGATTGGCCTCGACCGGCAGACCCCAGTCCCGCTCTTGAGGGGGAAAAAGACCGGTCGCAAGACCGGCATCGACATCGCTGCTTGTTCAACACCACCGGCCCGTGCGGCGTGAGCACTTCCACCTTCCCCACCTGCTTGATCAGGTAGACCCGATCCGAATGACAATGTGGACAACGACCCCCGCAATCCGCATCGGCAGTGGCTTCCAACGCCGCCCGCTCTTCCAGGAACACCGGCACCAGCGTGCGATCCACTTCGTCGCCCAGGTCTTCCCAATCGACGAACTTGCGGCCCGCCAGCGGCACCGCCTCGTCCGCCGGAATCATCTTGTCGAGAATGGATTGAAAAACCTGGCTGAGCCGTTCACGAGCCTTTTGCCGATCCGTCAGCGCTGCCATGGACTCCTCCGTGAGTAAGAACCGAGCCACCACTACCTATTGTACCAGCACTCTCCAATTCTCAACCGCCGAAGTCGTCACGCACCCAAATAGAACGAGAGGCTCACGGAAGCTTGCCTTCGGCGCGCAGCCGCTTGATAAAGTCCGACTCACCCGCCGCGAGCCGCATCGTCTCCGCTTCCTTGTCCCTTCGCTCAATGTCAGCATCCAATTCCGACTTATGGTCAAAGTAGTACG
The DNA here is from genome assembly GCA_031365765.1 of Hyphomicrobiales bacterium. Classification (GTDB taxonomy): domain Bacteria; phylum Pseudomonadota; class Alphaproteobacteria; order Rhizobiales; family Aestuariivirgaceae; genus Aestuariivirga. The sequence goes on along the minus strand of JANLYR010000040.1, from coordinate 347 downwards.
CCAGCGCAGCGTAAATCTGGCCGAGCGTCAGATGGGCATGCTGCTCATGAATCTGCTCAGGCGACCAGCCGTGGAAGGAACGCTCCATCGCCACATCGATGACGCGGATCCGGCTCCCCGCGATCCGCGCTACGCCCGTGTCATCGATCACCACATGTGGAATCGTCGCCACTGTCATACGGCACCTCGCTCGACACACTATACGCTGGACCGTCTAATTCTGCGGCCGGGCAGGGCTGACCCCCACTGCGTCCGACAGTTTCTCCCCCTTGATCATACCGCCGAACAGCTTCGCCAGCCCTTCAGTCAGCACCGGCGCAGGAACCGCCTCGATCTTCGGCTGCTTC
>JANLYR010000007.1:0-6004 GCA_031365765.1 Hyphomicrobiales bacterium | reverse complement strand
CCAGTCGGTGAACAGCATCGACAGCGGACAGAAGCTGGGCTTGAGCGCCAGCGGGGCTGCGAACGTGTCCTTCGCTTCCCCGGGCCGATGCAGCCAGTTGTCGGTGCACGATCCCCAGGGCGACGTCTCTTCCCGCCGGTCGATATAATTGCCGATGGCGACTGTCGGCCAGGCGGCACCCTTTTCCCATGTGGCCGCGAGTGACGTCGACCAGGCATCGCCGCCGTCGAAACCCCACGCCGCGTTGGCGCGCTCAAAACGGCAACCGCCCAGACCGCGCATCGCGACATTTTCGCCGACCCGCAGCACGATGAGATCGGTCAGGCCATCGCTGTCGATGTCGAGCGGATAGGCGCCCGTCGCCTTGTCCAGTTCAAGCCCGCTCGTCTCCGCCACAAAGCGCAAGGGTCCGCCTCGCACGCTGGTGTTGCGATAGAATTTGGCGCGCCCTTCGCCGCCCGCCAGGAACATGTCGGCATAACCGTCTTCATTGCAGTCGAAACTGGCGACCCCTCCGCCCACCATATATTGCCACTCACCCGCATAGACGCTGGCAATCCCGGCGTCCGCCGTCTCCTCGACAAAAATCGGCACGACAGGAGTGTCCGCCGCGATGGCCTGGCCACAAATTAAAGCTCCAAGCGCCAACACCAGCAGTCGCATCCTTTATGTCCTCGTCCGGAGCGCGTTGGCATAGGCGCCGATGCAGCGTCCCTGCTCCAGGCCCCGTTCGATCGCCGCCCGGAAATGGATGCCGCCATAAAGCCGCGACATCCCGGCCTCCTCGGCGGCGGCTCGAAAACTCGCATAATGGCGGGGCTTGATGCCGTCACGCGCGTGGGTCGCATCGTCGAAAGCGTAATTTGCGCCGAATTGCCGGCTGAGAACGTCGGCGGCCGCGCTCGACTGGGTGCTGTGGCCGCTCGGATATTCGGGAAACGGCGGCGTGATCATCAGCGACTCCCATTTGGGATCGATCACGCGGCGGATATAAGTGACGGGCCGCAGCAGGTCGAACTGAAACTTGCTGTTCCAGCAGCCGATGAAACTGTCGGCCACCGCCACGCCGAGTCGCGCCAGCACATCGGCGCTGTCATCCAGCCCGCTCTTCTCGCGCTCCAGGATCTGCAACGCGATCGCATGCCAGTGACCGGGCGGCGTCGGCGACAACATGGGATCGTCGGACCAGAAGCGCGCGATGGCCCGTTGCTCCGCGGTCAGATCTTTCCGTGTCTGATAAACCTCCATGGCTTCGCGATAAAATTCCGAACCCTTGTCCTCGCTGTATTGCGGCGGTTCCGGCAGAGGACAGGATGCGCCCTCCGGCATGGCGAAGGTGCGGTTTTTGCCCCAGTTGGGAAGAAGCGGCTTCTGCTGCTGCGCGATGAGGCTGGTGGGAACCCAGCGCGCGGGGCCCGGCGTGAGGTCGTATTCGCGCGGAAACCCCATGTTTTCGACGACGGCACCGCCGTCATCGAGCGACCAGTCAAGAATATGCAAGGCCACCGCCGCGCCATACGCCTCGCTTCGCTTCACAATATCGGGGGCGAGCCCGGCTGCAACCTCGCCTCGCAACCGCTCCTCGAGAAAGTTGATGGCCCGCTGTCCGGTCGGACCGGTATTGCTGAAAAAATTGCGCACGGCGAAGGCCATGGCGGCCTGCATCACGACGCCTTCGTCGTAAGCAGCACCCGATTGCCGTGCTGGCCCCGGCCTGAGACCATTCAACTGCCCCGCAAGTGTCCGAAGTTTTCCCGAGCCCACCGCCGCTTCAAACGCCGTGACACCGATATAGGCCAGCGAACGGCTCGCCACCGGCGGCGAATAGGTCGGCGTATGGCGAACCAGTTCGAGCACGAGCTGATACCACGTACTCATCACCGCGACGGGTGGACGGGCGGAGGCCTCCACGTTCATGCACGGCCAGGCAAGGCTCGCCATCATCAGCATCGCCGCCAAAAAATATCGGGCTATCATGTCAGCTCCTGAACCACTGCGGGCCGACAATAAACATTGGGGACCGGTTTTATACAAGAGGCGGGCCCGAGAGGCGCGAGGCATGGCGGCATCGCGAAGGGGCTGCGGCCGCCACGATCGATCATTCATCCACAATTTTTTTTGCTGTGGCTTTCGCGCTACTTCATCGAGACGGCGGCCCGGAAGGCGCTCCGGACCCTCGAACGGCTCGTTCGTCCGTATACGGACGGCCCCTGGAATTGCTGCAACGGCGGGCTATGCGGGCCGAAAAACCGGATATCGTCCGTACACAGACGACCCGCCCCTTGCCACTTCCATTTACCGGTTGTTAGGAGAAAAAGAAGATACACAACATGTTGACGGCATATTGCCGAATCACACAAACGGGTAGACAACACACTCCATTGACGATCGAGAACGCGCTTTAAAATGCTGGATCGGTTGTTCGTAGTGAAACTTACCTGCGTTGTGGGGCTCTAACAACACTAGGAGATAACGACATGGCCGCGAAGAAAGCTGCAAAGAAGCCTGCCAAGAAGGCCGCCAAGAAGAAGGCCGCCAAGAAGAAGAAGTAATTCGTTTTATAAAGCCTTAGACTTGGCCCCGGATGGCATCGCCTCCGGGGCCAGTTCTTTTTTGCGGGGTCCGATTCCAAAAAAAAAGGGCCGCTCAAGGCGGCCCCTCGCGTCTCAAGCGCCAGCGCTACTGATAGACATAGACCTTGGCGCCGACCCGCACGCGCTCATAGAGATCGATCACATCGGTGTTCATCATGCGGATGCATCCCGAGGAGACCGCTCCGCCGATTGAATCGGCGGCGTTGGTGCCGTGGATGCGGAACAGCGTGCCGCCGATATACATGGCGCGCGCTCCCAGCGGATTATTGGGGCCACCCTCCATGACGTCGGGCAGAAAATGCCCCTTGGCCGCTTCCCGCTCGATCATCTGCGCGGGCGGACGCCATGTTGGCCATTCCTGTTTCGACACGATGCGCGAATTGCCGCTCCACTGGAAACCTTCGCGGCCGACGCCGACCTTGTAGCGCCTGGCCTTGCCGTCGGCCATCACCAGATAGAGGGCGCGCTCGGGCGTCTTGACGATGATCGAACCGGGCGAATATTTCTCCTCGCTCCACGACACCATCGCGGCGGTGGCATAGTCCGACGTCCGCCGCGACTGCGCCACGCGATTGCCATTGCTGTAGCCGCGCGCATTGCGCGGCTTGCCGAACAGGCATCTGAGGAATGAGCCGCCGCAATCGGACTCGTGCCGGACCTGTTGCCTGGACGCTATGGCGCGGCGGCGCTCGAGAGCCGCCCTGAGCACCGCCTTCCGGCGCATCTCGGTTTCGGCCAGTTTCTTTTTCTTGAGCACCAGCACGTCCTGCTGGTTCGGTTGGGTGGCAGCACTGGCCACCGGTGTCAGTACCGCGAGCGACAGGAAAAGCGCCAGCCCCCCCGCTATGAAATTCCGCATCGTATCCTCATAACCTTATGAACCGCGGCGACGATTACCGTTTCGGGACTGAATCGGCAATGGGCTTTGCAGTTCGTTGCTGTTCACTTATATGATCGCCGGTGAAGCCAAGGCTAAAGCTAAAAAGGGAACAATTGATGAAAATTTCCAGCCGTTCATTCGTTTATGCCTGTCTGCTGACCAGCGCCCTGACGGTCCCGGCCGTAGCCCAGGAACAGGTGCCGAAGGCGTTCACCGCCATTCTGCAGAACTGGGAACGGCAGTTGAAGCTGAAGCCCAGCTACGAATCCCTGAAGACCAACGCCGATGGCACCGTGGTCATCACCAAAATGACCGCGGTACTGGGGGAACCGGGCCCCGCGCCGCAGGTGAAGTTGTCCGTGGGCGAAATGGACCTGAAGAACATCTCCGACCAGGGCGATGGCCTGTATCAGATCGGCGGCGTCACGTTCTCCGGCGTGAAGATCGAAGGAACCGGCGCCAATGGCGCGGCCTTTTCCGTCGACATGCCGGAAGCGACCATCGAGGACTGGTATGTGAAGGACGAAGGCGCCACTCCCACGCCGCAGTCGGCGTTCCGCGCTGCCATGAACGTCGCGAAGAAGGTGACGACGAGCAAGATTACCGTCGTGGCGGGGGGCCAGACCATCAGCGCCGACGGAATTCAGTCGGCCTGGGATGGCGATCCCAAGACCGGGGCTGGCACTTTTACCTCGAAACTCTCCAATGTCGTCATTCCCGAACAGGCAATCGCCGCCATCGACCCCACGGGCACGATGAAACAGCTCGGCTATTCAGGGCTGACCTTCGATCTGACCGCCGATGGCAAGATGGAACTGCAGCAGGACAAGATGGGCGTCGATTTCAATTTCGCCTATGTCGGCAAGGACATGGGCGCGCTGAAAGTCTCGATGTCGGCGTCCGATATCCCGGTCGAAGTGCTGGGCGAATTGCAGAAATCGCAGGCTACCGGCAAGGAGCCGGACTTCAATGCGCTGATGCCGCAGGTGCAGAACATCACCTTCAACCATTTCAGCCTGCGCTTCGAGGATGCCTCGATCACGCGGAAGCTTTTGCCCATCGCCGCCGCCATGCAGGGCATGGACGAAACCGCGATGGTGGCCAATGCCGGGGCCATGCTGCAGCTTGTGCTGACCCAGCTCAACAATCAGGAATTCACCAATCAGGTGGTGGGCGCGGTCAACGCCTTCCTCAAGGACCCGAAGTCGATCACTGTATCGGTCTCGCCGGCGAGCCCGGTCAAGGTCATGGATCTGATGACGATGAATCCAAGCGATCCCGGAGCCGCGATCACCAAACTCGGCGTCAGCATCAAGGCGAACGACTGAGATTGCCCTTTTGGTCCGTCATTCCCGCGAAGGCGGGAACCCCGCTTTCTTCCGGCAGGTAGCGGGGCCCCCGCCTGCGCGGGGGTGACGGTTCTCTTATGCCTCCGGCAGGTTCAGCCTGATGCTCAATTCGCGCAGCTGTTTGGGCGTCGCCTCCGAAGGTGCTCCCATCAGCAGGTCTTCGGCCTGCTGGTTCATCGGAAACAGCACCACCTCGCGCAGGTTGCGCTCATTGCAAAGCAGCATGACGATGCGGTCAACGCCGGGTGCGATGCCGCCATGGGGCGGCGCTCCATACTGGAAAGCCCGGTACATGCCACCGAACTTCTCGATCAGCACGCTTTCGGGATAGCCCGCGATCTCGAAAGCCTTCTTCATGATGTCGGGACGATGGTTGCGGATGGCGCCCGACGAAAGCTCGACGCCATTGCACACGATGTCATACTGGAAGGCGAGGATGTCGAGCGGGTCTTTTGTGTCCAGCGCCTCGAGCCCGCCCTGCGGCATGGAAAAGGGATTGTGCGAGAAGTCGACCTTCTTCTCCTCCTCGTTCCACTCATACATCGGGAAATCGACGATCCAGCAGAACTCGAATTTGTCCTTGGCCACGAGGTTCAGGTCCTCGCCGGCTTTGGTGCGCGCTTCGCCTGCAAATTTGTAGAATTTCTCCGGCCGCCCGGCGACGAAGAAGCACGCATCGCCCACGCTTAACCCCAACTGCGAGCGAATGGCGTCGGTGCGTTCGGGTCCGATATTTTTCGCGATGGGGCCAGCGGCGCCCTCCTCACCGTCGCGCCAGAAAACATAACCCAGCCCTGGCTGGCCCTGTTGCTGCGCCCAAGAGTTCATGCGGTCGCAAAAGGCGCGCGAGCCGCCGCCCTTCGCCGGAATGGCCCAAATCTCGACCTTGGGATCGGCGGCCACCATGCCGGCGAACACCTTGAACCCGCTGCCAGCGAAATGCTCCGTCACCGCCTGCATTTCGATCGGATTGCGCAGGTCCGGCTTGTCGGTGCCATATTTTCTGATCGACTCGCGAAACGCGATCTTCGGAAATTTCGGTGTCACCGGGAGTCCGCCGCCAAATTCCTCGAACACACCGCGCAGCACCGGCTCCAACGCCTCGAACACGTCGTCCTGCGTCACGAAGCTCATCTCGATATCGAGTTGATAGAACTCGCCGGGCGAACGGTCGGCGCGCG
>JANLYR010000509.1:0-2780 GCA_031365765.1 Hyphomicrobiales bacterium | reverse complement strand
TTCTCCAGCGCGAATGCGGGTTTCGTCCGAGACCGGATAGCGGCGCTCGCGGATCGTCATCCCCGAATCGTCATCCGACCTCTCAAATACTTTCCAGCGGCCGCGGCTGAGGGCTGCCAGGTCTTCTTCCGACCACCCGGCCTTGTCGGGCTTGCGTGCTCCATCGCGGGGAAAGTCCAGCAGTTCGTGCAGCGCAGCGGGGAATTCTGGCTGCTTCATTTCCAGGTCCTTGATCGCCGCATCGTTGTGGGCGTAGCAGTTGTCCAGAGCCTCGCGAGCGGCCTGCAGGCGGTCGCAGAGGGCTTTGAACCCGGGATCAGGTGCCAGGGGAGAGTCTGCACCACCGGTCCCTGCCATGGATGCTGCGGGCAGTGCGCTGGCGGCGATTGCCGTTGCCGACTGTGCCAGCATGCGGCGGCGGGTGATGACAGCGCTCATGATTGCACCGCCTGGGCAAAGCGGATTGGGCTGCACGAGCCAGTGTAGTTGGCCGTGCTATAACCGTTCCGCTCTTCATCGGCGCCTTCATCCTCACAGACGGCTTCGATGTCGGCGCCGTCCTCCAGGTCGCAATCGTCGGCTTCGTGGGTATCGGTGAAGGCTTCCGGATAGAGGCCGTTCCATGTACCGGTGCGAGCCTCGGGTGCTCCAAGCTGCGGCTCGCCGTCCTCATCAGGCTCCAGGTCGGGGTCCGGCTCGATGTCATCTAGGCGCGCAATGGCGGCCTCGATGAGGGCTTCGAGAGCGGGGCGATTTTCAGGCAAAGATAAGGTATTGAGTGAGTCAGCCATGCTGAACCTCCAGAGGGTTTGGACTGGTTAGGGCCGGATTGGAAGTTGGCTCTTCCATCCGGCCTGATTATTTGTTACAATAATTCTCATGGCGAAACAAGGATTATTTGTAACGAAAATTGCAAAGTCGCGAGGAAGGCCAAAAACCCCACCCACGGCGGTCGTCCGGTTGCCGGTATCAATTCTTGAAGCTGCTGATATATGGGCTGAGGCTCAGCCAGTTCCGCCAACACGCCCTGAAGCCATCCGGCAAATCCTGACCGACTATCTCAAGCGGCGGGGGTTTCTCACAAAAGGATAGTGTCGAGCTTCTAATGCTGTTCGCTCATGCAGGCGGCGGAAAATTGCACACTTGCCAAAACTTTTAGGCACCACTCCGCAGGACACTATTCGCAAGTGCCACTTTGCAAGCGCGCCGCCATCTTCTTTGCATCGTCCAGACTGAGGTTAGACGCGATGAGGCCGGAACCACTAAGTATTGGGGTATTGATCAAGGGCGAGAAAATCACTTTGCCGCATACCACGAGGTCCACTTTTTCGCCGATATGCCTTCCCGTCAAAGCGCCAAACTCGCGCGCTTTCTGAGTTGACATACGAAACGCGACAGCAGGCGCGTTTTTCTGTGTGAAAACTGGCATGGTTTGCACAATATCGCCGGGACCGAATTCCAGCCGTTCATTGCTAAAAGAGATCACCATTACCGGTTCGGCGGCCTCTGCCCCACTCGCCAAGGTGATTAGAGCTGAGAAAGCCCAACCCGCGCGATGGGATGCCTGAAACAAGCGTGCCATGAAGCTTACCCTCATTGCCCGCCACATAATGCTCACATGAGCGCACATTGGTCCACAGGGACTTTCAACCGCAATTTTCCCTGACATCTCGCGCTTGGACCAGTTGGCGCTAGGTGCGGTGCGCAATAGACAACCCGAGGGGGCTACCTCACGCAATGGATCACAAGGCCATAAGCACAAATCGCCCATGCTGCACGACTTCTCGATGACTCTGCCGCTGTCCCGCAATCTCCGCAACCGGCTCCTGGCCCTGATTCCCGTTCAGCAGACACCTTCGGCCCGGCTGGTAGTGTTCAGTCGCCGCGCTGACGTATTTCTGATCCGGGGCGAGGAAGACGTGGGCGTCACCATTGCCAAGTATTTCTTCTCCAAGCTGTTTTACCCATCGATGATGTTGTTCAGATCTCCGGAAGCTTTACATGGCTGACTTCGATCCTGTGGAGATAGATACAGGCATCAAGTTTTATTTGATCTGCCTTTCGGTTCTTGCCCCGGCACTGACGTTGCATTGTTGACGCCGTTTAGCTGTGGTATGGATCTTCAGTAAATGGCCCGAAGAAGGATGATCGCATGCCTTGGAAGCCTGTTGCTCAGCCGAATTTTGCGACTCCTGCATCTGCTCTCATTTTGTCGCGCACCGCGATGCCTGGTCTATGCCTTAGCCAGCTATGCCACAAACTGCGTGGCTTCTATCGTGCGTTACTTTTAGTTGTATTCAGTGTTCTGGCAATCATCAACGGTAGCAGACTCGGTCATGCCGTTGTGGCCAATGATGTCATGATCTTCCACTTCGACGAATTGCCGCCGGCGGGAGCCTTCGACGATAAGTCAGCCGTCAATGCAAACGGTTTCTGCAACGATTCATCGGATTGCCCCGGGGTTGGCGGAACAGGTCTGCGCGGGACACCACTCAATGACTACGCGAAACGCGCCGCCGACTTCAATGGCGAGACCGACTGTATCACCATTCCAGACAATTCTGCTCATTCGCTTTCGCTGCAAAACGGCCTCACGCTCTCAGCCTGGATATTACCTCGAAGCCTGCCCACCGCTGGCGGTGCCGCCGCGATTGTCTCCAAATACAGTTCCAGCGGCGATCAACGTGAATGGATCCTCGGCATTCGCAATATTAACGGCGGCCCACGGCTGGCCTTCTGGAAGAGCAGCCAGGGAACCAGCGCCTCGACCATCGCCGTCT
>JANLYR010000482.1:0-2597 GCA_031365765.1 Hyphomicrobiales bacterium | reverse complement strand
CTTGCCGAACAGATGGGTGTCCACCGCTTCCGCCGTTAGATTGGTGTCGAGGCCCAGAACCACGTCGGCCTTGGTATTCACGCCTTCCAGCTTGAGCCGGTTCAGCACCGCGACGCCGTCGCCCAGCGCCACCCATGCGATGGTGCAATCGCAGGTTTTCTCAAACGCCTCCTTGATCTTCGTACCCGGTCCCCATTCCGAGACGAAGCTTTCATAGGTATAGATGGTAAGCGTCTCCTTGGCCGAAGCCGGAAGGATGCTTGCCGCGAGAGACACGAGAACTGCGAAAAGGACTTTCATCGAAACCTCCATTGGGCGTGTGATTGGAGGCAGGGAACCCGCTGGTTCCGCCCGCAATCCCTCCGCCGGTATGATCCGGATCAGGTTCAGCGGGTTGGCGCCACAGCGCCTCTCAGCCGCTTGGATGCGGCACCCCGTTGAGAGCAGGAAGAGAAATAGTCTTTGCCGTGTGCCTGGGCAAGGAACATTTGCTAAGGGAACGGCATGACCCGGTTTGCCATTCTCCTCGGCGGGACCTTGACTGTCACCGCTCGCCTCGTGCGGCAGGTCGAGGGCGCGCGCGTGATCGCCGCCGACAGCGGCATGGGTCATGCGGCAGCACTCGGTGTCATCCCCGAACTCTGGGTCGGCGATTTCGATTCGACGGATTCCGTTCTGGCACGGCAATACCCGGACGTTCCGCGACAGACCCACCCCGAGGCCAAGGACGCGACCGACGGGAGCCTCGCCGTCGCCGAAGCGATCCTGCGCGGCGCGTCCCAAATTGTGCTGGTTGGCGGTCTGGGTGGCCAGACCGATCACATGCTTGGCAACGTCGGAATGCTGCTGGGACTCGCACGCAAGGGTTATTCCTGTTTCGCAAGCAGCGGCGAGGAGGAAGCCTACCCGCTCCTGCCGGGGGACTGTCTGCTTGATGTCCCACAAGGGACGCGGCTGAGCATCGTTCCCTTCACCGACCTCGAAGGCCTGGGCGTCCAAGGCGTCAGATGGCCGCTGGTCAATCGTTCGGTGGCGCTCGGCTCGACACTGACGCTGTCCAATGTGGTGACGGGCAACGTCAGCCTGAGCTTGAAGGCTGGCCACGCCATCGCGATTGCAGTTCCGGCGGCGAGCCGATGAACGAACTGACGATCAGCCATGTCGGCCGCCGCGGCGACGGCGTGGCCGATGGGGATGGAAGGGCTGTCTATATCCCCCGCACGCTGCCCGGCGAAACCATCCGGGTCGACGTCGATGGTTCGGGTCCGCATCTTCTGGACATCGTTGCGCCGTCGCCCGAGCGCGCCCTGCCGTTCTGCAAATATTTCGATGCCTGCGGCGGTTGCCAGCTTCAGCACTGGCAGGAAATGCCCTACCGCGCGTGGAAGCGCGAGCTTGTGGTGAATGCCCTGGCGGGCCGTGGCATCGCGGCCAAAGTAAATGACCTCATCGATGCGCATGGCGCCGGCCGCCGCAGGGTGAGCCTGCATGTACGCAAGAATGAAGGGCAGGTGACGGCGGGTTTCATGGCGGCCCGCAGCCACGATCTGGTCGATATCGATCACTGCCCGGTTCTGGTGCCGGCGCTGAACGATGCGACCGCCATCGCGCGGGCCTTCGGCGCCAGGCTCGGCGATTGCGACGTGGCGCTGACCGCCAGCGAAACAGGGATAGACGCATCGGTGAAGGCCGAGCGCAAGATCGTGACGCGCGAACTGGAGAAGCTGGCCCCGATGGCCGCAGCACTCGGACTGGCGAGGCTTACCGTGAACGGCGAAACCATCGCCGCGCTGGCGATGCCTGCCGTTCACATGGGGCGCGCCCTGGTGACCCTGCCGCCGGTGTCGTTCCTGCAGGCGACGCAACAGGGCGAACGCGAGCTGGCTGGGCTGGTTCTGAGCGCGGCGGCAAAAGCCAAATCGGTTGCCGACCTGTTTTGCGGGCTCGGTCCCTTCGCGTTGCGTCTGGCCGAGACCGCGCGCGTCACCGGTTTTGACAGTGATCCGCTGGCGGTCGCGGCACTCAATCAGGCCGCGCGCATGACGCGAGGGCTTAAACCCGTGACAGCCGCGGCGCGCGATCTGTTCCGCGCACCGCTGGTGGCAGGCGAGCTTAAGGAGTTCGACGCCGTGGTTCTCGATCCGCCGCGCGCCGGGGCCGAAGCGCAATCGCGCCAACTGGCGAAATCGAAAGTGAAAACGATTGTCATGGTGTCATGCGATCCGCTGACGCTCGCGCGCGATGTGGAAATTCTTGTGGGCGGCGGCTATCGGCTGGGCGCGGTCACACCGGTCGACCAGTTCAAATGGACATCACATGTCGAGACGGTGGCGGTGTTGTCTCGTCAGTCCTTCGCCCGCTCCACATAGGAGCCGTCTTCGGTGGCGACCACGATCCGCGTGCCGGACGCCACATGCGGCGGCACCAGGGTTCTGACCCCGTTCGACAGCACCGCCGGCTTGAACGATGACGACGCCGTCTGGTTCTTGATCGCGGGTTTGGTTTCGACGATTTCCAGCGTCACCCGCTGCGGCAGTTCGATCGAGATCGGCGTGCCGTTGAACAGTGCTATCTGGCACTCCATGTTTTCCTGGAGA
>JANLYR010000466.1:0-3004 GCA_031365765.1 Hyphomicrobiales bacterium | reverse complement strand
CGACGGCGCGGCGGCTGGTTCAGCGCTCGGGTCCGCTGCCGTGGCGGTGGGGATTACGTTGCTCCTCCGCCCCTCAATGGGCGTGGTTGTTGGATACGTCATGTGGCCCTTCTTGGGGGCGTTCGTGGCGTGGGTTGTCGCCGGTATCTTGCGGCTTCGGTTGGTTGGCTTCCTTCCGGGCCAACCGAAGGATCATGATTTTATTCCTCGCGCCCTCCAGCCGTGGATACGCTTCTGGCTTTTGTCGCGGTTCGGCCTGCTCGGGGGGATGCTAATCCTGTTGCTTGCCATTGTTGCCATGGCGGTTGCGGGGCGGGGCGTGAACTACTGCATCGAGGCGCTGGTTTACGTGGTGATGGTTCGCATGTTCATGGACGTGGGCTTTGGCGCGGCGTTCAATCTCGGGATAATCACGCGCCGCCGCATCATCGGTTAGATGTCGGCTTTCCAACCAAAACGGACATTCGCTTAGCGTAATGGATCGCACGGATTTGCAACCACTACAGCATGACGGCGATGGTCGACCAATTGCGGGGGGTGGGGCGACGATTAGGCGGGCGCGCCGATCACCGACTTTACCTCCATGAACTCACGTAGCCCATAGACGCCGCCCTCGCGGCCGTTACCCGATCGTTTATATCCGCCAAACGGCGCCGCGCCATCCGGCCCCCAATTATTGATCGTGACGATGCCTGCACGAAGACGCGGAGCAACCTTCGCCGCCGCCGCCGGATCGCCTGAGATTGTTGCTGAAAGGCCGTAGGGAGTATCATTGGCGATACGGATGCCCTCTTCCTCATCGGCATAGGTCATCACAGTGGCGACAGGTCCGAAGATCTCTTCATTAGCGATGCGCATTGCGGGCGTGACGCCGCTGAACAGCGTTGGCCTAACATAATAGCCGCGGTTGAGCTTGGCCGGCCGGCCCGTGCCGCCGGTGACAAGTTCGGCACCCTCATCGATTGCCGACTGGATGAGGCCTTGAATCTTGTCGAACTGCACTTCATTGACGACAGGTCCGATGTGCGCGCCCTCGGTCATCGGGTCGCCCACAGCGGTCGCTTCCAATATCCCCTTGATGACGCTGACCGCGTCGGCCTCCTGGCTTTGGTGAACCAGGATGCGCGTCGGCGCGATGCAACTCTGTCCAGAATTGACAATTACGCCCGCGATCGTGGGCGGCAGCACCGCCGCCAGATCCGCACCTTCGAGCACGAGGTTCGCCGCCTTGCCGCCGAGTTCGGTGTGGACCCGCTTCACCGTGTCGGCCGCCGCCTTGGCAATGAGAATGCCGGCACGCGTCGATCCGGTGAAGCTCACCATGTCGATGTCAGGATGCGCTGAGATGGCTTCGCCGGTAAGGGGACCATTGCCTTGAACGAGGTTAAACACGCCGGGTGGCACGCCCGCCGCGTCAAGGATTTCCGCAAAGATCGCGGCGTTGCTGGGGCACTCCTCGGACGGTTTCAAAATCATCGTATCGCCTGCCGCCAAAGCGGGCGCCACTTTCAAAGCTATTTGATTCAGCGGCCAGTTCCACGGCGTAATCATGCCGACGACGCCGATTGGTTCATGGATTACACGCGCCGCGCCGATCCGTTCCACAAACTGGAAATCGGCGAGCGCCTTTGCCGCTAAGTCAAAATGCGCGAGCGCAGCATAGGTTTGCGCTGTGGAAGCGAACGAAATCGGTGCGCCCATCTCGAGCGCCATCGACCGCCCCATTTCCGGAATACGCTTTTTGAACTCCTCGGCGATGCGGCCGAGCAGCGCTACCCGCTCCTCAACACTCGTTTGAGAGTAGCTTTCAAAAGCGCGGCGCGCGGCGGTGACGGCGGCATCGATGTCGGCCTTGGTGCCGATCGCAATCTCGGTGCAGGGTTCCTCCGTCGAGGGGCTAATGACCTCGTGTCGTTCGCCACCAATCGAATCGACCCAGGCGCCACCGATATAATGCTTGAGATAGCTGTCCATTTCGTCGCTTTCAGATCAGAGTTACATAGCGGCATTATCAGAGTTTTTCAGCGGCATTAGATGCGTGCTTGCTTAGGCCGCCGCTTTCGCAAAAGCGATGGGCCTCCGCTAACGAGACTAACTCTCGCGCTAAAGCTAATGTCCGCTTTCCACCCAAAACGGACATTCGTGACCAGGTGATTCGCGCGCTGTTGGAGGCCGGCCTGCGTGCTTTTGTTCGGGCCCCCTCCGTCGGCTTCGCTGACACCTCCCCCTGGGCAGGGGGAGGGGCTGCCGCGCCCTGGCTCCTCCTCCGCTTCAGCGAGGGAGGTGGCGCGCAGCGCCGGTGGGGGTGTGTCGGGCGATCCAGAGGGCGACTGCGTCGGGGTTGGTGAGGACGTCTCTCGCGCTGACGCGCAATGTCGCCTTTCCACACCCAATGCAGACATTCCGCCGTGAGGCTCAAGCGGCCAGTCGGATCTCTTCGCGCCCGAAAATCTCGACCAGCGCCTCGGTCAGCGCGTCGATCATTTCCGCGCTGTGCTGCGGACCGGGGGTGAAGCGCAGGCGCTCGGTGCCGCGCGGGACGGTCGGGTAATTGATCGGCTGAACGTAGAAGCCATATTCGGCGAGGAGGATGTCGCTGATCCGTTTGGCCTTGATCGGACAGCCGACCATCAACGGCACGATGTGCGTCGCGCTGTCCATCAGCGGCAGCGCCGCAGCGGCGAACTTGGCTTTGAGCATCGCCGCCGCCGTTTGCTGCGCCTCGCGCTCGGCGGTCGAGACCTTGAGGTGGCGGACGCTGGCGAGTGCTCCGGCGACCAGCACCGGCGACAGCGACGTGGTGAAGATGAAGCCGGGCGCGTAGCTGCGAATACAGTCGATGATCGTCTTGTCGGCGGCGATGTAGCCGCCCATCACGCCGAACGCCTTGCCCAGCGTGCCCTCGATGATCGTCACCCGCTCGGCGACGCCGTCGCGCTCCGAAATCCCGCCGCCACGCGCACCGTACATGCCAACCGCATGAACTTCGTCGAGATAGGTCAAA
>JANLYR010000445.1:0-12681 GCA_031365765.1 Hyphomicrobiales bacterium | reverse complement strand
GCCACTTCACCGCGCGCGGCGCGCCGTCGTATCATTCCTGCTCGTCCAATCGGTGCATAAGGGAGCAGAAGATTTTCCAGGACGGTCAAGTCGCGGACCAGGGTCATTTCCTGAAACGCGGTCTGGATGCCAAACGAATGCGCCGCGCGCGGCGATACAATGCGGGCCGGCGAACCGAACAGTTCCAGACTTCCCGCATCGGGTACGATCAACCCCGACAGCATTTTAACGATGGTGGACTTGCCTGCACCATTCTCGCCGAGCAGGGCGTGGACCTGGCCGGAGTTGATTATAAACGACACGTCATCAACGGCGATGGTGACGCCGAAAGCCTTTTTCAGTCCATGTGCGTTGACGGCGGCAATGGGCTGCCGCAGCTCTATGAAGGCTGCCGGTTGCGGGCTTATCGGCGGCACGGCCGGTACTCCTCGATTTTCGACAAGCGGGGTTCGGGCGCGACAGTGCCGCGCCCGCTTAAGTGACTATGACCGTTAGATCAGGGTTCAGGCTGGCCGACGAGCGCTGCGGCAAAACCCACTTCAGGTGTTTCCGCGGAGAAAATCGAGGCAAACCAGCCGGGGTTTGACACAAGCGCCGGCGGGAAGGCGTTGCATCCGTCTTTCATTTCCTGCCACGTGCCCTCTTTGCAGTACTTGATTGTCTCGCTGGTCACGATCGGCAGGGGCAGCGTGGTGCGCATGGGAACCTCGCCCCCTTCCAGTTTCTTGACCGCAAGTTTGAGGGCCAGGGCACCAGAATAGGGCGGAGAGGCGTAAGAGATGCGCGGAGCTCCCATCGGGCAATAGGGGCATTCGCCGCCTTCGACCTCGGTTCCGACCTTCAGCATCTGGATGCGGCCGCCATTCGATCCCTCGCCCGCGCAAGGCAGAAGGTCTTCAATCTTTTTGCCAGCCTCGATCTGCATGGAATTGGCGGTGAAGCACCCGGCCTGCATCCACAAACCGTCTATGTCGTCCCACGACCGGGTGGCGAGTATCTTCGTCAATTCGGTGCGTGCAACCGCCTGACTCCACATGCCGACGGCTTCCGCGACAATCTTGATATCGGGATGTTTAGCAAAAACCGCCTTGGCCGCTTCGGTACGCAGAGTATCCACCGAAACGCCGGGTACTCCGGTGATCGCAACGATGTTCCCCTTGCCGCCAAGCTTTTCAACAAGCCATTCCGCCGTCACCTGGCCGGCCTCTTCCTGATCAATCGAAATATTATACGCGCATGGCTCGGAAATATCGCCGTCATAGGCAAATACGAGCACGCCCTTGTCGCAAGCGTTCTTTACCGCCTGATTGAGTGCTGTGGGCGAGATCGGGAACACAACGATCGCATTGGCGCCGGCCTGCACCATGGCATTGATCTGCTGGATCTGCCGTTGCGCGTTCGGACCGGCGACCTGCACTTGCAGATCGACCTTCTCGCGCATCGAGGCGTGGTCAGCCATGGCCTTGACCATGTTCGCCGCCTCGGCCTGCCAGTCGTTGCCGATATAGCTCATGCTCAAAAAAATCTTGAACTTCTTTGTCTGCGCCTGAGTCACAGGCGCGGTCATGGCCAGACTCACCAAACCAGCAGCCAGAAGCGACAAGGCGTTTTTCAGTAGATTCATCACGGCTCCTCCCAAGATAGCGCACCTCATCCGGGTGCATTGACGACCAAGTGCCCCCGCTGTTTTTCCGCAGTGGACGCTAGCCGTAGTTTGATCAATAATCAAAAATCAAAATGAATGCAACGCTGGACAGTGGATCAACCCCTGTGACATTCCGCAGATTCGTTTCTCAAGACATTGCTCCCAGAGCGATCGGACCCTGAGCATATGAAGCTATCCCGCCGGTTTGTCCCGTCGTCGCCCGTTTCGCGAGCCACTGTCCAGGACCGGGTCTATCTCCAGATCAAGGACCTCATCGCCACCGGCGGTATCGAGGCTGGTCAATCGGTGACCATTCCGGCAATTGCCGCTGCCTTCGGCGTGAGCCACATGCCGGTCCGGGAGGCCTTGCACCGGCTTGTGGCGGAACGCGCCCTGACCACGATATCAGGCCGTTCGCTCGGCATCCCCCCGCTTTCGCTCGATCGCCTGAAGGAGCTTCGAAAAATTCGTATCGAGATCGAGGGCTTTGCCACGGAGATGGCTTCTGCGCACATGGACGGGCCGACAGTTGCCAAGCTCGAGGGTCTGGTTACCGACATGGGTCAGGCAATCGAATCGAATGATGTGAAAACATTTTTGCGCAGCAACCGGGATTTCCATTTCACCATTTATGCCGCGGCAGGCTCCCCCATTCTATTGTCGATCATTGAAAGCCTGTGGCTTCAGGTCAGTCCCTATTTCAGCACGCTCTACCCCCTCGGTGATTATCCTCGATCCAATCGTCAGCATGCGGCGATTGCTCACGCGCTCTCTCGTGACGATGGACAAGCGGCGCGTCTGGCAGTTGGTTCCGATATTGACGGAGCGGCGCAAGCGCTTGAACTTGCGCTCGCCACCGGACTGCATCGAACCGCCAACGCCACTTAATCGGACCTTCGGGTTTGGGTCTCGCGATCAAGGGCTTGGGTGGGCAATGCGCGGGCCCTTTCCTTTTGGGCGGGGATGCGGTTTGCACCAGCTTTGGAGCAGACTGTTGGCCTGCTGGGGGAGCCCGACTGCATTGGCAAAACCGCTTATGCGCGGGGCGTTGATGGACGTTACCGGCGCATTGGCACACCGCTTTGCTTGCAGCACGAAAGTCGCACGATCAGATCGGCTTGCAAGACGATGCGGCGGCTTGTCGGGCCGGCTTTTCCGCCAATTCGCTCGAACAGGAGTTGTGCGCCCAGGCTGCCAAGGGTTTCTGCCGGTTGATTGATGACGGTCAGGAAGGGCGACAGGACCGCCAGATGTTCGACATCGTCGATGCAGACCAGGCCCATGTCCTGCGGCACGGACAGGCTTCGTTCGCGCAAGGCCTGCATGGCTCCAACGACCGTCATGTTGTTCACGGTGAATATCGCGGTTGGCATTGGATCCAAGGCCAGCACCTGTTGCGTGGCGCGGTAGCCGCCGATCTGATTGACGGTGGTGCGAAACACGAGGTCCTCACGATAAGGAATGCCGGCGGATGCGAGCGCCTGCTGATAACCTTGCAAACGCCAGCGGCCGGTCGAAGTGTCGTCGGCATCGGTCAGATGTGCGATGTCGCGGTGGCCCACGGCTATGAGATGCTCAACCAGGCGGCGGGCGCCGGTCGTGCTATCGCAAATGATGAAATCACAATCCGAGTCCGGCAAGGTGCGATCAAGCAGAACAAGCGGAAATTTTTTTCGCAACAGGGGGAAAATGCTGTGGCGCGAATGGTCGCTGACGGGCGCGATCAACAGTCCTTCGACGCGATGTGAAACTAGATCCTCGATATATTCACGTTCCAAACGCAAGTCGTTTTCGCTGTTACACAGCAGGACGCGATACCCGGCTCGCCTGGCCGCCGTTTCGGCTCCCCGGACCACCGGGGCAAAAAAGGGGTTGACCACGTCGGGCACGATCAGTCCGATCGTCTCTGTCTTCCGGGAGACAAGCCCGCGCGCAATGCGGTTGGGCACATAGTCAAGTTCGGTTATCGCCTCTTCCACCTTGCGCTGTGTTTCGGCATCGACCCCGCGCCGCCCATTGAGCACCCGTGACACCGTCATGGCGGAGACGCCGACACGCTTTGCCACATCTCGCAGGGTCACAACCAATCCAACCTCCTGTTAGCTAACAATGTCTGGATGTTATATATCACATCATTTCAGCGCGCTGTCATTCTTAAACTGGATTGACAGCGCGTATTTCGTATTGTTAACGATAACATCATTATAAAACAAAGGGAGGATCTGATGAGCCTGAATAAGATTCGGATGGCGACGATTGCCATTTCCGTTTTGGCGGGAGCCGCTGTTGCGGCGGGAACCGCCGCCGCCCAAGACAGCTGTGTCCCCGGAAAAACCAAGAAAATCGCCTTCATGCTGAAACAGCAGACGGCATTCCGCTACCTCAACGCGGACATTCCATATTTCAAGAAGACCGCGGAAGCGGCGGGTTACGAGGTCATCGTCCAGTCTGCGGAAAACGACGCGCAAAAGCAGATTGGACAGGCAGAGAATGTCATCACCCAAGGGGTGGATGCGATCGTCATTCAGCCGGTCGACTTCAATGTCGCCGCGGGTATCGCCGAAATGGCCACCAAGGCCGGCATTCCGCTGGCATCCTATGACGATATGATCCTCGGGGCGAAGCATGCGGCCTTCATCGGGCGCGATCCACAGGACGGCGGCGCTGAAGCGGCGCGTGCCGTTGTGGCAAAAGTCCCCAAGGGGAATTACGTGTTGATCGGCGGGGATGCAGGACAAACCGGTTCAACCCTGATGCAGGGTGGCTACCATGTTGTTCTCGATCCGCTGGTCGCCAAGGGCGACATCAAGATCGTGATGGATCAGTTCACCCCGGGTTGGAAAACCGAACCAGCCCAGGCAAATGCCGAGAATGCCCTGACAGCCAATGCCAACAAGGTCGACGCTTTTCTGGTTTCCTATGACGGCATGTCGCTTGGCGTGCTGCAAGCCATCGAAGCCGCCGGCATCAAACCGGGCACTATTCTGGTGACTGGGCAGGATATGGAACTCTCCGCCGCCCAAGCCATTGTCGAAGGCCGTCAATTTGGCAGCCTGTGGCCCGCCCCCGATGAAATGGCAATCGCGGGCGCCAATGCCGCTATTGCAATGGCGCAATGCAAGGATATCGGCGCTTCGACCACCGCCGACAACAAGGCTGGGCAGATTCCGTGGGTAAAGACGCCAATCTACCTGGTCAGTCAGGATCAGATGGGGGACTTTGTCTGCAAGCACTCCTTCTGGCTGAATATCGATGAGGTCTATAAAAACGTTCCCGACAAAAAGCCGACCTGCTGAGCGCAGGTTCAATCCGACGCCCATACGTCCGGGGATGGCCGAATATAGAAACTTGCAACCGGCACCTGACGCCGGTTGCCCGACCGCCGGTCCCCTACTGGCGGCAACCGGCCTCACCAAATTTTTCCCCGGCGTCCGTGCGCTCGATGATGTCGACTTCTCGATCGCTCCCGGTGAAATCGTGGCACTGCTGGGACAGAACGGGGCGGGCAAGTCCACTCTCATCCAGATATTCGCGGGCGCCCATGCCGCCGGGAGTTATCGAGGATCGGTAATCTGGGAAGGGCAGCCATACAAACCGAACGGCGTTTCCGACGCCGAGGCTTCAGGAGTTGCACTTGTTCCCCAAGAGGTCAACATCGTGCCCGACCTCACGGTTGCCGAGAATATCACGCTCAACGACGACCCGATGCGGTTTGGAATTATCGATGTCAGCAGGAGACAACTATTAGCTCGTGAGGCACTTGCCGCCTTCGACATCGACATCGATCCCTCCCTTCCCATGTCATCTCTCGATCTGGCTACCCAGCAACTGGTCGTCATCGCCCGGGCCCTTGCCAAGAAGGCCAGGTTGCTTATCCTCGACGAGCCGACCGCGGCCCTCACCGAACATGAATCAACGCGACTTTTTGCACGCATGCGAACACTCAAGCAGAGGGGCGTTGCCATCATATTCGTGTCCCATCGGCTTACCGAAGTCTTCGCCATTTCCGACCGGGTCGTCGTCATGCGCGATGGGCGCATACAGGGACGGCACCTTTTGGCAGAGGTGACGCGTCAGGATGTCGTTGCCGAGATGATCGGCGACCCTGCAACCGTGTACGAGCAGATCGGTTCGCGGCAGTTTTCAGACAATGCGCTTGAAACACAGGGATTGACCGTCCTCGACAACGAAGGACGCAAAAAAGTGAGCGGATTAGATCTCGCCGTGCGGAAAGGTGAAGTGGTCGGATTGTTCGGATTGCTTGGTGCCGGTTGCGTGGAAGCAGCGCTCGCCATCTATGGTGCATGGAAGGGCAAACGCCTGGGAACTATCCTGATCGACGGAGTTGAGCAAGCAATCGGAAGTCCGGACCAGGCGGTGTCGCTGGGGCTGGGATTGATGGCGCAGGACCGCCGTGATTGCCTCATCGGCGATCAATCGGTTGGCGATAATATCGGCATCGCCAGCCTCGGGCAGATCGTATACCACGGCATGCTGGACGTAGCCGCCGGAAGGCTTCGTGCTCGCCAGCAGGTTGATGCACTCCACATCAAGGCCGCCTCAATCGATTCGGAAGTGCGTACATTGTCCGGTGGCAACCAGCAGAAGGTGCAGATCGCCCGATGGCTCGCGGCGCGCGCGCGTATCCTCATCATGGTGGATCCAACGCGGGGGGTCGATGTCGGCGCGCGCCGCGAGATCAAGCGAATATGGCTTGACCTCAGCGCCAAGGGTCATGCCATCCTGCTGGCTTCGACAGACGCGGAGGAACTGGTGGACGCCTGCGACAGAGTGCTGGTCATGAGCCAAGGACGCCTGGCCGGCGAACTTTCGGGGTCAAACCTCAACGAGAAAAACCTGTTGCGGATGGCGACCGATGGCTGATCTTGACCGCGATAGCAGCGCCGCAGAGGCGAACGTCACCAAATCCGGTTCACTGTCGGGCATATTCGTTCAATTGGGGAAAAATACCGCGCTTCGAAGTTCGATGCTGCTCCTCGTTCTGGCGGCGGTCTGGGTCTATTTCTACTTCGCCACGCAAGGGACCTTCCTTACTCCGCGAAATCTTGTGCTGCTGGCACTACAAACGTCGATTGTGAGCCTCGCCGCGATCAGCGCGGTGATGCTGATCGTGACGCGCAATTTCGATTTGTCGGTCGGCTCGTCGGTGGCGTTTGTCGGCGTGATTCTGGCGCTGCTCACGGTCAAGCACGATGTCAATGCGGCCCTCGCGGTGTTGATCGCCATTGCCGGAGGCGTCCTGATGGGCGCGTGGCAGGGCTTCTGGGTGACGCGTCTTGGTGTCTCGTCCTTTATCGTCACCCTCGCCGGCATGCTGTATTTTCGTGGCATTTCGATGATCGCCACCAACGGCGCGACCGTGGCGCCGCTGCCTCGCTCCCTCACCGGCCTGGCGACGGGCTTCCTGCCACCCTCTCTGTCGATCGCCGCCGTCGCCACCGTGCTGGTGATTTATGGCGCCTTGCGTTTCGTCGAAATCAACCGGGCACATCGACTGGGCGTGTTATCCAAAATCGAGCCGGCATTGGTTCGCGCCCTGATACCCCCACTGATCGCAGGCGGCATCGCCATCTGGGTCGCTTCCTGGCAAGGACTTCCCTACCTGGTGATCCTGGTGGCTCTCTGCACGTTTGCGGCGGAATTCCTGATGCGCCGAACCCAGTATGGGGCGCAGCTATATGCCATCGGTGGAAATCCGGAGGCGGCGCGGCTTTCCGGAATTAACCTCACGCGGGCGATTTTCTGGAACTTTGTCATTGCCGGCTTCGGTTATGGCGTTACCGGAGTTGCGCTGACGGCGCGCGTCAGTGGTGCCATCGGGGGCAGTGCCGGATTGTTTCTGGAACTCGACGCGATCGCCGCGGCAATCATTGGAGGGACGTCACTTTCGGGCGGACGAGGGCGTGTGCTTGGCGCGCTGCTTGGCGCATTGCTGATGGGAAGTCTTAATAACGGCATGAGCCTGATGAATGTACCGACCTTTTATCAGGATACGGCACGCGGGATCATCCTGCTGCTGGCCGTTACCATCGATCAACTGAGCCGGAGGAAATCAATTTCGCGTTAGCTACAAAACGAAAGCAAAGGCTGACAAATGGACTACACGCCCAAGACCGCCCGATACGACACGATGCTTTACCGTCAATGTGGACGGAGTGGACTGAAGCTGCCGGCACTCTCGCTCGGCCTGTGGCATAATTTCGGGGCCGACACTCCCTTTGAAACCAGCCAGTCGATTTGCCGCCGTGCCTTCGACCTGGGCATCACGCATTTCGACCTTGCAAATAACTACGGCCCGCCACCCGGAGCGGCGGAGAAGACCTTCGCTAAAATCCTGCAAAACGATTTCGCCGGTCACCGTGATGAACTGATCATTTCCACAAAAGCGGGATACCGGATGTGGCCCGGTCCCTATGGTGAATTTGGAAGCCGCAAATATATGCTGGCCAGTCTCGACCAAAGCCTCAAACGGCTGGGATTGGACTATGTCGACATTTTTTATTCTCACCGTTTCGATCCGATGACACCGCTTGAGGAAACCATGGGAGCGCTGGCGTCCGCCGTCCAACAGGGAAAAGCGCTGTATGTTGGTGTATCTTCCTACAGCGCCGCCAGAACGGCGGAGGCCGCGTCCATCCTGCGATCGATGGGTGTTGCTCCGTTCATCCATCAACCGAGCTACTCGATGCTCAATCGCTGGATAGAACGCGATGGTCTGCTGGATCGCCTGCAGAGGGAGGGAATGGGATGCATTGCGTTCACGCCCCTTGCGCAAGGACTGTTGACCAACAAATACCTGTCCGGCGTTCCCGCGGGCAGCCGCGTCACGGCCGACAAGTCGTTTTCGCCCGAAGTGCTGAGCGATGCGACGGTGGAGCGGGTACGCTCCCTGAACCTTATTGCACAGAGGCGCGGCCAGTCTTTGGCACAAATGGCCATCGCCTGGGTCCTGCGTGATCCGCGAATGACGACCGCGCTTATCGGCGCCAGCAATCCAGAACAAATCGAGGATTGCGTTGGCGCGTTGAACGGCCTCAGCTTTGACGAGCGCGAGTTGCTTGAACTCGACCAATACGCCGTCGATAGCAATGTCAACCTTTGGTCCACCTCAAGTTCATACTAAAGACCAAGCAGACCGATAGCGGCGACGGCTTTCGGGATCTCTACAAATTGATTCAATCCGCAGAAAGCTCTGGATGGTTACCATAACTTGCGATGGGGCCTCGCGTTATATTGACGCGAGGAATGGCAGAAGCATATGTTCTTCACACACAGCAGTGGAGATTTCTCATGCTCCGGCTCTTGTTTGCGGCTTTGTTGTCCACAGGTCTTTTCTCAGCACCGGTGCGCGCGCAGACACCTGACATTAAACAGGGATACGAAGTGGCCGTCGAGGGAGGCGGCTGCCCGGCGGAGCCCGCGCCAGAAATCGTCGAAATCCGTGAAGCGGATCCCGCCGTCAATGCGGCGCTGCATATTGAAATGCGGAAGAAACTGGCTGAGAAGGTTCAGCAGGCTAACGCGACGATCTTGCTGGGCCCTGCGGTGGTCATCGACTTTTCCGATAGCCCTGAATTCGTGCCGCTGCATTTCGGCCCCTGTGTGACGCTGAATAGCGTGGCGGCATTTCCTTCTGTTTCCAAAGGCACGATACTACCGGGCGGACCGACTGCGATAACGCGGTTTCTGGGACCAGGCGCCGTCGTCGACTTCTCCGATCTCGACCTTGAACTGCCACAAATTGAAATTCCGATTGGCTCCGCACGCACGCCCAGTTCTCCCGGCCCCCTGCTTAAGTTCGGCAAACATGGACGGAAGGTTGCCAGTTCATTTCTCGACATAAGTTGTGAAGCGGACGATCAGACGCCAAGCGATCACGTCCGCTTGTCGGGCTTCCGCGTCGAGGGGCCGAGCCTTGGCCAACAGACGGTCGACCAATTCGGCATCTTCATTTTCCGTTGCCTGGATATACAAATCTCCAACATGGAGATCTTCGGCTGGGGCGGCGCCGGCATCCGCGTCCTTGATGATCGGGAGCAAGGACCCGGGCAGGAGCCATCCTCGAACCGACCGGGCGAACGCATCGGCAGGCCGGAGCAAGTGCGTATCTTCAACAATTACATCCATCATAACCAACACGAATCGACCGAAGAAAACGATGGCGATTGGAATCCCTTCACGCAACATGCCGCGGGCTATGGCGTCGATGTCCACCATGGCGCGTGGGCGCAGATCACCGAGAATCTGTTTGACTTCAACCGCCACGCAATTGCTGCATCGGGCTATGCCGGCGGCTATGAGGCCACTCGCAACCTGGTTCTCAAGGGTGGCGGTTATCACGGAAGAATGTTCAATACCTGGACGCATAGCTTCGATATCCATGGCACGGACTGCATCGCCGCCAGTTGCGGCCAAGCAAGTATCCAGTCGTGGTTCATCGACAACGCCTTCCAATACCGCAACTCCAACGCGATCAAGATCAGGGGAATGCCGCATATCGCGGCCTATATCCGCGGCAACGTGTTTCCCCATGAGGGGCTGGAGGATGACTGGGGTGACGACGCCATCGCGCTTCAAACATCTCAGCACGTCGAAATCGGCGCGGGCAACATCATCGAGACCGATACCTACGGCCACTACGGCGTGTGCGACTTCGATGGCGACGGCATCGACGATCTTTTCCTCGCTACGCGCGCCGGATTCTGGTTTTCAAGCTTCGGTGAGTTTCCCTGGGTGTATCTTGGACCGCAAAAGGACCAATTCAGCAACGTTCGTTTAGGGTATTTCGATGCCGACCAGCGCTGCGACGTGTTGGCGGAAGAAGGTGGCGCGTGGGTCATCTCAAGCGGCGGGACTGGGCGCTGGCATTCCATTGGGTACTTCGGCGCGAGGATCGTCGATGTCGCATTTGGTCAGTTCGACCCCAACATGCGCGACCACCGCCCGGGCGTGACGCGCCGGACCACCCACGCATTCAAGCGGGACTCCGATGGCCAATGGTTCGTAACGTCATTGCTCCAGCCAAACTGGCAGCCGGTGCAGAGCTCCGGCAAACCGATGAACGAACTTCGCTTCGGCGATTTCACGGGTGACGGCGTCACCGACGTTCTTTCCGTCGACAATGGCCGGTGGGCAATATCCGAAAGCGGGCGAGGTATATGGACGAACCTCAACACGCATCTTGGCGATGCGGTGAGCCCGCTCTTCATCGCCGATCTCAACAACAACAACATCGACGACCTGATCCGCCTTGAGGTTAAAGTGAGCGGGGTCTTTGGCTCCAGACAAGTCCGGCTCACCTGGTGGGTTTCGGACGACGGGCGCTCGCGATGGCGCGCACTCACGTCTTATACTTTCGGTGCGCCATCCGAAGGTAGGATTCCCGGCCTTTTCGCGCTCGCTGGCCGTTTCGGCACAGCTCCTGGCGGCGGTGTGCTGGTCGGCGACTTCAACCGCATCGGACACTTCTTCAGTGAAGCGGAAATACCTGCCAGTGGGTCGGCCGATTGGACCAGCACATTCGCGTATTGAGCCGCTGCGTAGCTACGCCGGCGGTTATTGCGATACCCCCTGAGCCTCAGACTTTGGGCCTGACGCCCGCATGCGTCAGGGCCGATTCATAGGCCGCCTCGACCAGGGCGTAGGTCTTGAGATTGTCGTCGCCCGACGTATCGGCGGGGCGGCCGGCACGCGATGTTTGCAGCATGTGCAAATTGGTGTTGCGCACCGCTTCCTGCGAAACATGCCATGGCCTTGTCGTCCAGGAGAGAAGGGGCGCGCCGATCCGTTCTTCAAAGCTCAGTCCCTGCGTCGTCACCACCATCACTTCGCCTTTTCCCACCAGGATCGAGCCCAACGGTCCCTCGATTTCCAGCATTGTTTCGGGGAAGGGATCGGGAATACGCCGGGCGGCGTAGGTGCATTCGACGAGGGATACGGCGCCAGAGGTGTGGCGCAGAGTCATGGTCGCGGTATCCTCGGCGCGCACCTTTGCATTGCGGCGCTGCGTTTCACAATAAACGCGCTCCACTTCACCGAGGAAGTACCGCGCCAGGTCCAGGACATGAATTCCAACGTCGAGGATCGCGAGCCGTTCCTCGTCATAGAAATAGGGCTGACCCTTATAGACGTCGAAGCCGGTGCGGAAGGAAAGACGGGCCCAATCCGGGTCGCCGATCGTTCCCGCTTCAAGCACCTGCTTCACCCGCCGCATGGCGGTGGCGAAGCGGAAGTTCTCGTGCACCGCCAGCCAGGCTCCGCGCGCCTTGGCGAAATCGACAATCGCCACACACTCGTCCCATGTCGGCGCGAAAGGTTTCTGAACGATAGTGGCGATGCGGCGCTCGGCGGTCAACGATGCGAGCTCGCGATGGGTATCCATGCGGGTGGTGATGTCGACCAGATTGAGCGGAACCGTGTCGAGCATCGCTGCCGCATCGGTGAACCAGGGCACATTGAAGCGCTCACCAGCGGCGCGTGCCTTTGCTTCGTCGCGGTCGCAAACGGCGGCAAGTTCGGCGCCTTCGCGGGCCAGATCGTGCCAGGCATGCAGATGGTTCTGGGCATAGAATCCGCAACCAATCAGCCCGACGCGGGTTGGCCGGGCGCCCGGCATCGCTTCCTTCATGTCACTCTCCTGACTTGTCACTGGCCGTCCGTCAGATCTGCACAGAGTAGCCGCCGTCCACTGGAATTGCCGTTCCCGTTATGAAATCGGAAGCGCGGCTTGCAAGGAACACAGCGATGCCCGCGAGGTCGTCCGGCTGACCCCAGCGTCCCGCCGGCGTGCGCTCTTCGACCTTGGCGAACATCGCGGGCGAGGACTGGCGCCCGCCGCGCGTCAAGTCGGTGTCAATGAAACCCGGCAGCACCGCGTTGACCTGAACATTGTGCTCGGCCCATGCCACGGCAAGCGATCTTGTCAATTGCACAATCGCGCCCTTGCTGGCCGCGTAGGGGCTGATGATCGCGCCGCCGAAGATCGAGGACATCGAGCCAATGGTGATGAGTTTGCC
>JANLYR010000422.1:0-2582 GCA_031365765.1 Hyphomicrobiales bacterium | reverse complement strand
GAAAGAACAGCTCGGTCCAGCTGCGGCCGCCCATCACCACGCGCCGGCGTCCCCTGAACTCGCAGACGCAAGTCAGCCACGCCTGGCTGGCCCAGCGCCGCGTCAGGGTTTTGGTTAGGGGATCGTGGATGATGCCGCGATTGCCGGTGAACAGGCCACGATGTGGGGTGGCGACGATGTCGCCGGTGGGCGTCACGCGGTTTTGCAGCGGCATGGCATTCAAAGCCCGATAGTCAAACTGCATCCGTCATTGCGAGGAGCCCTTGCGACGAAGCAATCCAGCTCGCTTCTTTCTTTTCGTATCGCAGAAAGATGGATAGCTTCGCTACGCTCGCAATGACGGCTACCCTACACCCTGCCATCCCTGATCGGCGGCTGGAACGACAGCGCGGTATCCCAGGGAAAATGGATCCAGGTGTCCTGCGACACCTCGGTGATAAAGGTGTCCACCAGCGGCTTTCCCTGCGGCTTGGCGTAGACCGCGGCGAAATGCGCGTCCGGCATCATCGCGCGCACCAGCCGCCCGGTCTTGCCGGTATCGACGAGGTCGTCGACGATCAGAAGGCCCTTGCCGCTGCCGCCGCCGAGTTTTGCCACTTCCGCCGAAACGGCCTTCAGGACCTGCAACTCGCCCTGTTTGGTATGGTCGTAGCTGGCGATGCAGACCGTATCGATCACGCGAATGCCGAGCTCGCGGGCGACGATGGCCGCCGGAACCAGCCCGCCGCGGGTGATCGCGACCATGGCATGAAACGGACCGACGGCATTGAGCCGCCAGCTCAGCGCCCGGCAATCCCGGTGAAACTGGTCCCACGAGACCGGAAAGGCCTTGCCGGCCTTCTCCTGCGCGCTCAATTCCGGATGCTCCGCCATGACAGCTCCCCTACATCTTCCGGATCATGGCGGTGGCCGTCGCGGTGGCGACGATCTTGTCGTTCTGCAGCAATTCGCCGCTGAGCTGGCAGATTTCCCTGCCGCGCAGCACCACGCGCCCGATACCCCTGAGCGGTCCGACTTTCGCCGGACGGTGAAACTGGACATTGAGGTTCAGCGTCGGCGCGAATTCGCCGGCGTCCAGCGTCGCGGTCAGCGCCGGGCCCATGGTGTCGTCGAGCATGGCGGCGAGAAAGCCGCCCTGCACGTTGCCCGCCGGATTGAGGAATTCCGGCTTGGCCACGAATGTGACCTCGATGGTGCCGCGTTCGCCGTCGATCGCGGCGAATTCGATCCCCAGCGTTACCGCGCAAGGCGGCGGCGGCAACTGGCCGTCGACCATTTTCCAGAAGAACGAATTCTTGTCCACGACGCTGTTCCCGCTCCGCTTTCGAATGATCCGCTAGCGGGTGGTGATGTTCAGTCCCGCCAGCATCTCCTTGACCGCGTTCATCGCGGCATCGAGTTTTTCCGGATCGCGCGAGCGGACAACGAGATTGGTGTTCGGCTTCTTGTCGTCGTCGGTGAAGGGATAGCTGCCGATCACGGTGTCGGGATGGGCGGCGGCGATTTCCCGGAGGGGACCGCCAACGTCGCCTTCCCGCGCATTGGCGCGGACCGATTCCGACAGCATCCGGACGCCCGATTTCAGCTTCGGCGCCACGATGTCCATCATCGCCTGCATGATCGAGGGCACGCCCGCCATCACGATGACATTGCCGATCTTGAAGCCGGGCGCGAGAATGGTGGCGCTCTGGATCAACTCGCCGCCATCGGGAATCCGCGCCATGCGCAGCCGCGCCTCGTTCAGGTCCTGGGCGCCCCAGCGCTCCTTGAAACGCGCCACCACTTCGGGATGGTGGTCGATGCCGACGCCGAAGGCCTTGGCGATGCTGTCGGCGGTGATGTCGTCATGGGTCGGCCCGATGCCGCCGGTGGTAAAGACGTAATCGTAGCGATGCCGCAGCGCATCCAGCGCCGCGATGATTTCGGCCTCCTCGTCGGCGACGACGCGGACCTCCTTGAGGTCGATCCCGATATTGGTCAGGTATTCGGCAATAAAGCCGATGTTCTTGTCCTTGGTCCGGCCGGACAGGATCTCGTCGCCGATCACCAGAATGCCTGCCGTAACGATCTCACACATTATTCCTCCTCGCCCTCTTCCCCAACATTGCCGAGGCAACGCCTTGAAGTCACGGGGTTTTGCTGCCGAAATAAGCACCTGGCAGCCGTTTTTTGAGGCAGCGGCTGGAACCCTTGCTACCAAATGCCCTCGGTGAATGCATATCGCGCTGGCGCGGCCCTTGCTACCATCCCTTTCAGTCATGCACTGTCTCGCATGGTCCTGGATTGGGCTCGGGTGACCTTGGAAAAGCGTCGGGATATATGGCAGTTGCGTTCGATGAAATGAATGGAGCCGGCGGCGACCTTCGCCCGGCCTACCGGGAACTCTCCCGCTGGCTGAAGGAGACGCCGGCGGACGCGCTGGAATATCGCCGCCAGGAGGCGGAACTGCTGTTCCGCCGGATCGGCATCACCTTTGCCGTCTATGGCGACGCCGAAGCCCAGGAACGGCTGATTCCCTTCGATGTCATCCCCCGGATCATCTCGGCGAAAGAGTGGGCCGTCCTGGAAAAGGGGCTGAAGCA
>JANLYR010000364.1:0-10523 GCA_031365765.1 Hyphomicrobiales bacterium | reverse complement strand
CGCTTCATCGAGCAGCGAGGCGCTGGCCAGCGCGAGGCCGGTCATGTCGATCACCACCTGCTGGAAATTGAGCAGCGCTTCGAGCCGGCCCTGGCTGACCTCGGCCTGATAGGGCGTGTAGGCGGTGTACCAGCCGGGGTTTTCAAGAACGTTGCGGAGGATCACCTTGGGCGTCACCGTGCCGTAGTACCCCTGCCCCAGCATCGAAACGAAAACCTCGTTGCGCTCGGCCATCCGGCGGAGATAGGAGAGGGCCGTGCGCTCGGCCATGGGCTTGCGGAGATCGAGCGGTTTGGCGCTGCGGATGGCAGCGGGAATAACGCGCGCGATGAAATCCTCAAGCGAGGATGCGCCAACCGCCACCAGCATGGCCTGCGTCTCGCTCGCATTGGGACCGATGTGGCGGCGAATGAAATTGGCGCCGGGTTCGAGTTCGGCGAGGGAGGGGCGAATGGGCATGAGTCAGTTGCTCTCCACGAATTTGTCATAGGCGGCCTTGTCCATGAGGCCTTCGATTTCCGATTGGTCTTTCAGCTTGACCTTGAAGAACCAGCCCTCGCCTTCGGCGCCGCGATTGACCAATGCGGGATCGCCTTCGAGCTCCTTGTTGATCTCCGTGACTTCACCCGACACTGGCGCGAAAACGTCGCTTGCCGCCTTGACGCTCTCGACCACGGCGGCTTCCCCCCCCTGCTTCACGGTCTTGCCGACGGCGGGCAATTCGACGAACACCACATCACCCAACTGTTCCTGGGCGTGTTCGGTGATGCCGATCGTGGCGATCGCGCCATCGACTTTGATCCATTCATGGTCCTTGGTGTATTTTACGGTCATGGAACCTCCTCAGCGTTTGAAGTTGTGGGCGACGAAGGGCAGCGGCACAACCGAGGCGGGCAGCGGCCTGCCGCGCACGATCAGTTGCAATGACGTTCCGTCGGCGGAGGATTGTGTCTCGACATAACCCATGGCGACAGGGCCATTCACCGTCGGGCCGAAGCCGCCCGAGGTGACGATGCCGATGTCTCGGCCGTCACTATCGGTGATGACAGTTCCGTCGCGCGCCGGTGCCCTGCCGTCGGGCCTGATGCCGACACGCTTGCGCGATGGCCCATGGGCTATCGCGGCCAGGATTTTATCCGCGCCGATGAAGCCGCCTTCGGTGCGGCGTCGCTTGCCGATCGACCAGACAAGGCCAGCCTCGACGGGATCGGTCGTTTCATCGATGTCGTGACCATGCAGGCAGAGGCCCGCTTCGAGGCGGAGCGAATCGCGGGCACCGAGGCCTATCGGTTTGACAGCGGGATCGGACAACAGCAGTTCCCACAGCGTCGTCACATCCTTGTCGAGGACCGATATCTCGAAGCCGTCCTCGCCGGTATAGCCGGAACGCGAGATATGCGCATTTATGCCGCCGATCTGGCCTGCGTGATAATGCATGAAGGGAAGTCCGCGCAGCAGGGGAACGTGGTGTGAGAGCACGTTTTCGGCTTCTGGTCCCTGAAGTGCGAGCAGCGACATTGCTTCGCCCCGCTTGAGGCTTGTTCCCTGGGCAAGATTTTTTTCAATGTGGGCGTAGTCGATGTGTTTGCGGCCGGCATTGACGACGACATAGAGCCAGCCTTCATGGCCTTTGTAGTCCGAACGCGTGATCATCAGATCGTCGATGATGCCGCCTTCGGCGTTCAGGAGTTGCGAATAGCGCTGCTGGCGGGGTGTGAGGCTTTTGATGTCGGCGGGAACGAGTCTCTCCATCGCCTCAGCCGTCGCTTCGAACGCGTCGCCGACGATGAAGCACTGACCCATATGCGAGACGTCGAACAGGCCCGCATGCTGGCGCGTCCAGTTGTGCTCGGCGATGATGCCGGACGGATATTGCACCGGCATTTCGTAGCCGGCGAAGGGCACCATGCGGGCGCCAAGTGCGACATGCGCGTCGTAGAGAGGGGTGCGGAGGATTTTCGCTTCGGACATCATGGACTCCAGACACAGGCATGGCGGTCCGGCAAATCGCCGGACCAGCCCCCTCTGTCAGAGAACCTGAGAGATTTCACCTGGACCGTCACTCCGACACGGTCCCGACTTCGCTCCTTCGGTGAGCGTTACCCAAGAACGGGCCGCTACTCTCCAGATTTCAGATACGCTGCGGTCCTTTTGCCTGAGAGTTTCCGGGGCGGTTGCTCCTTCGGCGCCGGTTGCCCGGTCTCTCCCGCGTGGCGTCAACACGCTGAACACAAGGCACCCTAGTGGGCGCCCGCGCTAAGTCAAGCCGCAGGGACGACACTCAAGCGTGGTTGCCGGCCAACTGCCTTGCCTCGGACACCGCCGCAGCGACAAGTGTGTGTTCTTCCTTGCCGGCTTCGAAGCCGGCGACGATCGCCTTGGCGAGGAAGTCGCGCAACGCCGTGTTGCTATTGTCCGTAAGACCCATTTCGCGGCACGCCCGATCGAAGGCACGCTGCATCTTCTCAAGGGCTTCAGGGCTGAACGAATGACGTAACTCAGGATTGCTTTTCAGCACATTGGCGTTCCCAAATATTTCAACGTGATTCATACGCAGATCGAATTGCGCTGCAATCCATTGTCCGAATTCGTACATCTGTGCGAGTGATGTGCTATATGTATCATATCGTTTGCAGACGACCGGCGCAAACGGCAGTGGGACCTAAAAACTCCCGCCCCTTCTGGAGGATGGGAGATATGGACGAGCGCGTATTCAGTCCTGGCCAGAATTTTTTGCTGGCTGCATTTCCGGCCGACCAGCTCGAAATATTGGAGCCGAGTTTCACACGCGTTGCCATTAATCTTCGCGATCGGCTCACCGTGCCTTTCGAGCCCGAGGAGTTTGCTTATTTTCCGCTGAGCGGGATTTGCTCGGTGATCGTGGTGACGCTCGATGGCGTGCGCATCGAAACAGGGCTGATCGGACGCGAGGGATTTCTCGGTTCCTCGATCGCGCTGTTTGCCGATCGCGTGCCCTATGAGATCATCACCCAGGCCGACGGGCATGCCCTTCGAATTTCACGGGCGGACCTGGCGCTCGCCATCGAACGAAGCCCGGCTTTGCATGCCGTGCTGCTGCGCTTCGTCCACACCTTCACGCTCCAGGCTTCGCATACCGCACTCGCCAACGGCCGTTGCACGATCGAGGAGCGCCTCGCACGCTGGATGCTGATGTGTCAGGACAGGACGGGAAGCGCCGATCTGCAGCTCACCCATGAATTTCTCAGCGTGATGCTGGCGGTACGCCGTTCCGGCATCACCGACGCCATTCATGTCCTGGAAGGAAAACGCCTGTTGCATGCCACGCGCGGCCATCTCCGCGTGCTCAACCGCGCCGGACTCGAAGAGATCGCGGGGGGCGCATACGGCGTGCCCGAGGCGGAGTATGAACGCTTGCTTGGTCCGCTGCGGATTTCCCCCTAGCTGGTTTTTCCCGGCGGCCGCGTGTAGAATCGCGGCAAAAGCGGGGACTGTCATGGCAATGGATTATGCGGCGCGAACGGCGGCCGAACTGGCGCGCGCATTGCGCTCAGGCAGGATTGACGCGGTCGAAATCGCCGAATGGACGCTCGATGCCGCGGCCCAATGCGGCGATCAGGCGATCTTCACCGAACTCACACCGGAGCGGGCACGAAAAGAAGCCCGGGCGGCGCGCAAGCGGTTGCGGGCGGGCTCGCCCAACAGCATGCTCGACGGCCTGCCTGTCGCGTGGAAAGACCTGTTCGACCTCAAGGGACGGGTAACCACGGCGGGGTCACTGGTGCTCAAGTCCGAGGCGCCGGCGAAGCAGGATGCGGCCATTATCGCCACCGGCGCCAAAGCGGGGCTGGTGTCGATCGGCTGCACCAACATGACGGAGTTTGCCTATTCGGCGATCGGCTACAATCCGCATTACGGCACGCCGTGGAACCCGTCCGACCCCGATGTTCTGCGGTCTCCCGGCGGCTCGTCTTCCGGCTCGGCGGTGGCTGTCGCACGAGGATTGGTCGCCATCGCTTTCGGTAGCGATACCGGCGGCTCGGTTCGCATTCCCGCCGCCTTCACCGGCATCACAGGCTATAAATCCTCGACCGGACGATATTCGATGGCCGGAGTATTTCCCTTGTCGGTGACGCTCGATTCGCTGGGGCCGCTGACGCGGAGCGTCGAGGACTGCATCCTGGCCGACGCGGTGACGCGGGGCCTGGTTAAACCGGCGATCCGCAAGCGTTCGCTCAAGGGGCTGGAACTCGCCGTCCCCGGCAATGTGGTGCTCGATGACTGCGATG
Source organism: Hyphomicrobiales bacterium (assembly GCA_031365765.1). GTDB lineage: Bacteria > Pseudomonadota > Alphaproteobacteria > Rhizobiales > Aestuariivirgaceae > Aestuariivirga. The sequence continues at coordinate 6,255 of JANLYR010000364.1, read as the reverse complement.
GCGCCGTCATTGACAATTTCGAAGCCGCATTGGGGCGGTTGCGGCGGCAGGGCGTCCGGATCAGGCGCATCGCCATTCCGGCCTTCGACGAAATACCATCGCTCATTGCCAGGCATGGTCATCTGCTGGGAGCCGAAGCCTATGCCCTGCACCGGGCGCGGGTCACCGGTCCCGACGCGGCGCGGATGGACCCCCGCGTCGCCGGCCGAATTCTGCTGGCGGAAAAAATGTCGGCCTACGATCTCGTTTCGGTGCAGCAGGCCCGGCGGCGGCTTATTACCGAGACCGATCAGCTGGTGGGCGATGCCATTGTGGTGTTCCCGACCGTGCCGATCACGGCTCCGGCGATAGAACCGCTGGTGCGCGACCTGAGCGAATTCCTGAAAACCAACCTGCGGGCGCTGCGCAACACCATGCTGGGCAATTTTCTCGACTGGTGCGGCGTGTCGGTGCCATCGGGCGCCGACAAAGAGGGGCTGCCCACGGGATTTTTGTTCAATGCACGGCATAACCGCGACGCGGATGTGCTCAGCGTGGCGTGGAGCTGCGAAAGGGCGGTGCGCGGAGACGCGTGAAGCCGTCAACGCACCTGGAAAGTGGTATAGCCGAGGGCCAGGCTGGCGCCGGCCGCCGTGGCCTCGGCTCTCAGTTGTTGGAGAAACGAGGCCGAGTCGCCGATGCGGAGAAAATTCGTCTCTTCCAGCGGCTCGGAGGACCCTACCGCGATGAGGAGCTGGGTGTGCGGCCGGCGGCCCGCTGCAAGGTACACCTCGGAGTCGAAAATCTGGTCTTTGGCGTCAGGCACGAGATCGTCGGTCAGGTTGTGAACGATGCCCTCATTGTCGATGGTGAACAGGAGCGTGTAGGGCAGTGTGAGGCGGGTGAGCCGGCCTTCGAGCGTAACAGCGCCGCCCGCCACAGCCGCCGAAAGCCCGATACCGATCGGGGCCGCGCCACTCATGCGCAGACTCTTGATGAAATCGACGGCCGGGCACTGGGCTTCCACCACCTGGTGCATTCCGATTTCCGGCCGGACGCCGACCGCGCGCTGAAAGGCGTTGCCGATGTCGCGAATGGCCTCGGGCGCCGCGACCAAGCCGCTCAAGCGGGGCCGCTCGCCATCCGGACTGGAGACTTCCAGATGCTGGCAGTTGCCACCCTCGGACGCTTGCATGCCATCAAGAAACCGGACGATGCGTTCACGCTGTGGCATGGGCAGTTCGGAGACGGGCGGCTGGGCTGCAACCTGCTGACGCTGCTGTTCGATGCTGGCGCCGGGCCCCTGCGGTTCCGGCGTGGCGCTGGCGGCCGGTTGGTCCGGCCCCTGGGTTGACGCGGACTCGGCCAGTGCGGGAGACGTGCCATTCCCCTGTCCCCCGGCGGCGTTACTGGCAGCAGCCTCGACAGCCGGCGCGGACGTTGAGGCCGGTGCCACCGCCCGAGGCGAAGCGGCCGCAGGTTCCGTTGGAGGGTCAATCGCCGCCACCATGGGCTCGGGTTTGTCGACTGGATCGAGACCCGCGACCGGCCCCGCCTCCGGGAAGGCCGAAACCGATGGCGCTTCCGCCTCTTCCAACAGGGGTTGAGCGGGCCCGGGAGATTGTTGCTCAACCGCGGCTTCGAGTGGCTTGATCGTTTCTCCGGTTTCGGCGAGCAGCGAAGGTTCGAGGTTTGTCGTTGGGGGCGACGGCTGTGGTTTGACGCTCCGCGCCGCAGGCTCGGCTGGCAGTGAACCTTGCGGGGTGGGATCGACCTTATCCGGTGTCACAACCGTCTCGGCCAGGGTCGAGGTCCGGTCCCGGGTCGGCTCGGGAGGCCGTTCGGGCTCGGCCCGTTGCGATGGAGGGTCAAGCGCGGCCTGCTCCACCGGATCGGCGGAGGGCCGGAGTTCAGCGCTCAGCGGCGCCGCCTCCTCGCGCGAAGCGAGGGGAGGTTCGACGGGTTTGGTACGCGCGGCTTCGAGCCTGCCTGCGGTCGCGGATGTTGCCGCCACCGGCCGAGGTGCGGGCGCTTCCGCAACCACTGGCTGCCCTTGCGGGATGCCGGCCTCCAGAGAGACGGCCGCCGGCTCGTAAATCGCGTTGAGTTCCAGCGGTGCCTGGCTGGCGGCGTCGGCGATATAGAGATCGGCCAGCGGCGGCGGCGGGGCCTCCAGCGACATTCCCGACAGGGCACTCATCAGTGCGAGATGGACGGCTAGCGAGCCCGCCGCCGAAACCAGCCACAAGGCCCAGCGGACCTTCACGGGCCGGGCTCGCGCACGGTGATGAGGCTCAGATTGTCAAAGCCCTGGGCACGCAATTCCTGCAACAGGGCAACCAAGCGCCGGGCGTTGAGCTTGCGGTCGGCCACGACCTGCAGATAGGCCGGGATATCGCCGCCCGCCGCTTCGCGCCCGAGGAGGATGCGGATGCCTTCAGCACTCATGGCCGAGCCGCGAAACTTCAAGGTTCCGTCCGCCGCGATATAGGCGGCATCGCCCAGCGGACGGCCGGTGCCGAGCGACAAGCCCCTGGGCGGCAGGATGCCGGGCTCCTGCATGCTGGCGATGGTGCCGTTGACGATGAAAAACAGGAGCAGCAGGAAGACGATGTTGATGAGTTGAAGGACCCATTCCGTCGAAGATTTTGCCGGGGGGACCGCGAGGCGCACGGGGCTGGCTCAGCGCCCGAGGGACAGGGCCCGGAGCTTGCTGGTGCGGGCCAGTTCAAGCACCATGACAAGATCCTGGACGTCGGCGCTGGATGCCGCCCTGATGCTGCCCGCGCGCACCCCCTTGGCGTGAAACGCGTCAAGCCTCGCCACCAATCCATCCAGGGCCACGGCGCTGCCGTTCACCTTCACCTGCGGCCCCTTGGAGACTTCGACGATGACGCCCGCCGTGGCGCCCGGAGTCAAGGAAGCCGGCACGGATTGCGTGCCCCGGCTCACATCAAGCTGGCCGAACCTGGCGAAGGTGGTGGAGAGCATGAAGAACATCAGAAGCAGGAAGACCACATCGACCAGCGGCACCAGCGGGATGGGTTTCGCAATGCGGGCGGGGCGCTCAATTTGCATGCGATGCGCGGCCCCTGGTCACGACGCTTACGTCCTTCAAACCGCGGCCCTGGCCCCCGGTGATGCGGTGGGCGAAAAATCCGGTCATTGTGGTTTCGATCACCGAGCGTTCGTTCTCGACGCGCGATTCGAGCCAGGCCGTGATGGTGGAAAAAACGATGGCCACCGCCAAGCCCAGCGCCGTTGCCAGAAGGGCGGTCCAGATGCCGCCGGCGAGTGCCGCCGGGTTGACCGCCGCGCCCGAGGCCTGCAACTGGCTGAAGGCCTGGATCATGCCGACGACCGTGCCGAACAGGCCAAGCAGCGGGGCGGTCTGGCTGATCAGTTCGATGCCGCGGATATATTTGCGCAAGTCCCGCAATTCCTCGAGCGCCACGCGCGTCGTATCCTCCTTCACCGTCTCGAGGTGGGTGCCGTTATGGGTGACGCCCCGCATCGCATGGGCCAGCACGCGCGACAGCGGCGCGCGGTCGTTCATGATGTGCTCATAGGCATCATCCCTGTCGCCCTCGAACCATCGGTCCAGCGCGACCATGGCGGGTTTATGCCGCCCCACGCGGGCAAATGCGAATTGCAGGATCTTGTAGAGGCTCATGGCCAGCGCGATGACCGAAAGCACCATCAGGATTACCGCCACCGGACCGCCGCGCGCGATCAGCGTCGGCAGATCCAGCGTCATCGGGCCTTGGTCATTCATCGGTATCGTTGAACTTGATCTTTGCCCGCGTGGTGGTCCGGAGACTGTCGCTGCAGGCTTCGGTCATATCGATGTCGCCCGCGCATTTGGTGAAACCGTTGGGATGAAGCTTGGAAATCGTGTCACAGGCGTGCGGAAGCGGGAATTTCAGAAATTTGGTCTGGCCCGGCTTGAACTCGCGGAAATTGAGCGCCACGTCGGTCAAGGTTATGCCCTGCTGATCGAGAACGAAAATCTGCAGGACGGTTTCTTTCAATCTGACACCCATGCGGTTGGTGGCCTTGAACGTCGTCAGACAGGTGCCCGCCTGATCCTCGGTCTTGTTCAGTTCCAGGCTGAAACTTTTCTCCTGCGCGAAGCTCCATGACGGGTGTCCGACAAGGACAGCCACCGCGATCATGGCGGCGCGGATATGGTTCATGCGGCGGACTCCTTTTTCATGGCTGGAGCGACGATATGCCATTGATTGTATTTTGCCAATGTCCCTGACACCCGGCGCCTCAGGCTCAAGGGTACGGCAAGCCGGTTTCGGAAGCGTTGCCTCCATGCTATGCGGGCAAGATGAATTTCGATCCCGAACTGCCCCTTTTCGCAAAAAACGCCATCAATCTTGCTTCGCCCCGGCTGGGGGCGGAGGTGATCTTTGCCACCGATGAGTTCTTCGCCGACAAGAGCCGGCTGCTGCGCGATGGGGCAGCGGTGTTCGATCCCGACACCTATGACGCCAACGGCAAATACATGGATGGCTGGGAATCGAAGCGGCGGCGTCAGGGCGGCCATGACTTCTGTGTGATCAGGCTGGGTGCCCGCGGCGTGGTCCGGGGCGTCGACATCGACACCAGTCATTTCACCGGCAACTACCCCCCGGCCGCCTCGATCGAAGCCTGCGTGTCGGCGGGCGACCCGAGCGCGGCCACGCAATGGTCGGAAATCCTGCCCGCGGTTTCGCTTGGTCCCTCGGCCCATCATTTTCATGCCGTGACGAGCAGCGCGGCGTTTACGCATCTCAGGCTTCACATCTATCCCGACGGCGGAGTGGCGCGGCTTCGGGTCTATGGCGAGCCGGTGCCAGAGTGGGATGGCAAAGACCGGTCCACGCTGCAGGAACTATCGCTGGCCAACAATGGCGGGCGAATCATCGCCTACAACAATGCCCATTACGGCTCTGTCTGGACGCTTCTGACGAAGGGCCGCGGCATCAATATGGGAGACGGCTGGGAGACGCGGCGCAGGCGCGAGCCCGGCAATGACTGGATCATCGTCGGGCTGGGTGCGAGCGGGGTGATCGAGAAAATCGAGGTCGACACCTGCCACTACAAGGGCAACTATCCGGACCGCTGTTCGCTTCAGGCGGCACTGGTCGAGCGGGCGACGGAGCAGTCCATCGTCACCGAGGCGATGTTCTGGCCAGAACTCATGGGCGAGCAGACATTGCAGATGGACCACATCCATGAATTCTCGGGTGCGGCGCTGCGCACGCTCGGACCGGTCAATCATGTGAAGCTCAATATCTTTCCCGACGGCGGGGTGTCGCGGCTGCGTGTTTTCGGCAGGCTTGCGTGACATACTGTCGTATCGACCCCCTGGACAGGGCGGCTTTCCAGGACTTCGGCGAGGTAATCGAGACGGCGGGGGCAGCGTCTTTCCCCATCAATCAGGGTTTCGCCGAGCGCTTCAACGATCTGGCGCATGTCGATGTCGCGGCGGAGGACGGTGCCGTCAATATTTCGATCGTCAGCGCCAGTCCGCGTCTGTTGCCAATCGCCATCCGGCTGATGGAGCGCCATCCGCTTGGCAGCCAGATTTTCCTGCCGTTGCAGGATCGCCCGTGGCTCGTGGTGGTGGCGGGCGATCCCAGGGATGCAGCGTCGTTCCGGGTGTTTGCCGCCAAGGGGCGGCAGGGCGTGAACTATGCCCGCAATGTCTGGCATCATCCCCTCCTCGTATTCGACCGCGACAGCCGTTTTCTGGTGGTCGATCGCAAAGGACCCGGCAACAATCTCGAGGAGGTGTGGCTGGACGAGGGGACGGAACTGCTGCTGACGCCTTAAACCGGATGCACTTTTCGGCCGGCGATGTAGGTGGCTCTGACGGCCCGGTCGTCGCCCAGGATCATCAGCGAGAACAGGATGTCTTCAAGCGATTGCGACAGATCGTGGCGGCTGGCGAGCACCGGCGTGGCGCGGGGGTCGAGGACGACCAGATCGGCGTGTTTGCCGTGGTCGAGAGAGCCCGTTTCGCCGCCTCTGTGCAGGCGCTCGGCGTTGCCGCGCGTGGCCATGTGGAACAATTCGAAGGCCGACGGCTTGCTGCCCGCCAGCATCTGCACCTTGTAGGCTTCGCCCATCGTCGCCAGCATCGAATAGCTGGTGCCGCCGCCGATATCGGTGGCAAGGCCCAGATGCACCGGGCGGCTTTCGTTGCGCAGATGCTCCATCGACATGAGGCCTGAGCCGAGGAAAGTGTTGGAGGTGGGGCAGTAGACGACCGTCGAGCCCGAC
>JANLYR010000358.1:0-4962 GCA_031365765.1 Hyphomicrobiales bacterium | reverse complement strand
AGGCTCGAAAGACCGGTCGACGAAAGAGCGGAGACACGGGAAGACGGGATTTCATACCCTGTCCGGCAATTGCCGGACCTTCCGTTCAGCCCCCAGCCGGGTGCCTAAAGCAGAGGGCTTATGGCCCATGAAAATCTCCAGCGCAAGGTGTTTGCGCGCCGCAAAAAAAGACCGGCACCCCGAGGATGCCAGCCTTTCCGATAAGATCGCGTACAGCCTTAGTTGTAGGGGCTGTTGCACTCGTGAACCGAGCCGTCATACGAGACCCAGGTGTTGTACCGGGCATTGTATGAGCGGTAGCGGTCATAGCACCACTGCGTATGGCGATCGCCGTAGTCGCGATCGCGATAGTGGCGGCTCGAATAGGTCGTGCCAATGACCAATGGCGCCGTCAGCAGCCACCACGGCGTCGAATAGTAGTAACCGTCGCGATAGTGGCGATGGCGGTCGCTGCGATAGCGATAGCGATCACCATGGTTCCTGCGGTTCCACATCATCTTGTGCGAACGGCGATGATTGACCTGCAGCAGAAGGCCGTCGTTGGAGCCTTCAGTAAGGTTCATCTGGTTCGGAAGATAAGTGATGGCGGCGGAAGCGGACGCGGAGGGAAGCGCCAGCGAGCCGATGCCGAGCACCGCAGCAACGGCCAGCGGATAGAGTTTGTTGAACATTGGAATGCTCCATTCAAGTGTTTGGTAGGCAGTCTGAAAGGCCAGGGCATGCCCAGTCTGTCCACACCTCGCGACCAAAACGCATCATTGTTGCAAAAGGTTCCGGGGTCAGTTGCGCCCTCGACGAACGGCCTCGGCTCATTTATATCCCGCCCTCGAACAGGGGAGAAACCATGCGTAACTGGCTGGCCGCGTTGTTAATGATGTTTGCATTCTGGGAAATCGCCCCGGCGATGGCCAAGGCGCCGGCACCTACGGTTTTGATTTCGGTCAGCAAGATCAGTCAGAAGATGACCGTGACGGTGAATGGCGACAGAAAATATGTCTGGCCCGTCTCGACAGGGGCGCCCGGCTACTCGACGCCCAGCGGGGAATTCCGCCCCTTCCGGATGGAGGCGGAACACTTTTCCGCCGAGTGGGACGATGCACCCATGCCGAATTCGATTTTCTTTACCGCCCGTGGCCACGCAATCCACGGCAGCTTCCATGTCAAGAGCCTCGGGCGCCGCGTATCGCATGGCTGTATTCGCCTGCATCCCGACAATGCCGCCAAGCTGTTCAGCCTGGTGCGCAAGGTGGGCCTGCAGAACACCCGGGTGGTGGTCAAGGGCGGGCTTGATTTTGGTGAATCGGGATTAGACGGTCTTAAACGCAAGCACCGATTCCCGTGGTTCCTGAACTCCGACTAGAGTCCTTCCGTCGTTTCCCTCAGCCGCGCTCTACCAACCGCTCCACATCAGCCCGGCTCAATCCGATATCGCGCAGCATGCGATCATCGAGGCTGGAGAGGGCGGCATGGGCACGAAGGCGGACGATGGACCTGGTCATGAATGCGAACAGCCGGGTTAACCCGCCGCTCCTGGAACTCGCGCTCGGCTGCGTCCGGGTGATCAATGTGGCCGTCATGGCAGTCGCTCCTGAATGAACATCGAGGCATGTGATATCAACAAAGGGCCGGCCGGACAGTGATTTGCGTCACCGCTGCTGGCATTCGGCTATTTGAACTAGGAACTCCGTCCAACATGCTCTAAAGGGAACAGTCTCCCACAACCGTCAGTAGAGAAGCTCTGACCCATAGGAGAATGCCATGCCCCCCAACCGCGCTCACATTCCATACATATTCATGCTTGCCGCACTTATGTCGGTTCCGGCCTTCGCCGATGCCACCGTCAAGGTTTCCCTCCGCGACATGGGAGGCACGATGGACATGAGCCAGAATCTCGGCCTCGGAATGGGCATGAAGGGCGATATGTCCAAGGGGATGATGAGCGTTTCAGTCGATCAAGCCAGTGTGCCTGCGGGAAAGGTGACCTTCGAGGTCGTCAACGAGTCAAAGGAAACCCAGCATGAAATGCTGGTGGCTCCGGTTGCCTCCCTCGACGCGAAACTTCCTTTTGTCGAAGCCGAAATGCGGGTTGATGAGGAAGCCTCGGGCGATCTCGGCGAAGTCTCCGAACTCGATCCCGGCAAGTCGGGAAGTCTCACTTTGGACCTCAAGCCCGGCCTGTACATACTCTACTGCAACATTCCCGGACACTACATGTCCGGCATGTGGACGACATTGGAAGTAAAATAAACTTCGCCGCGCCCGCTTGTCGGGTCGGTGCGGGTTCTGCCAGTATGCGTGATGGATTTACCTCGGCTCTATGACAACCGCGCCGCCGTGCCGGCCTATCCCGCGATCATCGAGGGATGGGCCCGCGACGCCGCAAATTTTCGTAACCAGCATGCCTTTATCCCGGATCGCATTTATGGCGCGCGGTCACGCAATCGCTACGATCTCGTCCAGGGTCCAGATGGCACGGGCCGCCCGCTTCTGGTCTTCATTCATGGCGGCTACTGGCGCAGCATGGAGAAATCGAGCTTCTCGCACATGGCGGCGGGATGCCTCGCACATGGCTTCGATATGGCGATCCCTGAATACACACTGTGTCCGGAAGTGCCGCTGCCCGACATTGTGGACGAGATGCGGCAGTGCTGTCTCCACCTGTGGCAGGAACACGGTCGCCCGCTGGTTGTTGCCGGTCATTCGGCCGGTGGGCATCTGGCGGCCTGCATGGCGGCAACCGACTGGACCCACTACCGGCAGCCGCCTGACCTTGTCAGGGCCGCATTTCCGATAAGCGGCATCTTCGATCTGCGACCCTTGCTCGCAACGCCCATCAATGCCGATCTGCGCCTTACTTCGGAACTGGCACTGGTCTCCAGTCCGTTGCTGTGGCCCCTTAACCACCGTTTTCAGGCAAAAATCTGGGTGGGGGGCATCGAAACGGCGGAGTTTCTGCGCCAGTCCGCAACCTTGGCGGCGGCCTGGAAAGGGCTGGGGCTCGCGGCCTCCTATCACGAAGCTGAAGGCGCCGATCACTTCTCCATCGCTTCGGCGTTGGCTGATCCCGCAAGTGAGCTGACCGCAAGCCTGGTAGAACTGGCGCAGGCCGTGGCATGAGCTTTGCTTTCTCTCCCGTAACGGACAATCGGTGTCCACGGGAGTGCCGCAATGACGCAAAAAATGATGTCCTACGGCAAATGGTATCTGGCTTACGAAGCGGGTACCGGCGCATTGGCCCTGGGCTTCATCTGGTCGGGTTATCTGCCTTTCTGACCCTGCGTCGCAGATTATATTGCATTGCACCATAAATTGCGTTATGGCTGAGTCCTCGCAACAAGGATCGCGCCATGCATACCTCTGCCTCTCGTCCCACCGAAGACAGCATCCGCGCCATAGCCTACGGGCTTTGGCTGGAAGAAGGCCGTCCCGATGGCCGTGCTGAAGCACATTGGCTGAAAGCTTACGAACTGGCGGCCGGTGGATCGAAAGCTCCGGCTGCCACGAAAAAAAATTCGGCAGCGCCCAAAAAGACCACGCGCCGCAAGACTTCTTGAGTAAACGCTGGCACTGATGCCACGTCTTGGGGCCGCTTTTCAGCGGCCTTTATTTTTGTTTTCGCCGCCTGTGAGAGATCAGCCGCGATTACCCTCTCCCATTCCAGCCGAAAGCAATTATATAATCGTCTCATGCCGAAGCGGGACCGTAACAACGATGGCAATCAGACGGGCGTCATCACGCGTCCGGAAGTGAAGACAAAGAAGCCTTCGCTCTATAAGGTTCTGTTGCTCAACGATGACTACACGCCGATGGAGTTCGTCGTTCTGGTTCTCGAAAGGTTTTTCGGCAAGGGGCGCGAAGAGGCAACCCGCGTCATGCTGCATGTCCACCAGAAGGGCGTTGGCATTTGCGGGGTTTACACGTTCGAAGTGGCGGAGACGAAGGTGACCCAGGTGATGGACTTCGCCCGGAAGCACCAGCATCCGCTCCAGTGCACGATGGAAAAGGAATAACCGATGCCGACATTCTCCCGCAGCTTGGAAAAAGCCTTGCATCGCGCACTGGCGATCGCCAATGAGCGCCACCACGAATATGCGACGCTTGAGCATCTCCTGCTTGCGCTGACCGAGGATAAGGACGCCGCGGCGGTGATGCGCGCCTGCAATGTCGATATCGGCATGTTGCGCCAGAGCCTTGAGGCTTATATCGACAACGAGCTGGCCAATCTCATCACCGAGGGCGGCGAGGATTCGAAGCCCACCGCCGGTTTCCAGCGCGTCATCCAGCGCGCCGTCATCCACGTCCAGTCCTCCGGCCGCGAGGAGGTCACCGGCGCCAACGTGCTCGTCGCCATCTTCGCCGAGCGCGAGAGCCATGCCGCCTATTTCCTGCAGGAACAGCAGATGACCCGCTACGACGCGGTCAACTACATTTCGCATGGCATCGCCAAGCGCCCCGGCGCCTCGGAAACGCGCTCGCCGCGTGGCGCCGATGATGAGCAGGGCAACGGCCAGAACGGCTCCGAGCCGCAGGAGGAAGGCGGCAAGAAGAAGCAGCAGCAGGACGCGCTGACCGCCTATTGCGTCAATTTGAACAACAAGGCGAAGGCCGGCAAGATCGATCCGCTGATCGGCCGCGAATCCGAGATCAACCGCACCATCCAGGTGCTGTGCCGCCGTTCCAAGAACAACCCGCTGTATGTCGGCGATCCCGGCGTCGGCAAGACGGCGATTGCCGAGGGCCTCGCCAAGCGCATCGTCGAGGGCGACGTGCCTGGCGTGCTCGCCAACGCCACGATCTTTGCGCTCGACATGGGCACGCTGCTTGCGGGCACGCGCTACCGCGGCGATTTCGAGGAACGGCTGAAGCAGGTCGTCAAGGAGCTGGAGGATTACCCGGGCGCGGTGCTGTTCATCGACGAGATCCATACGGTGATCGGCGCCGGCGCCACATCAGGCGGCGCGA
>JANLYR010000317.1:0-14623 GCA_031365765.1 Hyphomicrobiales bacterium | reverse complement strand
GCCGCCGTTTTCTGGATCAGCAACCCCGACAATATCGTCCGCGGGAACGTGGCAGCGGGGTCGGAGCATAGCGGGTTCTGGCTGGGGTTTGCCGAGCATCCGATCGGTTTGTCGGCCACCATGACAGTGTGGCCGCGCCGCACGCCCTTGCGGATGTTCAGCGGCAATGTCAGCCACTCAAACACCATGCGCGGACTTTATGTGGACGGCGCCCCAAACCCCGATCGCACGACATCAACCACCAATTACGAGCCGCGGCAGAATCCGGCCAGCGCGACATCGCCACTTGTACCTCCCGTGTTCGACAAACTCGTGAGTTACAAAAATCGTTATGCGGGAGCCTGGATTCGCAGCCTCGCGCGGCCGATCCTGCAGTCGGCGAAACTTGCCGACAACGGAATGGGCGTGCATTTTATCAGTTTCGGGAGTGGTGCGGGTTATATCCAGGACTCGCTTATTGCCGGCGAAACAGGCAACAAAGGCAATCCCGAAAGCTGGGAGACGCGGGGTCTTGATGGGCGCGAGCTTCCACATTTCTGGGCCCCCTCCGACACGGTCAAGGCCATCGAGTATTATGAAGGGCCGATGGCGGTTCGCCGGACAGCATTCGCCAATTTCGTGCCCAACAGCCAACGCAACGCCGGGGCCATTTCGAACTTTTCTCCCAATCCCTATTGGGTGAGCTCGCTCAATGGTTCCACCGGGCTCAGTTTCTATAATAGCAAAAAGGTCTGGTTCGAACCGCTTGGGGCTCGCAACAATGGCGAAGCCTACTCGGTTCTCACCGATGCCGACGGCTCGATCGGCGGGGTTGCCGGCTGGCATATCGTGCCGCGCAATCCGGTCCTGGTCACGTCGAGCTGCGCGTTCAGATCCGCCTGGAACGCATATCTTTGTCCGCACACCTATGTGGGCGTCAGGATCATCACGAGTTACGGCACCGATCTCAACGGGACCGTGGTCAGGCGCGACGATGGGGCATCTCATATCCTCACGAGTGTCAGCCCCAGCATGTTGAACATGAATCTCATCGAGGGCCGCAGCCATTCTTTGACCTTGCCCTTCACCGCCCCCAAACGGATGTCGTTTGTGCGGACCGAGCAGGCTGGCAAGGCAGTGCGGCTGTCATTGCCCTATCCGCTTTCTCCTTTCACCGTGACACTCAGGGGGTTGAAGGTCGCCGGGTCTTCCAGTCTTGGCGATCTGGTTTCCGGAGGAAGCAAATATTTTTACGACGTTGCCGCCAAGCGGCTTTATCTCCGGCTGATTTCCGATAGTGGGAGTTGGCAGGAATATATCGTGACGCGGCCGTAGAAATTATCACGCCATCCGGCTGAGAGCCGCGGTTCGCAAGGCCGCGATATTCGCCTCATAAGCTCCGCCCCGGAAGATCGCTTCGCCCGCCACCAGGACATTTGCGCCGGCCCGCCAGACGAGCGGGGCCGTCTCGACATTGATGCCACCATCAACCTCGAGGTCAATGTTCCGCCCACGGATCATCCGGCTCACCTCCCCCACCTTGTCCAGCATCGCCGCAATGAACGGCTGACCGCCAAAACCGGGATTGACTGTCATCACTAAAACGAGATCTATGCGGTCCAGCACATAGGAGATGGCGGAGGCTGGTGTTGCCGGGTTTAGCGCCACACCGGCTTTTTTGCCCAGGTCCCTGATTTTCTGCAGTGTACGGTCGAGATGCGGTCCCGCTTCGGCATGGACGGTCATGATATCCGCACCCGCCTTGGCAAACGTTTCGAGATGGAGATCGACTGGGTCCACCATCAAGTGGACATCGAAGCACTTGCGGCTCGCCGGTCTGATCGCCTTCACCAGACCCGCGCCAAAGGTGAGGTTGGGCACGAAATGCCCATCCATGACGTCGATATGAATCCAGTCGGCACCCGCCTTGTCGATGGCCGTCACCTCCTCGCCAAGCCGCGCGAAATCGGCGGCGAGGATCGAGGGGGAGATGAGCGCCGGCCGGCTCACAGTTACAACAGCTTGCCCATGGCAACCGCGGTGTCGCTCATGCGGTTGGAAAAGCCCCACTCATTGTCGTACCAGGCGAGCACGCGCACCAACGTCCCCTCCATCACCTTGGTCTGGTCCATGTGGAAGGTCGAGGAATTGGGATTGTGATTGAAATCGATAGAAACATTGGGGTCGTTGGTGTAGCCGAGGATGCCCTTGAGCTGCCCGTCCGCGGCGCTGACGATGGCGGCATTCACTTCCTCGACCGTGGTTTTCCGCTTCGCCACGAATTTGAAATCGACGACCGAGACGTTGGGGGTCGGCACGCGGATGGCCACGCCGTCGAGCTTTCCCTTCAGCTCCGGGATGGCCAGGTAGATGGCCTTGGCCGCGCCGGTCGAGGTCGGGATCATGGACAGGGCAGCGGCACGGGCGCGGTAAAGGTCCTTGTGCATTGTGTCGAGGGTCGGCTGATCGCCCGTATAGGCGTGAATGGTCGTCATGAAACCGTGGTCGATCCCGATGGCGTCGTTCAGCACCTTGGCGACAGGGGCCAGGCAATTTGTAGTGCAGGACGCATTGGAGACGATGATGTGGTCTTTGGTGAGCTTGTCGTGATTGACGCCATAGACCACCGTCAGGTCCGAATTCTCGCCCGGCGCCGAAATCAACACCCGCTTTGCGCCCGCCGCGATATGCGCCTGTGCTTTTTCCTTTGCCGTAAAGATGCCGGTGCATTCAAGGGCGATGTCGACGCCCAAATCCTTCCATGGAAGCTGCGCCGGGTCCTTGATCGCGGTCACCTTGAACTTCTCGCCTCCGATTGCGATTGAATCGCCGGTCACGGTAACCTGGTGGGGAAAACGTCCGTGCACGCTGTCATAGCGCAGCAGATGGGCGTTGGTTTCGACCGGGCCGAGATCGTTGACGGCCACGACATCGATATCCTTGCGGCCCGATTCGTGGATGGCGCGAACGACATTGCGGCCGATACGGCCGAAGCCGTTGATGGCGATGCGAAGTCTCATGTGAATTCCTCTGCTGAACAGGCGCTTTCGTGCGCTCTTATAGAGATTTCCACCGACGCCGCAATCGGCCGGTCACGCGTTGGCCCAGCCTTTCTTCATCGACTTTATCCCGTCGCGATAGCAGCTTTCCTGGCTGGGGAAGAAATCGCGCCATACGCGCGTCGCCGAAGCGATCGCGGGCAAAGCGCGGCCAAAGGCTTCGATCGTCAGGTAGCCATCGTATTTGATGGCTCGCAGGCCTTTATACGTCGCCTCGAAAGGTACGTGGCCCTTGCCTGGGGTGCCCCGGTCATTCTCCGAAATGTGTACGTGGATCAGGTGTTTCCGGATTGTCCTGATCGCCGCCACGGGATCCTTCTCCTCGATATTGGCATGGAACGTGTCGTACATCGCCTTGATTGCCGGATGGTCCACCTCATCAAGATAGTCCGACAGCTGCTGCATCGTGTTGAGAAAATAGCACTCGAAACGGTTCAGTGCCTCAAGCGAGAATTTAAGATTTTTTTTAGCGGCGTAGTCGCCGACGGCGCGATGATAGGAAATGCCGCGCTTGCGCTCCTGGGCGGTGGGCCCAGCGCCTGAAAAAACGCCGAGTGCCGAATGCATGGGGCCCGCAACGATCGTTGCCCCCAGCGCCGAACTGCGGTCGAGTATCCATTTGGTGTGATCGACAGCGGCTTTGCGCGACACCGCATCGGACGAAATCGAATTCTTCTCGGCGGACGGCAGGATGCCAACCGTGGTGCGCGACAGGCCAATCCGGTCGAGCATCTCGCCCATGGCCGCATAGTGCGAGACATCACCTTCGAAAACCGGAACTTCGACTCCGTCATATCCGGCCTTCTTCAGATCGCGGAGCAGGCTCTCGTGCTGCTTGGTAACATGCGACGTCCACAGAAGAAGGTTGATCCCGTATTGCATGTTACACCTTTGTCCATTTGCCGTTGCGCGCCGACGATTTTACACAGGCCTCGATGAAGCTCATCCCCGCGACACCATCGGCGATCCCCGGAAACTGCACGTCCTTGTCGATTTTTTTCCCCTTGCGTCTGGCCTTTATGGCGCGCGCCACTTCCGTGTAAATATTGGCGAAACCTTCGAGATAGCCCTCGGGATGGCCGGGGGGAACACGCGTCACCCGCGCCGCCGCGGCGTTGGCTCCCGCGCCCGCCCTGGTGATGAGGCGCTTTGGTTCGCCGAACGGCGTCACCCACAAATAGTTGGGATCGGCCTGTGTCCATTCGATGCCGGCTTTCGTTCCATAGACCCGGAGCTTCAATCCGTTTTCATGGCCGGGTGCCACCTGGCTGGCCCAGATCATGCCCCTGGCTCCCCCCTTGAAGCGCAACATCACATGGACATTGTCATCAACCCTGCGACCTTTCACGAAGGTTGTAAGATCGGCGGACAGTTCCTCGGGCACCGCACCCGAAACGTAGCAGGCCAATTGATAGGTGTGCGTGCCGATGTCGCCGACGCATCCGCCGGCACCTGTCTTGGTGGGGTCAGTCCGCCATGCCGCCTGTTTCTGGCCCTGCTTCTCGATCGGATTGGTCAGCCAGTCCTGCGGATATTCGCCCTGGACCAGGCGGATGTCGCCAAGTTCCCCGGCCTCGACCATGGCGCGCGCGTGGCGGATCATCGGATAGGCGGAATAATTGTGGGTGAGGGCAAAGATCACATCCTTGCGTTTGGCGAGCAGCTTCTCAAGCGCCAGCGCTTCTTTCAGGTTCAACGTCATCGGCTTGTCGCAGATCACATGAATACCGGCTTCGATGAAGGCTTTGGCGGCGGGATAGTGCATGTGGTTTGGCGTTACAATCGCCACCGCCTCGATGCCGTCCTTGCGCTTTGCTTCGGCCTTCGCCATGTCGCGAAAGTCGGAATAGGTGCGGTCGGGCGAGAGGCCCAGTTCCTCGCCCGAGGCGCGCGAACGCGCGGCATCGGATGAGAGTGCTCCCGCCACGAATTCGTATTGATCGTCCATGCGGGCCGCGAGCCGGTGAACGGCACCGATGAACGCGCCCTGCCCGCCGCCCACCATGCCAAGTCTAATCCGCCCCGTCGCCGCGTCGCTCCGTCCCTCAATGCTCATCGGATGTTCCTCATAATCCCAGTAAACGCTTGATCTGTTTTTCATCACTCTTGCCGCCGGCGAAATCGTCGAAGGCTTTTTCGGTGACGCGGATGATGTGGCTGTCAATGAAAGGAGCCCCTTCGGCCGCTCCCTGTTCGGGATGCTTGAGGCAACATTCCCATTCGAGCACCGCCCATGAATCATAGTCATGCGCAGCGAGTTTCGAGAAGATCGCGGCGAAATCGACCTGCCCGTCGCCCAGCGAACGGAAACGTCCCGCCCGGTCGATCCACGGCTGGTAGCCCGAATACACTCCCTGCCGGCCGGTGGGATTGAATTCCGCGTCCTTGACGTGAAAGGCGCAGATGCGCTCGTGATAAATGTCGACGAAGGCCAGATAGTCGAGCTGCATCAGCACGAAATGCGAGGGGTCGTAGTTGATCCGGCAGCGTTTGTGGCCCTTCAGCGCATCGAGAAACATCTCGAAGGTGGCGCCGTCGAAGATATCTTCGCCGGGATGAATTTCATAGCCGACATCGACGCCTTGTTCGTCATAGGCATCGAGGATCGGCTTCCACCGTTTCGCCAGTTCGCCGAACGCGGTGTCGATCAGGCCAGGCGGGCGCTGCGGCCAGGGATAGGCATAGGGCCAGGCCAGTGCTCCGCTGAAGGTGACGCTTGCGTCGAGCCCCAGATGGCGCGACGCTTTGGCGCCGAGTGTCACCTGGTCGACGGCCCAGGCTTGCCGCTCCTTCGGCTTGCCGTGCACGGATGGAGGTGCAAACGCATCGAAGGCTTCGTCATAGGCCGGATTGACGGCTATGAGCTGGCCTTGCAGATGGGTCGAGAGTTCGGTGATCTCAACGCCGTTCTTCCGGGCGACACCGGCGATCTCGTCGCAATAGGTTTTGGAGCCGGCGGCTTTTTTCAGATCGAACAGACGGCCGTCCCAGGTTGGGATCTGCACGCCCTTGTAGCCGAGCGAGGCCGCCCATTTGGTAATTGAGTCCCAGGAATTGAAGGGGGCCGTGTCGCCCGCAAACTGGGCGAGGAAGATCGCCGGTCCCTTGATGTTGGTAGCCAAGTTCAGTCTCCTTTTTTTATTGTATGACCCGTCCCCCACCCTCGCCCTTTGGGTGGACCCTCCCCGCAGAGAGGGAGGGAAAATTATAAGTATGTATTGAGCAGGCTCTCCAGATATTCCTGGCGGCCGGAGACCGGTTGTGGATCGATCCCCGTCTTGTGGACTCGCGCGGCGATCTGCTCCAGGCTTTCCTTGCCTTCAAACATCGCCTTGTTGTGTGGCGCGTTCCATTTGGCGTAGCGCTTGGCCACGCTCTTTTCCAGCTTGCGATCCTTGATCATCGCGGCGGCGATCAGCAGGCCTCTGGCACACGCATCCATCGAGCCTACATGGGCATGCAGCAAGTCTTCCGGGTCGATCGACTGCCGCCTGATCTTGGCGTCGAAATTCATGCCGCCCGTGGTGAAGCCACCGGCTTTCAGGATTTCGTACTGGGCCAATGCCATTTCCGGAATGTTCATGGCGAACTGGTCGGTATCCCAGCCCGACTGGTAATCGCCGCGGTTGATGTCGATCGAGCCGAAAATGCCGAGTGCCGAGGCGAGTGCGATCTCGTGTTCAAACGTATGGCCGGCGAGGATCGCGTGGTTCTGCTCGATATTCACTTTGACGTCGTTCTGCAGACCGAGCGAGGCGATGGTCGTATAGACGCTCGCCACATCGTAATCATACTGATGCTTGGTGGGCTCCTGCGGCTTCGGCTCGATGAGGATGGGTCCCTTGAAGCCGATTTTGTGTTTGTAGTCCACGACCAGCGACAGAAAACGCTTGGCCTGCTCCAGTTCGCGGCCGATGTCCGTGTTGAGCAGCGTCTCGTAGCCTTCGCGTCCACCCCACATCACGTAATTCTCGCCGCCCAGACCCTTGGTCACGTCCATGCAGTGTTTCACTTGCGCCGCGCAGTAGGCAAAGACGTCGGGATCGGGGTTGGTCGCCGCACCCGCCATGAAGCGGCGGTTGGAAAACATGTTGGCGGTGCCCCACAGCAGTTTCTTGCCGGTCTTCGCCATTTTGGTTTCAAATATGTTGGCGATCGCCGTTACATTGGCGTTGAACTCCTTGAGCGATTTTCCTTCGGGCGCGATGTCGAGATCGTGGAAAGAGAAATAGTCGACGCCAAGCAGGCGCAACGTCTCGAACATCACATCCGCCTTGATGCGCGCACCTTCCATGGGATCGCCGCGGTGCCAGGGGCGATTGAAGGTTTCGCCGCCGAACGGATCGGGGCCAGGCCAGCCGAGGCTGTGCCAGTAGCACACGGCAAAGCGCAGATGTTGCGCCATGGTCTTGCCCAGCACCTTCTGCTTGGGATTGTACCAGCGATAGGCCAACGCGGATTTGGCGTCGGGGCCCTCGTACCTCACAGGATCGGTGGTGGAGAAGAATTTCATCCTCGGTTGATCTCCTTGATGGCTGGATAAATCTGGACGTAGCGCGCATAGGCACGTTCGTAAGCATCGCGCAGCTTTGTTTCCGGCCGGATCGTCTTGGCGATTTTCGGAGCGCCGCAGACTTGGGCGAAATCGGCACCGGTCGCCGCAATGAGCCCCAGGCGCGCCGCGCCGAAAGCTCCGCCGAAGTCGCCTGCCGCCGGAACGTCGATGGGAACAGCCAGCACCGTCGCGATGATCCTGAGCCACAGATCGGAGCGCGAGCCGCCGCCCACCGCGATAAGACGTTCGACCCGCGTGCCTGCCGTCCTGAGGGCTTCCAGACTATCGCGAAAAGCGAAGGCGACGCCATCGAGCACCGCGTGGGTGAGAATGCGGTCATCGGATTCCGGGCCCAACCCCATCAGCAGACCGCGGATTCCGGCATCGCCCACCGGCGTCCGCTCGCCGGAGAGATAGGGCAGGAACATCGCCGGCGATGGGCCAGTGAGTTTGGATCCCAGCGCGCTCGTTAGTTTCGGCGCCGGGCGCTTCAGCACCCCGGCCAGCCATTCGAGGCTCGCCGCGGCCGACAGGATGACGCCCATCTGGTGCCAGGTTCCCGGCACGGCATGGCAGAAGGCGTGGACAGCGTTTTCAGTGTTGGGGCGGAATTTGTCATTGGAGACGAACAGCACGCCCGATGTTCCGAGCGAAACGAAGGCGCTGCCCGGCGTCACCGCCCCGATGCCGCAGGCGGACGCCGCGTTGTCGCCGCCACCGCCCGCCACCACCGGGCGCTTCGGCATGCCCCAGGCCTTGGCGACGGCCGGTGTCAAACGCCCCGTGACCTCGGTTCCCTCATAAAGTTTGGGCATCTGCCCTTTGTCCATACCAGAAGCCCTGAGTAATTCATCCGACCACTGACGTCTGGCGACATCGAGCCACAGCGTTCCCGCCGAATCCGACATGTCGGAGGCATGTTCACCCGTCATCCGCAGACGGACATAATCCTTGGGCAGCAGCACCTTCGCCACTTTGTCGAAGAGGTGTGGTTCGTGCTTTCGAACCCACAAAAGCTTCGGCGCGGTAAAGCCCGCCATTGCGATATTGCCGGAAATCTGCCGCGCGCGTGGTTCACTGGCTTCGATCTCGCGGCATTCAGTTCCCGAACGGGCATCGTTCCACAGGATCGCGGGGCGCAAAACCTTGTCGCCCTTGTCGAGCAAGGTGGCGCCATGCATCTGGCCCGAAAGGCCGATGCCCTCCACCGCCGCGAGCGCCCTGGGCTTGCTTCGCGCCAGCGCCCCCACCACCGCGTTGCAGGCTTTCCACCAGTGCTGGGGATTCTGTTCGGACCAGCCGGACCGGGGCCGCGACACCTCCAATGGCGATGTTGCGGATGCGATCAGCTTCTGGTTGCCATCGATCAGGACGCCCTTGACCGATGAGGTGCCGATATCGAGACCGAGATACATGGGAGGAGAAACCGCCATGGCCCATGTGAGTGTGGCGCGGCGTTATTGTCAATTCCCTTCAAGCAGCGTCGGCGTATTCTGCCTGTGTTTTGGCGCCGGTGATATAGGCGACTACGTCCTGACCGTCGGTTTCGTGCCTGTTGAGGTTCGCCACGATCCGTCCGCGGCGGAAAACCACGATCCGGTCGGCCAGGTCGAAGACCTGCCGCATGTTGTGAGAGATGATGATCAGCGGTTCGCCATTGGTCTTCAGGGTGCGAATGATGTTTTCCACCTGGGCGGTTTCCTGGACGCCCAGGGCGGCCGTCGGCTCATCCATGATAATGAGTTTGGAGGCGAAGGTGGCGGTTCGCGCGATCGCCACGCATTGGCGCTGGCCACCCGACATGTTGCGGATGGAATTGCGCAGGTTCGGGATCTTGACGGCGGTGCGCAGCAGGGCCTTCTCGGTCGCGGCACGCATGCCCTTGAAATCGAGAATCGAGAACGGCCCGAGATTGAGCCAGATTTTTTCACGGCCGAGAAACAGGTTGGAGGGGACGTCGAGATCGTCCGCCAGCGCCAAATTCTGGAACACGGTTTCGATACCTGCCTCACGGGCATCGAGGGGCCCCGCGAAATGCACTTCCTGGCCGTTGAAGAATATCTTGCCGCGGGTGCGCTGCTCGACGCCTGTAATCTGCCTGACGAAGGTCGATTTGCCAGCGCCATTGTCGCCCATGATCGCCACATGCTCGCCCATGCGCAGCTCAAAACTGGCGCCTTCCAGCGCATGGACACCGCCATAGTGCTTGGTCAGCCCTTCGGTTTTCAGAACGATGTCCGTCATGCGATCAGCCTCCCCGGGCGCGCCGGCGCTGACGCCATTGATCCAAGACCACGGCGCCGACGATGATCACGCCCTTCACCATCTCCTGGTAATAGGCATCGAGCTTCAGAAAAGTGAAGCCCGATATGATCACCCCGAAAATCAGGGCGCCGATAACGGTGCCAATGATCGACCCCCGGCCGCCGGACAGCGACACGCCGCCAATCACCGTCATGGCGATGGCGTCGAGTTCGTACATCATGCCCATGCCGGCCTGGGCTGTCAGATTCTTCGAACTCAGTACCAACGCGGCGATCGCGGCCATGATGCCGGCCATCACATAGACCAGGATCTTGTGATGCTCGACCTTGATTCCGGAAATGCGGGCCGCTTCCTCGTTGGACCCGATGGCGTAACAGTGCTTGCCGTATTTCGTATAGCTGAGGATGAGCTGGAACAGGATGGCAAGAGTTATGAAAATGACAACGGGCATCAGGCCCTTGCCGATGGCGGCAAAGCTGTCGGTCGGAAACGAAATGGGATTGCCCTTCGACCACCAGCGCGACAACCCGCGCGCCGTCACCATCATGCCAAGCGTCGCGATAAAAGGAGGAATCCTAGTATAGGCGATCAGCGATCCGTTGATCAGCCCGGCGATGATGCCGCAGCCGATACCGACGAATATCGGCACGATCACGGGAAGATCGAGCCAGCCGAGCTCCGGGAAAATCGCCTTCGGATTGGGATTGCCGTTGACGACCGCCACTTGCGCAAACGACATGGCGATCATCGCGGTGGCGCCAACCACCGAACCGGAGGACAGGTCGATTCCCCCGGAGATAATCACCTGGGTAACGCCGATCGCGATGATGCCGATGATCGAGACCTGGAGAATGATGATCTCCAACCGCTGCTGGTTGAACAACCCGGCGACATTTTCGCGCGTGTTGAACAGGAAGCTATCGCCGGTGATCAAGCGGCCCAGGATTTCAAAGGCGGCGGTAATAAGGATGAGAGCCAGAAAGACGTTGAGTTCGGCTGGCCAGGCCCGTTTCGAAGCGTCGTAATTGTTTGCGCCAACGCCGTGAGTCGTCCGTGCCACTGTCAACCTCTGCGCGCCATCGGATTGGTGTCAGGACGGGGAGCGGCAACAACAGCCGCTCCCTGTGCGTTTTTGTCGTGTCTCAGTTCTTCTTTAGATACTGATCGATATTGGCAGGCGTCACAAGCTGAAACGGAATATAGACCTTCTGTTCCACCGCTTCGCCCTTGGCCAGCTTGAGTGCAGCATCAAGGGCGCCCGCTCCCTGTCCCGCCGCGTCCTGGAACACGGACACGTCGAGGTCGCCCGCCTGCATGGCGGCGAGCGCGTCCTGCGTTGCATCGACGCCACCGACGATGACCGCTTTCATGTCGACATTGGCCGCCTTCATCGCCTGGATGGCGCCGATGGCGCTTTCGTCGTTGTTGGCGATCACACCGTCAAACGCCGTGCCGGTCGACAGCCAGTTGGTCATCAGGTTCTGGGCCTCGTCGCGGCGCCAGTTCGAGGTCTGCTTGTCGATGATCTTGATGAAATTGCAGTCGGGCGTGGCGATCACTTCGTCGATGTCCTTGGTGCGCTGCACGGCCGCCTGGTTCGACAGTTCGCCCATGATCACATAGACCTTGGCTTCCGTCTTGCCGGCTTCCTTGAACAGGCGGCAGACTTCCTGGGTTTCGAGCGTACCCGAATCCTTCTCGTTCGAAGCGACGAAGGCCTGGTTGTCGGGCAACGTGTCGACATTGACCGGTTCGCGGTTGACGTAGACCAGCGGAACATTGGCGGCGGCCGCCGCATCCGACATGGCTTGGGTGGCGGATGTATCGACCGGGTTGACGATGATGGCACTGACGCCCGAGGCAATGAAGTTCTTGATCTGGTCAAGCTGCTTGGCAACATCGTTCTGCGCGTCCTCGACCTGCAGATTGACGTCGGTCATGCCCTTGGCCTGCTCCACCATGCCGTTGCGCAGCACGGTCAGAAAGTTGTCGTCGAACAGTGCCATGGAGACGCCGATATTGGCGGCCAGCGCAGAGCTCGACATGAGGGTGGCCAATCCGAGGCCCAGTATGATTTTCTTCATGAGTTCATCTCCTTCGAAAGGATGTCCGGCGGCACCCGTTGATTGCCGGAGGTCAAGGCGCGGTATCGAATCGGGAAATGGCCGCAATGGGCCGAATGCAATTCACGGCCGTCTGCAATTTCCTCCCGTCCGGCGGCGATCTCTCTGGCCGCTTTGCCGGTTTCGTTGGCGGGATGGAATATTTAAAGCATCCCTACTTTATTTAGACAGAATATTCTATTTTTGTAATGAGTCAAGGTGTACGATACTGGTCGAGGCCGGTGGCAGGTTGTCGCTGGGACCGTTCTTCCCTATGAGGGAACAATCGTGGAGATCCGATGAGCACGTCCTTCAGCCCTCGTGACTACAGCCTTATCGGGGCGCAATCCAAGCTTGCGGAGAACCTCGGCCTCGCATCGGCCCAATGGTATGCCGCACCCATCCCGCGCCAGCGGCTCAAGCAGTTCATGCAGCGCAGCGACGGCCCGGCGATCCGCGATACGGCAATATGGGTTGCGGCATTCCTGGTCACCGGCGGACTCGCCTTTGCATTCTGGCCGACGCTTTTCGCACTCCCCTTCTTCCTCGCCTATGGTGTGCTCTACGGGTCGTCGAGCGACTCGCGCTGGCACGAGGGCGGGCACGGTACGGCCTTCAAAACACGCTGGATGAACGATGCCGTTTATCATGTGGCCTGCTTCATGATCATGCGCGAGCCGACCGTCTGGCGCTGGAGCCACACCCGCCACCATACCGACACCATCATCGTCGGACGCGATCCCGAGATCGCGGTCATGCGTCCGGTGTATCTGCTGAAAGTGGCCGCGATGTTTTTCGCCATCCCGCAGACCTCAAACGCGATCAGGAGCATTCTGCGCCACGTGGCGGGGCGGATCGGCGCGGAGGAGGCGACGTTCATTCCGGAGATGGAGCGGCCGAGGCTGTATCGCGTGGCCCGCATCTGGCTCGCCATCCATCTCGCGGTGATCGCCTTCTCAATCGCTATCGGATCGATCCTGCCAATGCTGTTCGTCGGTCCCCTGCCCACGATGTATGGCGCATGGCTGCATATCGTCACGGGGCTGACGCAGCATGGTGGATTGGCCGAGGACGTTCTCGACCACAGGCTCAACAGCCGGACGGTTCTGATGAACCCGGTCCTGCGGTTTCTCTACTGGAACATGAACTATCACATCGAGCATCACATGTTTCCCATGGTGCCCTATCATGCCCTGCCGGCACTCCATGAGGCGATGAAGCCCTATTGTCCGCCGCCGTCGCGGGGCGTGTTCGCCGCCTATCGTGAAATCATTCCGGCGATCCTGCGGCAGGTCAAGGAACCGGACTATCATATCAGGCGCGAATTGCCGGCGGGCGTCCCTCCCCTCAGCCTCGCCGCCGAATAGGAACACGCCATGACACAATGGATTGCCGCGTGCAGCGCCGGTGACGTCGCCGAAGAGGATGTGATGCGCTTCGACCATGGCGGGCGCACTTACGCGATCTACCGTTCACCCGACGACAAATATTATGCGACGGACGGGCTGTGCACCCATGAAAAGGTGCATCTGTCCGATGGTCTGGTGATGGACAACATCATCGAATGTCCCAAGCACAACGGCCGCTTCGATTATCGCAGCGGGGCCGCCAAGGGCGCGCCGGTGTGCATCGATCTCAAGACCTATCCGGTCAAGGTCGAAGCCGGCAAAGTGATGATCGAAATCGGATGACGGCGTGAGCGAGCCCGGCATGGTGATCGTCGGCGCGGGGAAGGCCGGGGCCCGGGCTGTCATCGGCCTTCGCGAACATGGCTGGCAAGGCGCAATCACGCTCATCGGCGAAGAAACGCTGCCTCCCTACGACCGGCCGCCGTTGTCGAAAGCCTCGATCGCCGAGGAGGCGGAACCCACCCCGGTTTTGCTGCTTGACGAAGAAACCATCACGTCGCTGGGGGCGACTTGGATCGGCGGAGCGGAGGCCGTAGCCATCGACCGTGCCAGCAAGCAGGTCCGATTGGCCGATGGACGCGCCATCGCGTATCGCAAACTGCTGATCGCCACCGGCGCCAAACCCCGCCCCCTCTCCTGCGTTGGCGCGGAACGGGCCATGCTGCTCCGCGACTTCGCCGATACACTGTCGCTACGGGCCGCATTCTTACCCGGCGCAACGGTGGCCATTATCGGCGGCGGCTTTATTGGCCTTGAGCTTGCGGCAACCGCGACGAAACGGGGTGCGAATGTCACGGTGATCGAGGCCCTGCCGCGTGTTCTCATGCGTGGCGTGACCGAGGAAATCGCCGCGGTCGTCACTGCTCGCCATACGGAAGCAGGCGTCACCATTCTCGTCGACAGCAAGGTTGCGCATATTTCATCCGATGCAGTTCTGCTGTCCGACGGCCGCCGTATCCCCGCGGATGTCGTGGTCGCGGGGATCGGGGCTTTCCCGGCACACGCACTGGCTGAACGGGCGGGGCTCCGGATCGACAACGGCATTGCCTGCGATGCAATGCTGCGAACCAGCGATCCCGACATATATGCGTCCGGTGACTGCTGCTCGTTTCCTCACGCGGTGTTCGGTGGAAAACGCATGCGGCTTGAAGCCTGGCGCAGCGCCCAGGACCAAGCGGCGGTGGCCGCCGAAAACATGGTGGGCGGCAACCGTGCATATGAGGCCGTGCCTTGGTTCTGGTCGGACCAGTATGA
>JANLYR010000301.1:0-6745 GCA_031365765.1 Hyphomicrobiales bacterium | reverse complement strand
CGGCGCCGAGATGAAAGGTGACGCTGGAAAAACTGTCCCAGCCCTTGGTGTGGCTGGCGGCACTCACCCAGCTTTCGCCGACCAAAAGCACATTCTTCTTCGCCATTCTCAATCCTCCTCCTGCACTTCAACAGCTCACTCCGCATGAAACACGCGACGCGGATTGTCGTCCATCATGGTTCTGATCTGGCTGTCCCTCACCCCATGACGCCTGAGGCGTGGCATGAAATGCCTGAGGACATAGGCGTAGCCGAAGCCGCCATAGCGCGTCAGCATCATCTTGAGAAAGACATCCTGCGAGAGCAGGATGCGATCGAGACATCCCAGATCGATCAGGCGCTTGATGGCGCGGGCATTGTCCTCATCTGACGGACATTGCACGCTTTGGTCGGCATACCAGTAGTCCATGCCCAGCATGTCATATTCGATGAAGGCGCCGCGCGCCGCGAGCGACGTCTGGTATTCGACATCCTCTCCTGATGGATTCATGTGGCAGAGGATCGTATGCCGGAGGTTGCCTCCTTCCTCGCCGACGATGTCGAGCACGCGGTGTCCATGCCGGTACCAGGCCGGAAGATGCACCATGAGGGGAAGCTCGCTGCGGCGTTGGGCGCGTGCAGCACCGCGCAGCGATTTTTCTTCCTCCGCGGTGAAGTCGCCCGACACGCCGATCTCGCCGATGAGCCCGATGCGTATCCCTGTATCACCCACGCCGCGATGGGCTTCGGCCACGATCTCATCGGCAATATCGTCGATCTCCATCGAGCGCAAGGCAGGCGGATGGGAGGTGTGCAGATAGTAGCCTGCCCCCATGATGATGTTCAGTCCCGTCGCCTCCGAGATTCGCACCAGCGCCTCGGGATTGCGGCCGATGCCGCGGCAGGTCGGATCGACGACGGTCCGGCCGCCGGCGTGAAAGAATGTCAGGAGCTCGGCGATTGCCAAGGGCTCGTCGTTCAGCGTGCAGTTGTCGAGATTGACGAAGGGGTCCATGCGCAACTCGCCGATGATGCCAATATGCACAGGGTCTCTGGCAAGGTGCTGCCGGTTCGGCTCGGCGGGCTGGTTCCACCAGCAGCGGCAGTCGTTCAGAATATGTTCGTGCGGCAGCGTGATGCCCATTTCGTCCGCCGCCACGGGGCCCCGCACCGTCATCACCAGCCCGGAGCGGATATGGGTTTGTGCACGTTCTGTCATCGCATCCCTGTTTCAGAATTTCCGCGCCGGCGCGGCAAGCCGCGCAAAAACGCGCGTGTTCAGCCAGATCGCGACGAGAATGATCACCCCGGTGACGATCTGGGTGAAAAACGGCGAGACATGCGACAGGATCAGCCCGTTGCCGATCACCGCAATGGTCAACGCGCCAAGCACGGTGCCGACAATGGTCCCTTTACCTCCCATCAATGAAGTGCCGCCCAGAACAACGGCGGCAATGACATCGAGTTCGAAACCGACCGCCGCGTTGGACGATCCCGATCCGAGCCGGGCCGCGATCACGATGCCCGCGACTGCAGATGCAACCCCGGTCAGTACATAGACCATGACAATGCGGTATTTGACGGGAATACCGGCGCGGCGCGCCGCTTCCATGTTGGCGCCAATGGCGATGACATGCCGGCCGAAGCGCATCCGATCGAGCGCCACGAAGCCGAATATCGCCGCAAGAATTGCAAGGACTGCCGGAAAGGGCACGCCCAGGAGCCAGCCCCGGCCAATATCGACGAACCAGCCCTCGGTAGCGATGGGGATCGAGAACCCCTGCGTCATCAAGAGTGCTATGCCGCGGAGGATGGAAAGTCCCGCGAGCGTCACGATAAAAGCTGGAAGGCCCTCATAGGCCACGAACCAGCCCTGTGCGGCCCCCGCCGCCGCGCCGATCAGAACCAGCATGGCTACCACGACTGGCCATGGAATACCGAACTGCATCAGGATTGCAGCGAGCGCGTTGACGAGGGCCACGGTCGAGCCCACCGACAGGTCGATTCCCCCCGTGGTGATGACGAAGGTCATGGCCACGGCGACGATCAGCATCGGCGCCGATTGCCGCAGCATATTGAGCAGATTGCCGGGCGTGAGAAATGCGTCGCTGGTCACCGAGAAAATGACGAAGCATGCGATGAAAAAGACAGCGATCGAGAGAACCTGCGCCTGGGCCGCCACGAAATCGGTCCATGGCGAACCCTGGGGCCTCGCGCTGGCGGGGGTCATGCCGGGGCGCTCCTCGGAGCGGTGTGCCGTTCGCCCACGATCATGCGCACGATGTCGGTCAAATCGGTCTCGCCGATGCGGCGCTCGGCGATCTTCGTGCCTTCGTACATCACGGCGATCCGGTCGCACACCCGGAACAGGTCCTGCAGGCGGTGGGTGATCAGCACCACCGCCACGCCGCGTTCCTTGACGCGTTGGATGAGCGCCAGCACCGCCTCGACTTCGGCGACCGCGAGCGCCGAGGTCGGCTCGTCCATGATCAGAACCCGGGGATCGAATGCGGCGGCGCGCGCGATGGCGATCGACTGGCGCTGGCCGCCGGAAAGCTGTGCCACCGCCGCCTGCAGATTGGGAATGCGGATTTCCAGCGCATCCAGCATGCGCCGGCCCTCGGCCAGCATCCGTCTTTTGTCGAGAAATCCAAACAAATCGGAGCCTCCGGTGAGCTCGCGCCCGAGGAAAAGATTGCCCGCGACGTCGATCGTGTCGCACAGCGACAGATCCTGATAGACCATTTCGATCTTCAGCTTCCGCGCTTCGGCCGGAGAAGCATAGGTGGCGCGGATCCCGTCGAGATCGATGCTGCCTTCGTCGGCCAGATAGGCGCCGGAGAGTACCTTGGTGAGCGTCGATTTACCCGCCGCGTTGTCACCGACCAGCCCGAGGCATTCGCCCGGAAAGAGATCGAGGTCGACACCGCGAAGCGCGTCGATCGAGCCAAAGCGTTTGCGGATGCCGCGCATCGAGGCGCGCGGCACGATGGAGGCGCCAAGGGAAGCGGCCGAAGCCGCTTCCAGTCCGATATTGGCGATCACTTAAAGACGGAGCGATAGGGTTCGACATTGTCCTTGGTGACGATGGTGATCGGCACCGCGATCTGCTTCTCGGGTGTGCCGCCCGCGTGAATCTTGGTGAGCGCATCGACCGCGGCGGCGCCCATTCCGGCTGGATCCTGCTGGACCACGCCCACGACATAGCCCTCGTCGATGCCCTTGATAGCGGACGCCGTGAGATCCCAGCCGACAACCTTGATCTGGCCCTGCTTGCCCTGGCTTTCGACCGCCGCCACCGCGCCGAGCAGCGCCGGTTCGCCGGTGGCGTAGATCGCCGTAAGGTCAGGATTGGCGGTAATCAGGTTCTCGGCGGCGGAGAGCGCATTGTCCTGGACATTGCGTCCGTCCACGACCCCGGCCATGGTGACGCCAGTCGCCGCCTTGACCACATCCTCGAAGCCCTTCTGGCGAATATTCTGAATCGTCGAGTTCAGGGCCCCGACGATGCCGAGCTTGGACTTGCCGCCCATGCTATCGTTCATCACCTTGACGAAATGCTCGCCGATCAACTTGCCGGCGCCTTCATTGTCAACGCCGATCTGGGCCTTCTGCGGCCCCTCCGCTGGCAGCACCGCATCGACGGCAACAACAGGGATCCCGGCGGCGTCGGCGGCCTTCACCGCCGGCATGATGCCGTTGGTGTCGATGGCGACGACGATGATGCCGTTCACCTTCTGCTGTATGTAGGTCTCGATGGCATTGTTCTGCGCCGTCGGGTCGTTGTTGGCGTTGAAGATGACGAGATTGGCGCCGGCCTTCTCCGCCGCCTGGGTTGCTCCCTCATTCATCTGCGTGAAAAAAAGGGCCTGCTGGTTTATTTGAACGAGAGCGAAAGTCGGCTTGTCCTGCGCCTGCAACGGCGCTGAAAGCCCCAACGCCAGCATTCCGGCGGAGGCGAGAAGTGTTCTTCTATCGATCATTTTGCTGATCTCCTGGTTCTGTTCCGATGGCTCGTGTCGATATCATGAGCGGAACGAGCCATCGGGTCCCGCCGCATGAATTTCGATGGTTCGCTTGACGTCACGGCTCCGGTCCGCATCCTGGTCACTCACGTCTCGTGCTGTGCGCCGTTCTTGTCGGAAAGACAAAGGGATTGCGCATTGACACACTCAATCCCGTGACTATTGTGACTGTCAAGTCCGGCCTATCAGGACAGTGATCCACCCAACAGCAAGAGGAGAAGAAGTCATGATGTTCAAACGTCTCGGTGTCCTCATACCTGCTCTGTTGGCGACGACATTGTCAATCGCGTCGGCGCAGGATCGCCAGCCCATCAGCAACAAGACATGCGACGAACTGCTCGCGTTCTACGATAAGCTGCCCTTCACCGATATCCTGCCGCTCGATGCCGGGCCCATCATGATCGATGGCAAGGAACGCGCTTTGACGATCGGCTTCTCCCAGACCGGCTTCAATCATCCCTGGCGTATCTCGATGCTGGAGGCCATTCAGGCCGAAGCCTGCCGGCATCCAAATGTGTCTCTGGTCGTTCTCGACGGCAATGTCGACGTCGCCAAGCAGAACAATGACGTTCGCGATCTTCTCGCGCGTGGCGTTGACGGCGTGGTGATGAGCCCGGTTGAATCCGCGGGGCTTGTACCGGCCGCTCGCGCGGTGATGGATGCAGGGCTCCCGCTGGTTCTGCTCGACCGCGATGTAACTTCGGAGAAGACGCTGTTCATCGGCCAGAGCAACGTGACCATGGCCGAGAAGGTGGCCGAGCGCATGGCGGCGGATCTCGGCGGCAAGGGAAACATTGTGGCGATCACCGGATTGCAGGGTTCCTCGCCCGCGGTCGACCGCGACAAGGGGATGCAGAATGTCCTGGCCAAATTTCCCGATATCAAGGTTCTGGTAAAGGGCGACGGGCAGTGGATCCGCGAGCCCGCGGTCAAGCTGATGGAAGACTGGCTGACGGCTCACCCGGACATCGACGCGGTCTTCTCGCATGCCGAGGAATCGTCCTGGGGTGCCCAGCTCGCCATCTCGCGCGCCAATCGCTGCGCTGAGGGAATCCGCCACTACACCTTCGACGGCTCCAATGCCGGTTTCAAATCGGTCAAGGCCGGAACATTCGGGGCGGACGGCAATTACACGCCCTTCATCGGCGACATCGGGCTGCGCGCGGTGATCTACACCTTGATGAAGAAGGAAATTCCCAACCGCCAGGAATATCAGAACGCGGGCCACCAGCTTGTTCTTCCCGATTCACCCGCGGTTGTGGCCGAGAATGCCGACGAGTGGATTGGACGCGGGTGGGGCGATTTTGAGCCCACGCCCGATCCGTGCAAGAAGTAAACTTGACGTGGACGCCTGAAAGTCCATGTCCTCAAGCGCGGATGCTGCTGGCGAATTGAAGCAGCCGCTGCTCGAAGCGCGGAAACTTTCGAAGTCGTTCGACGGCAATCTTGTCCTCCACGATGTGAGCCTCGCCATTCGACCTGGCGAGGTTCACGCCGTTGTCGGCGAAAACGGCGCCGGCAAATCGACGCTCATCAAAATCCTGGGCGGCGTCTACCCCGCTGACCAGGGCGAGCTGTTTCTTAATGGAATCGAGAAACGGCTGAGATCCCCGCGTGAGGCGCTCGCCAATGGAATAGTTGCAATCCATCAAGAACTGTCCCTGGCCAAGCATCTCTCTACCGAAGAAAACATCTTTCTCGGGCACTTTCCAACCCGGTACGGAGCGATCGATCGTCACCATATGAGACAGCGCACCGAGCAGTTGCTTGGGCGGCTGTCGGTCGAGGTGGAGGCCGGCCGGCCGGTTGGGGACCTCAGCATCGCCCAGCAGCAGATGGTGGAGATTGCCAAAGCGCTCTCGGTGGAGGCCAGGGTGCTCATCCTCGACGAGCCTACCGCAGTTCTGGACCAGGACCGGGTCAAGACGCTGTTCACGGTCATCGGCAGATTGCGCCAGCAGGGAATGGGCATTGTCTACATATCGCATCACTTGGAAGAGATATTCCAGATCGCCGACCGCGTTACGGTCCTGCGCGACGGGAGGCTGACGGGCTCGGAGCTTGTCCAGGACGTTGACCAGGATTGGCTGGTGAGGCGGATGATCGGGCGCGATTTTCCACCCCATTCTCCTCATCAGCGTAATTCGGGAAATCCCGCCCTCGAACTTCAAGGGCTATCCGTTCCCGGGCAATTCGCGGATGTTTCCTTTACTGTGCGGGAAGGCGAGATCGTCGGCCTGGCGGGGCTCGTGGGCGCCGGCCGATCGGAAATTGCGCAGGCCATTCTCGGCGTGTCCCGCCCCGCCACCGGCGAGATAAAGGTATTCGGCCAGAGCGTTCGAATTCCCAGTCCCAACGCCGCCGCCCGGCTTGGCATCGCCTATGTCAGCGAGGATCGCAAGGCCTTCGGGCTGCTGCCGAACCGGCCGGTCCGGGAGAACATGACGATCTCCAGCCTCAACCGATTTTATCGTTTCCCGTTTCTGCGGCTCGGCAAGGAGCGCGCCTTCGTCCGCGACATGATCCGACGTCTGGATATTAGGCTTGGTGCCATGAGCATGGAGATCCGCAACCTCAGTGGCGGCAATCAGCAGAAGGTGCTGATCGACCGCGAGTGCGCGGCCGATCAGCACCTTCTGCTGGTTGCCGCCACTGAGGTTCCGGATCTCCATGCTCATCGCGTCCAGCCTTATATCGAGCCGCTGAATCATGTCGCGGACAAAGGCACCCTCGCGGCCGAGC
>JANLYR010000285.1:0-4184 GCA_031365765.1 Hyphomicrobiales bacterium | reverse complement strand
CGAATTGCTCCTCGCTGGGAAATTCACCGATGCTGCGCTGGTACTCCAGTATCTCGTTCTTGTGCGGACGGGTCGCCGCGAATTCGCGTGGCAGCCCAAGCAAATCCAGCACGCGCGCGTTCATGATGAAGGCGATGCCCTCCCGGTCGATGGCGATAAGCCCCTGATCCATCGTATCCAGCGTCGTGCGGAGCAACACTTCGGCGCGCTTTTGCTCGCTGACGTCCTCGTGCGTAGCAATCCACCCGCCGTCCGGCATGGCTTGCCTGCGCATCGAGATCGTCCGTCCGTCGGCAAGCACGTGGGTTTGCGCAGTCCGGGAAATGACGATCTTGATATATTCGTCGACGTCGAATTCGCTCTTTTCGCCGTTGGCAAGGTGAGTCTCAAGAATCTCCCTGAGAGAAACCCCCGGCCTCACCTGTTCGTGCGTCAGTCCGTACATCTCCCGATAGCGGTTGTTGGAGATGACGAGCTTTTGCTCCTTGTCCCACATGCAAAGGCCATTGGGCATGTTGCTCAGCGCGATATCAAACCGCCGATTGGTATGTTCGAGTTCGCGGGACTTGAGTTCGAGGGTCCTGGATTTCTCTCCCACGATGCGGGTTTGTCGCACGATCAAGAGCGTGCCGATGAGGATCGAGGCGACAAAGATTGCGACCAGCGGTCCGAATATCATGATGTGGCGGTGCCATTGCGCCAAAACTCCGGATCGCGCAAAGCTTACGAGAACCACCAGCGGAAGGCCGCGTACCGCCTTGTACCCGGCGAAGCGAGGCATTCCGTCTACAGCACTTACCGTTTCGTAGGATCCCCGCTCAGCTCTTGGAAGGTGCTGGCTTAGAAGCGGCGCCGCGGCAAATGACCTTGTGAGAGCGCTTTCCAGCATCGGCTCCCGCGCGAGCAACAGGCCGCCGCGATGGAGCAGCAGAATGGAACCGTTGTTGCCGAGATCGATGGAGCGATAGATTTTCGTGAAATACGACGGATCAATTGCCGCAGCGAGGATGCCGCCAAAGGTTCCGTCTGCGTTGTTTAGCCGAAGCGAAGCAGCCGTAAGCCATCTGCCCGAAACCACTGAACGAAACGGAGGCGCGATATAGAGCCCATTCCCGGCGCTGTCGCGCTGGACGTCAAAATACGGCATCCCGAAAAAGTTGGTACGCGGCGGCGCGCGGTCGTATGAGTGTGCGACCAACTCCCCGGAGGAGTCGGTCCATCCGACCGCGATTACAACCGGAGAGGTTTTCATCAGAAGCCGAAGCGCGGCGTTGATGTCTTCCGGTGTTGCATAGTCTCCTTCGAGGCTGTCCTTCCGGATCTTCTCAGCCTCCTGCAGGGTGCGTGCAACACTGTCAAACGTAAGGGCCGTGTGCTCCGACAGAACTTCCGCGAACTCCAGCGCGGTTTTCTCCCCCTGACTGACCGCGTTCTGGTACCGAAACCGCAAATCCATCAAGAAAAAGAGGATGATCGATGTAGCGAAAAAGAGCCCGGTCACCGTTTGCAAGACGTCCGACCGCTTCAGCTTCTTCCGAACTTCGTACATTGGTCGCAGCCGCGAATGTTGTGAGCGCGTGGGAAACTGGCTTGCCGTGGACGGCCATCACTTCACGCGGCTTTGGACGCTGATTCGGCTTAAGCGAGTAAAGTCTTCAGCGAATCGGCTGTCAATTGACGAGCGGATTCCCCGTAATAAAACGGGGTATTTGCGAGTGGAGCAAAGAAGATGCGGTTAAAAAGCCCGAGTCGGCTAGTGTTGCGTCCGCCGAGCGGGAACCGGTCGCATATCCTGGAAGGGCTTGGTCATTCTTCCCGGTGGGCTTTGCCATGAATCTCGACAGGACTCGCATTCTCCTCGCCGACGACCACCCGTTCATTCTATTTGCCCTGAAGCAACTCGTCGCAGCGGAGTCGGATTTCGAGCTGATCGGCGAGGCTACAACGGGCCTTGAGGCCCTTAGTCTGGTGAGATCGACCACGCCGGACGTGGCGGTTATCGATGTCGGGATGCCCAAGATGAACGGGATCCTTCTCGCACGAAAGATTCGCCAGGAGCGGCCATCGGTCAAGGTGCTGATTCTGACGGCCTTCGAAGACGAGGCGCATCTCAAGCAGGCGCTGGCCGCCGGCGTGAGTGGCTTCGTCGTCAAGCGCTCGGCTACCGCGACCCTGATCCCGGCAATTCGTGCAGCGATGACCGGCGGCACGTTTGTCGATCCAATCGTCGCCGGACGGTTGAACGGGCTCACGCAAGCTGCAACTGTGGGCGCCGACGAACTAAGCCCGCGCGAGAGAGAGGTCCTGAAGCTGACGGCGCTGGGCTACGCAACAAAGGAAATCGCGGAGCTCATGGCCATCGGCGTCAAGTCCGTTGAAACCTACCGGGCGCGGGCCAGCGAAAAGCTTGGGCTGAAGTCGAGAGCCGAAATTGTAAGGTTCGCACTGGCCGAGGGATGGTTGGTATAACTGAAAAGGCCTGATCCCGTAGTTTTACGGTGGCCGTGGCGCGCAGTTCGTCGCTAATTCCTTACCAAAGGTTTCCCTGTCAGGAACTCCCCTACACGCTACCCGAACCATGACGGTCGTCGATGATGTATCCTCTGACGGATCAATCGTAGCGCCAGCGATCAAGCCCGGCGCACAGCGTATAAGAGTCAATCATGGGTTTTGTGGATCGCACTACGTTACCAGGCCCCGAGCCGGAACGTTCGCTGGCATTCGCCGAAATTGCCCAATCGAAACTTCGGTCGCTCGGTCTGTCGCCGACCCCGCGAAACTACGAGATCTGGTACGCCTGCGCGACAGGGTTTAATCGTGCCGTCAACAAAGCCGTCGAAGATCTGCTTGCCGGCGGTCGCGCGCCAACCGAGGCCGACCTCGAACGCTTGCATGAAACCCATTTTGCCGCGGCGCGTGTCGTTGGGGAGGTGGACAAGGTGAGCTCCTGCATTCGTGCCGAACTCGGCGGCGTGGTCAGGCTCATCGCGGGTACGTTGGGTGCGACCGCGGTCTACGGCGACGCGCTGATCCAGGCATCGCGCGACCTGAACGTAACCGGCGACCTCGGGTCGATCCAGTCCACGGTCAACACCCTTGTCGCGGCCACGCTCGAAATGCGCGACGACGGCCTGCAACTCAAGGCCCGCCTGGATGGCGCCATGCAGGAAATAGCCAATCTCCAATTGGGGCTGGAAGCCATTCGCATGGAGAGCCGGGTCGATCCGCTGACGCAGTTGGCCAACCGCAAGCATTTCGATGAAACGATCAGCGAAGCGATCCGTAATTCGGCCCAGCACGGCGAGCCGCTCTCGCTGCTCATGATCGATATCGATCATTTCAAATCGTTCAACGACACCTTTGGTCACGTCACCGGAGACCAGGTGCTGCGGCTGGTGGCGATATCGCTCAAGCAAAGCATCAAGGGCCGGGATCTGGCGGCCCGGTACGGGGGCGAAGAGTTCGCGATCGTGCTGCCAAACACGTCCCTCGCGCAAGCCGTCGCCGTCGCCGAACAGCTTCGCCGCTCCGTGATGGCGAAGGAATTGAAGAAAAGGTCGACCGGCGAGGTCATCGGGCGCATCACGATCTCGATCGGCGTGGCGCCGTTACTCGCCTGCGACACCAGCGAAACGCTGATCGAACGCGCCGACATCCGCCTGTATGCGGCGAAGCGCGGCGGCCGCAACCGGGTGGTCGGTAGTGTCGATCCGCAGTCGGTCCCCGAGCCTGCGGATCGGGTTGCCTGATGGCGCATTCGGCAAACACTTTCTGGGAACGTGCAGCGGCTTGCGAGGCCCTGAAACGACACACCTCCGATGAGAGCGCGCTTGAGGAACTGGATCGGCTCATGGAGGAGGAAATTGCCAACGCCCTGGAACTCGAAGCGTTTGGAGTTCGGCAGCATTCGGTCTTCGCAGACGGCCCTGTCTGCACGCGACCAGACGCGGCGGTGGTCGCAATCGCTTTGGTCGTCGACCCACTCGTGTCGTGAGTGAAAAGGCTGGCGTTCCATAAGCCGAACACAGGGATTTATTGCGATGCCGCCCTATTTTTTCAAGATCAGCCACGGGAAATTCACAGGAGTTTCCGACAGCGCCTTCGATCTGGTCGACCGGAGTGCGGCCTGGTCTGAGATGACCAAGGTCTGCGACTACATGGCTGCGGGCATTTGTCGTGGCTTG
>JANLYR010000450.1:0-2026 GCA_031365765.1 Hyphomicrobiales bacterium | reverse complement strand
ACCCGGCCTTTACGGTGCCCGCGGAAATCAAGGCCCAGTGGGAAGCGATCGGTGCCCGTGGTGCCAGCGTCCGTGCGGCATGGGAGGCGGGGTTTGCCGCGCTGCCCGCCGGCAGGCGAACGCAGTTCGAACGCGTCTTCTCGGGCGAGGCGCCCAGACAGCTGAAATCGGCGATCGCCACGTTCAAGAGGCAGGCGGCCCTTGATGCGCCCAAGATGGCAACCCGCGCCGCCTCGGAAAAGGTGCTGACGGCGATCAACCCGATCATGCCCGAAACCATCGGCGGATCGGCTGACCTGACCGGATCAAACAACACCAAGACGCCCGATCTGGGCGTTTTCACCGCCGAAGATCGCAAGGGTCGCTATATTTATTACGGTATCCGCGAGCATGGCATGGCGGCGGCGATGAACGGCCTGGCGCTGCACGGCGGCGTGCGGCCCTATGGCGGCACGTTCATGTGCTTTACCGACTATGCCCGCCCCG
Organism: Hyphomicrobiales bacterium; assembly: GCA_031365765.1. GTDB lineage: Bacteria > Pseudomonadota > Alphaproteobacteria > Rhizobiales > Aestuariivirgaceae > Aestuariivirga. The sequence continues at coordinate 1,540 of JANLYR010000450.1, read as the reverse complement.
CCATGCGTCTGTCGGCGCTGATGGGGATTCCGGTGGTTTATGTGATGACCCATGACAGCATCGGGCTGGGTGAGGACGGGCCGACGCACCAGCCGGTCGAACATCTGGCGATATCGCGCGCGACGCCCAACATGCATGTCTTCCGTCCCGCCGATCTGGTGGAAACGGCCGAGGCTTGGGAACTCGCCCTGACTTCGAAATCGACACCGGCCGTGCTGGCGCTGTCGCGGCAGAACCTGAGCGCGGTGCGCACGACCCATGTGGCGGCCAACCTGTCCGCCAAGGGTGCCTATGTGCTGGCCGAGGCGACGGGCCTACGCAAGGTGATCCTGATGGCGACAGGATCCGAGGTGGAAATCGCGATCAAGGCCCGCGGCATGCTGGAGGCCGATGGCATCGGCACCCGCGTGGTTTCCATGCCCTGCATGGAACTGTTCGCGGCGCAGGACGAGGCTTACCGCAGGCGCGTGCTGCCCGCAGGTCCGGTTCGCATCGCCATCGAGGCGGGTGTGCGTGCGGGTGGCTGGGACAGATGGCTGCTGGGCGAGCGCGGCCGCGAAGGCAAGGCCGATTTCGTGGGAATGCACGGCTTTGGTGCCTCGGCCCCGATTGACCGGTTGTACAAGGAGTTTGGCATCACCGCCGAGGCTGCGGTTGCAAAAGCCAAGGCGCTGCTCTGACATCTGGGCCGGGTTGAGAGCCCGGCCTAGGTCGCAGGCGCAAGACGCCGCCAGACCGGCAGGACCAAATGTGTCACCAAGGGGATCAGGGCCATGCCGATGCAGACCCCGATGATTCCGTCGATGGCCGCCGTCACGATCCAGGCGACCGCGCCTTGCAGTGAATGAGGAACCATCTCGGCCGCGTGATGCGCGACGGTTTCGATGGTCTGATAGGGCCAGGTCCAGCCCAGTACGTCGGCACCATGGGTCAGGATCGAGCCGCCGACCCACAGCATCGCCGCCGTGCCTACGGTCGACAGCACCTCCATCAGCAGCGGCATCCCACGCACCAGAGCGCGGCCAAGCCCGCGCGTCACGGCGAAGCGCGCGTTTTTGGCGAGGAACAGCCCCATATCGTCCATCTTGACGATCAGCGCTACCGAGCCATAGACGACGCCGGTAATGCCGATGCCGACGATGGCGAGGGTAACGGCCTCGATCCACAGCGCGGATTGGGGGATCGCGGCCAGGGCAATCGTCATGATCTCGGCCGACAGCACGAAATCAGTCTTGATGGCACCGGCAACCCGCACTTCCTCCAACCGGTCGGCATCCTTGGGGTCGAAATCCGCCTCGACCTCGGCGTCACCATGGGGGAACACCGCATGATAGAGTTTTTCGGCGCCTTCAAAGCACAGATACAGGCCGCCGATCATCAGAAGCGGTGTGATCGCCTGCGGCAGAAGCGAGGACAGCGCCAGTGCCGCAGGAAGCAGGATCAGCAGCTTGTTGCGGATCGACCCTTTGGCGATGCGCCAGATGATCGGCAGCTCGCGGTCGGCGGCAAATCCGTGTGCGTATTTCGGCGTGACGGCCGT
>JANLYR010000172.1:0-7149 GCA_031365765.1 Hyphomicrobiales bacterium | reverse complement strand
ATAGAACCATTCGGGATAACCCCTGACCGAGCGCGCCTCGCTGATCCCTTCGGCCAGCCCGCGATACAGCGCCAGCGTCGCCAGCGTGGCGATGAGCGGCGGCACGCGGAATCTCGTAATGATGAAGCCGTTGCCGACGCCGGCGAGGGTGCCGCAGGCAATCGCCGCGACGATCGCCAGGGGCAGGGGCATGCCGACGTTCTTCCAGAACACACCGAGCAGGATGGCGGTAAGCCCGAGGATCGAGCCCACCGACAGATCGATGCCGCCCGTTACGATGACGAAGGTCATGGCCAGCGCCACGAGGCCGATCTCCGACATCAGGCGGCCCTGGTTGAGCAGGTTGGACGTGGTGAAGAACTTGTCCGACAGCATGGCAAGGGCGATCAGTGCCGCGACCGTCAGCAGCGCCAGGATCGTTTCGTGACGCAGCAGCTTTCCCGCCGTCATGTCGCTCTCCGGCGGCGGATCATGTCGGCCAGCACGGTGGCGAGAATGAGGAGGCCCAGCACGGCGCGGAGCCAGTAGGCCGAGACGTTGAGGAAGATCAGCGCCGAGCCGATCGTTGCAAAGAGGATCGCCGCCAGCGTCGAGCCGATCACCGTGCCGGTGCCGCCGAGGATCGACACGCCGCCGATGACGGAGGCGGTGATGACGGTCAATTCAAGGTTGGGCGGCACCGTCGACTGGATCACCTGAAGCTGCGTCGCGAACAGGATGCCGGCGATGCCAGCGAACAGCCCGTGCAGCGCGAACACGCCGACGGTGGTGCGCTCGGCATTGAGGCCGGCGGCACGGGCCGCCTCGATATTGCCGCCCACCGCGTAGATGGCGCGGCCAAAATCGGTGTAGCGCATGAAGAGTGCTGCCAGGATGGTCAGCACCACCATGAAATAAACCGGTGAGGCCACGCCGAAAATCCGCGCCTGGGCGATCATGAAGGCGGGCGGCAGATCGGAAATCCACGCGCCGCCCGTGGCGCTGATCAAGCCGCCTTTGAGGATCGACAGCATGCCCAGCGTCACCACGATCGATGGAATGCGCATATAGGCGACCAACGCGCCGACACCCGCATTGACGGCGATTGAAAACAGGATGGGCACCGCCCACGCCACCCAGATCGGATAGCCCGACACCGCGAGCGTTCCCGAAATCGTGGCGATGACGCCGATCAGCGAGCCAACCGACACGTCGATATGCCCCGCCACGATGATCATCGACATGCCGATGGCGGCGACCGCGATATAGGCGTTGCCGGCGAAGATCGAGTTGATGTTCGTGTCGTTGAGGAAACGCGGATTGTAGAGGCCGACGACGATGAACAGCGCCACGATCGACAGCGCCACGACGATCTCCTGGCCGTAGCCGGTGACGAAGCGCTGGAAGCCCGAGCGCCCGGTGCGGACCGCGATGCCGGCCGCACTCATGCGGCATCCCGCGTGCTGACTCGCGTCATGGCGGTGCCGACCAAATCCGGCGTCACGTCCCTGCCCTCGAAAGCAGCGACGATGCGGCCGCCGTTCATCACCATCACCCGGTCGCTCATGCCGAGCACTTCCGGCAGTTCGCTCGAAATCATGAGGATCGCCAGGCCTTCTCCCGCGAGCTTGCGCATAAGCTGGTGGATTTCCGCCTTGGCGCCCACATCGATGCCGCGCGTCGGCTCGTCCATGATAAGGATGCGGGGATTGGTCGCCAGCCATTTGGCCAGTACGACCTTCTGCTGGTTGCCGCCGGAAAGCTGGCGCACCACCTGATCGGGTCCGCGCGCCCTGATGCCGAACTGGGTGATGGCGCGCTTGGCCTCGGCCAGCGCCTTGCCGCTGTCGATGAATATTCCCCGCGTCAGGCGCTTGAGATTGGCAAGTGCTATATTCTCGGTCACCGTCTGTATGCGGATCAAGCCCTGGAGGCCCCGGTCCTCCGGAATATAGGCAATGCCGAGATCGCGGGCAGCACCCGGACTGCCGATGGTCACCGGCTTGCCATCGAGCAGGATCGCGCCCGAAGTGGCGGGGGTGATGCCGAAGATGGTCAGCGCCAGCTCGGTGCGGCCCGATCCCACGAGTCCGGCGATGCCGAGGATTTCGCCCGCGCGCAGCGAGAACGAAATGTCGCGTACCACGGAGCGATAGGACACGTCCTTGAGTTCCAGAACGGTGTCGCCGCTGGTGCCCTGCTTCACCGGATAGAGCTTGTCGATGGCGCGGCCCACCATCATCGACACGAGCTTGGTTTCATCGACTTCGCCGATGTCATGGGTGCCGACATGGTGGCCATCGCGCAGCACCGTCACCCGGTCGGCGAGGGCGAAGATTTCCGGCATGCGGTGGCTGACATAGACGATGCCGACGCCGCGCGCCTTCAGCCGCCTGACGATATCCATGAGACGCAGCACGTCGGCTTCCGCCAGCGAGGCGGTGGGCTCGTCCATGATGACGACGCGCGCCTCCTGCGACAGGGCCCTGGCAATCTCCACCCGCTGCCGGTTGGCGACGGAAAGGGAGCCCACACGCGCATCGACGTCGAGATCGTGGCTGTCGAGGCTGTCGAGCAGTTCGCCGGCGCGCTTTCGCATGCGCGTCCAGTCGACTCCACCCCAGGCGGTCTTGGGCGTTTGTCCGAGAAACACATTTTCGGCAACGGTGAGTTCCGGAAACAGCAGCAGTTCCTGATGCACCGTGGCAATGCCGGCATGATGGGCTTCGCGGGGCGAAGCGAAACTCACCGGCTTGCCGTCGATCCGGATTTCACCCTCGTCGGGGCGATGCAACCCCGCCATGATCTTGATCAGCGTCGATTTGCCGGCGCCGTTTTCACCCAGCAGCGCATGGACCTCGCCGGGGCGGACATCGAAATTGACGCCGCTCAGCACTTTCAGTCCGACGAAGGATTTTCCGACCTGAGTGAGGGTGATGGCGGGCTCGGTCATCATGCCGCCGAGGAGACGAGGTCAAGACCGCCATCGGCGATCACCAGGTTGATGCCGGCGGACCGCACCATGTCGGCGGCAGCGGGTGCGATGGCGGAATCGGTGATCAGCGTTTCGACGCGCGACAGCGGGCAGATCACCATGCTGCCGCCCGCTTCGAACTTGGAACTATCGGCGAGGACGACGAGGCGGTCGGCGCGGTCCAGCAGCTTCGACACGGCGCGCGCCACCAGGGGATCGCTCTCGATGATGCCGCGGGCGCTCACCGAATAACAACTGATGAAAATCCGCGATGCGGTGAAATGTTGCGTGGCGTCGGCATCGAAGGGCGAGAGCACGAGGCCCTGCTCGCGGAAGATTTCACCGCCCGGAAGCGAGATGCGGTTGTCGCTCGCCATTGCCAGCATCTGCGCGATGGGAAAGGAATTGGTCAGGATCTGCAGATGCCGGTCGATCAGGAAGTCGGCCATCTGGTAGGTCGTGGTGCCGCCGTTGATGATGATCGATTCACCATCCTCGCACAGCGCCGCAGCGGCCCTGGCGATCAGGCGCTTGCGCTCGACATTGAGGGTTTGTCCCGCTTCGAAGGAGAGGGCGGTCAGATATGGCCGCGTGGCGCCGTGGACCGCCTCGATCCCGCCATGGATGCGGCGAACGCGCCCCATCCCGGCCAGTTTCGTCAGGTCGCGGCGCAGGGTTGCCGGGGAAACGCCGATCCGATCGACCAGGTCGCGGACGCTTACCACGGGCCGCTCCTGCACCGCCGAGACGATCATCTGCCAGCGTTCCCGTTCATGCATCGGCGCTTCCCATTCGCTCAAACACAAGCAGAAACGCTCAAGAGGGTCAATGGTTTGTGCAGTGCAATTCGTTATTGCGGCGCAATATGGAGTGTTTGTGATTGACCGTGCGCGAAGTTGATCATATTGTGCTGTGGTAATTCAGGCAGGATCAGATGACAGACAGCACCCGACTTCCCAGTCTCTGGGACGACAGCCACGCCACAACCCTCGATGAGCCGGGGAAGCTGCTCTATCGCTCGCACCTTCTGGGCTCCGATCTCCGCATCACCAATTTCGGCGGCGGCAACACCTCCGCCAAGGTCGCAATGGCCGATCCGCTCAGCGGTGAAAAAGTGACGGTGCTGTGGGTCAAAGGCTCGGGCGGCGACATCGGTTCGATGCAGCTCGACGGATTCGCCACCCTCTACATGGACAAGCTTCAGTCGCTCAAAGGCAAATACAAGAGCCTCGATGAGGAAGACAGTTTCGTCCACAACCTCAATCACTGCACGTTCAATCTCAATGCGCGCGCCGCCTCGATCGATACCTATCTCCATGCCTTCGTGCCCCAGCCCCATGTCGATCACGTCCATGCCGACGCGGTGATCGCCATTGCCGCGTCGAAGGATTCCGAAAAGCTCACGCGCGAGGCGTTCGGCAACGAGATGGGCTATCTCGACTGGCAGCGGCCCGGCATCGATCTCGGCATCAAGCTGGGAAAAATGGCAACCGAGCATCCCGAATATGTGGGCGTCGTGCTGGGCAGTCATGGGCTATTCACCTGGGGAAAAGACGCGAAAAGCTGTTACGAAACGACGATCCGCATCATCAACAAGGCGGCGGCGTGGCTCGAAGGCAAACGCGCCAGGCCTGCCTTTAAGGGCGAGGCGGTGAAGGCGCTGACGAAACCCGAGCGCGACGCCGTGGCGCTCCGCCTGATGCCGGAAATCCGCGGGCGGATTTCCAAAGACCACAAGATGGTCGGGCATTTCACCGACGCGCCCGAAGTTCTGGAATTCGTCAACTCCAGACAGCTTGAGGCACTGGCGCCGCTCGGCACATCCTGTCCCGATCATTTCCTGCGCACGAAAATCCGTCCCCTGATTATCCCGAAGGATGCGGGCGAAGCCGATCTCGACTCCCTGCTCGAGGATTACCGCGCCGGCTACAGCGCCTATTACCAGCGCTGCAAGCACGCCAATTCGCCCGCCATCCGCGATCCCAACGCCGTCATCTATCTTATTCCCCAGGTCGGCATGTTCGCCTTCGCCAAGGACAAGTTTACCGCGCGCATCGCGGCTGAATTCTATATCAACGCCATCAATGTCATGCGCGGTGCGGCAGGCGTCAGCGACTACCAGGGCCTGGCCGAGCAGGAAGCCTTCAACATCGAATACTGGCTGCTCGAAGAGGCCAAGCTTGCACGGATGCCCAGGCCCAAAAGCCTTGCCGGCCGCGTCGCTTTCATCACCGGCGGTGCCGGCGGCATCGGCCAGGCGATCGGCCGCAAATTCGCCTCGGAAGGTGCCTGCGTGGTGCTGGCCGATATCGATGCTGCGGCGCTTGATGGTGTGGTGGCGAATTTCACCCAGACCTTCGGCGCCGACAATGTGCGCGGCGTGGTGATGGATGTCACCAGCGAAGACGCCGTGATCGACGCCGTCAACGCCGCGGTCATGGCGTATGGCGGTCTTGACATCGCGGTCAACAATGCCGGCATCACGCTCGCCGCGGCGGTCGAGGATACGACGCTGGAGTTGTGGAACAAGAACATGTCGATCCTCGGCACCGGATATTTTCTGGTGGGGCGCGAAAGCTACCGGCTGATGAAGCGCCAGGGGGCCGGCGGCTCGATGGTGTTCATCTGCTCTAAGAACGCGGTCGCGGCGTCTCCGGGTGCGTCGGCCTATTGCTCGGTCAAGGCGGCGGAGCTGCATCTGGCACGCTGCATGGCGCTGGAGGGCGCACCGCTCGGTATCCGCGTGAACGTGGTCAATCCGGACGCGGTGCTGCGCGGTTCCAAGATCTGGCAGGGGCCGTGGCGCCAGCAGCGCGCCCAATCACTCAAGATCAGCGAAGACGAGCTCGACGAGCACTACCGCAAGCGCTCGCTGCTGCAGCGCTCGGTCTATCCCGAGGACATCGCGGAGGGGGTCTATTTCTTCGCCTCCGACGTCTCGTCGAAATCGACCGGCAACTTCCTCAACATCGACGCTGGCAACGCCACGTCCTTCACCAGGTAGCGTCATGTCCTTCGCCATCTCCGCCGATTTCATCGGTACACAGAATAAATCGGGCGAGGCCGCGCTGGCGGAGGATTACGCAGCACTCGGCCGTCAGCTTGAGCGCCGGGGCATCTCCATCGAGTCGATGACCAAGCGGGCAATGGACTTCGCCGTCGCGGTGCCGACCTGGGGCGTTGGCACCGGCGGCACGCGCTTTGCCCGTTTTCCGGGCGAAGGCGAGCCCCGCAATATCCACGACAAGCTCGAGGATTGCGGCGTGATCCAGCAGTTGTCGCGGACCACGCCCAATGTCTCGCCGCACATCCCATGGGACAAGGTCAAGGACTACAACGCGCTCCGCCAGGAAGCGGCCTCGCACGCGCTTGGTTTCGACGCGGTCAATTCCAATACGTTCCAGGACCAGCAGAGCCAGGCGCTGTCCTACAAGTTCGGCTCGCTCACCCACGCGGACAAGGGCACGCGCGCCCAGGCGGTCGAGCACAATCTCGAATGTATCGAGATCGGCCGTCAGCTGGGCTCGACGGCGCTGACGGTGTGGATCGCCGACGGCGCGAATTTCGCAGGTCAGTCCAGTCACAACGCCGCCTTCGACCGCTACATCTCCTCGATGAAAGTCATTTGCGATGCGCTGCCCAAAGACTGGTCGGTGTTTCTCGAACACAAGCTCTACGAACCGGCCTTCTATGCCACGGTGATTGCAGACTGGGGGTCGAGCCTGATGGCGGCGACCGAGCTCGGTCCCAAGGCCAAATGCCTGGTCGATCTCGGCCATCACGCGCCCAACACCAACAGCGAGCAGATCGTGTCGCGATTGATCCGTGTCAGGAAACTTGCGGGGTTTCATTTCAACGACGCGAAATATGGCGACGACGATCTCGATTCAGGCTCGGTCGATCCGTTCCGGCTGTTCCTCGTGTTCAACGAACTGGTCGATGCCGAACTGAGAATGGCGCCGGGTTTTTCCCCGGCCTACATGATCGACCAGTCGCATAACGTCACCGATCCGATCGAGAGCCTGATTGCATCCGCCAACGAAATCCAGCGCGCTTTCGTGCAGGCGTCCCTCATCGACCGCATGGCGCTGGCTTCGGCGCAGGCCGAGAGCGACGCGATGGCCGGTCACCGCATGGTCAAGCAGGCCTTCATCACCGACGTATCGCCCATCCTCGCCGAAGCCCGCCGCCGCAAG
>JANLYR010000446.1:0-9026 GCA_031365765.1 Hyphomicrobiales bacterium | reverse complement strand
GGCGCGGTTGAACTGGCTCTTGCCATAGGAAAATCCGCCGACGAGCGAGAGCACACGGCCGGTATGCGGGTCCATCGCCACCAGCGCGCCCTCGACATCCGGCATCTGGACGAGGTGCCAGCGGGCCGGCTCCTTGCTCGGCGCCACATAGATCACATCGCCGGGCTTCAATACGTCCCCGGCGGCCTTGACCTTGGGGCCAAGTGCCGTGCCGTCGACATAGGCCCTCGCCCAATCGAGAAGGCTCAGGGGAACAATGACGGTATCGCGCGCCGAATCGAGATCGCCGCCGGGATTGGTTTTCGGCTGGAGGCCAACCATTGCCTGCTGTTCGCTGACTTCGAGGACCACGCCCAGGCGCCACGGCGCCACGTCATCCGGCACCTTGTTTTTGGCGATCAGCAAGCCCCAATCGCCTGTCAATTGCACTTTGGCCAGGGCGCCTCGGTAGCCGCGCTTCCGGTCGAAGGCGATGAGGCCCCGCGCCAGCGATTGCCTGGCGAAAATCTGCAGCTTGGGATCGAGCGTGGTTCTGACCGACAGTCCACCCTTGACCAGCTTGTCCCTGCCGTAGCGCTGGATCAGTTCGCGGCGCACTTCCTCGGCAAAGGATTCGGCGGCGAACATCTGCGCTCCGAACGGGCGGGGATTGACCGTCAAGGGCTGGCCCTGCGCGGCGGATTTTTCGACCTCGCTGATCTTGCCGTTTTCGAACATTTGTTGAAGCACCCAGTTGCGGCGCTCGATGGCGCGCTGCTTCTGGCGGAAGGGATGATAGTTGTTGGGGCCCTTGGGCAGGGCCGCCAGATAGGCCATCTCCTCGAGCGACAGCTCGCTCAGTGACTTGCCGAAATAGTTGAGCGAGGCCGCCGCCACGCCGTAGGAGTTCAGCCCCAGAAAAATCTCGTTGAGATAGAGTTCGAGAATCTGGTCCTTGCTGAAGGTCTGCTCGATCCGCTGCACCACGAGGGCTTCGCGCAACTTGCGCTCGAGCGAGCGCTCGTTGGACAGGAGGAAGTTCTTGGCGACCTGCTGGGTGATGGTGGAGGCGCCGACGATCTGGCCCTTGCCCGCGATCTTGACCTGGACATAGCGCAACCCCGCCGATGCGATTCCCATCCAGTCGAGACCGCCATGGGTGTAGAATGTTTTGTCCTCGGCGGAGAGAAACGCGTCGATCAGCCGTTTCGGGATCTGGCTGACGGGCACGAACAGGCGGCGCTCCTCGGCATATTCAGCCAGCAGAGACCCATCGGCGGCGTGGATGCGGGTCATCACCGCCGGTTCGTATTGGGCGAGTTGCTTGTAGTCCGGCAGGCCCCGCGACACGTCCCAGATGACATAGGCCACGGCGACCGAGCCCCCGAGGAAGATGATGAATCCGGCCGTGAACAACCATCCGAGAAAACGCAGCATTTCGAAAAATCAGCCCCAAATCATCAATACGGCACGCGCGATAGCACGTTCAGGCTTGCGAAACAGATGTTTTGGCTAGGGTCATAATGTGGCCAAGGCGGGGCCGCGCCCGGTCACTTCGTCCGCGCGGCGATTTCGGTGGCGAAATATTTGTCGACGGCGCGCGCCATGGCGGCGGCGGTCTTGTTGCGCCAGACCGGGGATTTCAGCTGCTGCTCATCGGCCTTGCTCGACAGGTAGCCCAGTTCGATCAGCACCGAGGGCACATCGGGCGCCTTCAGCACGACGAAACCCGCCGACCGGAGCGGCTTGCCGGTGAAATCCGTCACCGCGCGCAGTTCCGCGTGCGCCTTCTTGGCAAAATACATCGAATGCTGTTTTGATTCGCGCTGCACCAGATCGAAAAGAATGTCGGTGACTTCCGCACTTTCGGCGCCAAGATCGATACCGCCGATAAGTCCCGCCCGATTTTCCTTCTGCGCCAGAGCTTCCGCCTCGGCGTCGGACGCTTTTTCCGAGAGGGTATAAATGGTGGCGCCGCGGGCCGACTGGCCGCGCACCGTGTCGGCATGAATGGCAATGAAAAGATCGGCCTTGTTGTCCCGTGCCAGCCGGACGCGGTCGCGCAAGGTCAGGAATTTATCGCTGCTACGGGTCATCAGCACCTTGTAGTTGCCGCTCGATCGCAGCGTCTCGCGCAACGCCAGTCCAAAGGCCAGAACCACGTCCTTTTCCTTCGTCCGGCCAATGCCGACCGCGCCTCCGTCAATGCCGCCGTGGCCTGGATCGATCACCACGACCTTGCGGCCGTCGTTGTCGGCTGGCTTTTCGGGGGATGCGCTGGCGGGCACTTCCTCGATTGCCGCGCTGTTTGCCGTGGGTGCGATATCGACGACGATGCGCGAGGGCTGCCCCGCCTGGGCGTCGACCAGGAACGACTTCTCGATGTGGACCGGCCCCGTCGTGTCGAGGACGATCCGGGCGCGGCCGTTTTCGACCTGGCCGTAGCGGTATTCACGGATCAGGCCCCGGACCTTCGCGCCGGATCCCGGCGGCAGATCGAAACCCACATTCTTCAAGTCGATGATGACCCGCCACGGATTGGGAAGCACATACACGCTGTAGCCCGCAGGCAGCGTGAGGTCGGTGACAAAGCGGGTGCGCGCCTCATTTCCCCCCACCCGCGCCGCCGTTACGATGGCGCTGGCAGTTTCGGCCCGGGCCTCGGGCGTTGACAGATTGAGCAGCAGGAACAACAGGCTGGCGAGCACTGCTCGTGCACTTTCTCGCGCTCTCCTGGCCGCTCCCCGCTGCTGCATGGCGGAACCCTACCGGCGTGGTGGTTAAGCGTTGGTTTCACTGCCGAGGCTTACTTCAAGACAACTTATTTGCCCAATATGCTTGCATCTGTGGCCCGCTCTCCCTAAAAGGCGGCATCGTGTCTGTGCAAAAGCTTGCGATTCTGCAGGCTTTCGCGCCAGAGCGTCGGATTTCGCCCCGGACGGGTCCGGAACCATTGTGTAACCCGCTTCGGATGCGTAACGGCCTTGTCTCTCAGTCGAGCCCGGCCGAGCAGGACGGGACTGTCCCGTCAGCACCAGTCTATAAACCGTTCCGGCGTTTTGCCGGGGCAAATGGAAATCGCGGGCATGACCCCAACGCAGCAGATGAGAGCGCCCCTCGGCAGCCGGTCCGTACCGGCGGCAGGGCTGTCGCCATCGTGCATCCTGCCTTTCGTCATGCCCCTTTCGCGCAACGTGGCCCGCAAGCCCCTTTCATTCCTCCGCACCGGAGCTGAGACGGGAGAGGCCGTGCCGCCATGGCGCGCCGAGGAAAGACACACATGGGCAACAAGATGCTCATCGATGCCACGCATGCGGAGGAAACCCGCGTCGTGGTCCTGCGCGGAACCCGCATCGAGGAATTCGACTTTGAAAGCGCTGCCCGGCGCCAGCTGAAGGGCAATATCTACCTGGCCAAGGTGACGAGGGTCGAACCCTCCTTGCAGGCGGCCTTTATTGAATATGGCGGCAATCGCCACGGCTTCCTTGCCTTCTCCGAAATTCACCCAGATTACTACCAGATCCCGGTGGCCGACCGACAGGCCCTGCTGCGCGAGCAGGAGGAGGACGACGAGGCGGAACGGCATGCCGACGAGGCCGAGAACGGCCACGGCGAGGCGCCTGCGCGCGAACCGGATGGCTCAAACGATGGCGCCGATGACGGCGATTTCGAACCGCAGCAAAGTGATGATGCTCCGGCACGCGAACGCGCGTCGGCGGCGACCGATGGAAACGGCGAAAGTGCCGGACCCCTGATCGAAGTGGTTGAAGAAGACCCCGAGAGCCAAAAGATCGAGTCGGTCGGCGCCGAGGACGCGCTGGAGGAAGTGCCGCGGCGCAACCGGCGTCCTCCCCGGCGCAGCTACAAGATACAGGAAGTCATCAAGCGCCGTCAGGTGATCCTGGTGCAGGTCGTCAAGGAAGAGCGCGGCAACAAGGGTGCGGCTCTCACCACCTTCCTGTCGCTGGCCGGGCGCTATTGCGTGCTGATGCCGAATACAGCGCGCGGCGGCGGCATTTCGCGCAAGATCACCGACGCGGGCGACCGCAGGCGGTTGAAGGACGTGGCCCGCGACATCGAAGTGCCGCAAGGCATGGGGTTGATCGTGCGCACCGCGGGCGCCCAGCGCACCAAGACCGAGATCAAGCGCGACTACGATTATCTGCTGCGCCTGTGGGAGAGTGTGCGCGACCTGACGCTGTCATCGACCGCGCCGGCGCTGGTTTACGAAGAGGGGAGCCTCATCAAGCGCGCCATCCGCGATCTCTATACGAAGGACGTGGACGAGGTGCATGTCGAGGGCGATCCAGCCTATCGTGAAGCCAAGGACTTCATGAAAATGCTGATGCCGAGCCACGCCAAAAACGTGAAGCTCTACAAGGACACGCGGCCCCTGTTCTCGCGTTTCCAGGCGGAAAGCCAGCTTGACGGGCTGTATTCGCCGACCGTCACATTGCCGGCTGGCGGTTATATGGTGATCAACCAGACGGAAGCGCTGGTGTCGATCGACATCAACTCCGGCAAGGCGACGCGCGAACACAATATCGAGGATACGGCGCTCAAGACCAACCTCGAAGCGTCGGACGAAATCGCCCGCCAGTTGCGGTTGCGCGATCTTGCCGGCCTTGTTGTCATCGACTTCATCGACATGGAGGAGAAGCGCAACAACCGTTCGGTCGAGCGCCGCCTCAAGGAAGCGCTGAAAGATGACCGGGCGCGCATCCAGGTTGGCCATATCAGCCATTTCGGCCTGCTTGAAATGTCGCGGCAGCGCCTCAGGCCCGGCCTGCTCGAAGGGTCGTCCAGAACCTGTCCGCATTGCGAGGGGCGCGGCATCGTGCGCTCGATCTCGTCATGCGGCCTGTCGGTGCTGCGCGCCATCGAGGAACATCTGGTCAGCCGCAAGGCCGAGAGCCTGACGGTCAAGGCCAATCGCGAGGTTGCCTCCTACATCCTCAACGAGAAGCGCGACAATCTGCTCATCATCGAGCAGGCTTACGGGATTTCGGTGTTCATCGTGCCCAGCGACGAGGTTAAGGGTTCGCAGGCGGTGATCGAACGCGCCGTGGACAGGGCGGTCATTCCAAGGCGCATCCAGATTGCGCCGGTCAGAATCGACAGCGCCTTCCGGCCGGAAGAGGAAGAGGTCGAAGAGATCGAAGCCGTGCCCGAGGCCGAGGAAGAGGTGGTGCGCCCCGCCCGCCAGCCAGCCGCTTCGGACAATGGTGACAGACGCCCCGAACGCGATGCGAGCGAGGGCGAGGACGCGGATGGACAAAAGCGCCGCCGCCGCCGGGGACGCCGGGGTGGCCGCCGCGGCCGTGAGGAACCGGGCAGCCCAATCGAAGCAAATGACATTCCAGGACTGGGCGACCAGCCCCTCGACATGAGTGGGGCGGAGGGTGAGCCGGCTCCAATGGCCACCGAAGTCGCTGAAGAAACCCCTGCCCCGCCCCGCGAACCGCGTGGCCGCCGTGAACGCTGGGGCCGCGACCGCGGCCGCCATCCGGAGCGGAAAGACGAGCAGGCCGCTGAGCCTGCGGTCGAAGCCGCGGTCGAGCCGGAACAGGAACCCGTTCCCGAGCGGCCCAGGCCGATTGTGGCGCCGGCTCCCGTCGCGGTCATGGCGGAAGCGGAAAAGGTGGAAGAATTCCAGCCGCGCAAATGGCAGCCCCCTGCTCCCACCATCGCGCCCGCCGCCGTCGAACGCAAAAGCGGATGGTGGAGCAAGCGCTGACGCCGAAGCCTCAAACCCGCCTCAATCAAGGTCAATTGAGGCGGTCCATGACCCTTTTCGCGCGCAGGATATCGGCAACGCTTTGTGCCGCTCTGCTGACATTGACAAGTGTCGGCGAGGTTCATGCGGTGGCCAAGAAGAAGCCCTCCGGCCCCGCTCTCATCCGCGATGCCGAGATCGAAGGTCTGCTGCGACTTTATACAAAACCGGTGTTCCAGGCGGCGGGTATCAACCCCGGCGCGGTCAAGGTCTATGTAATCAACGAGCCCAGCATCAACGCCTTCGTGGCCGGCGGGCAGCGGATATTCATCAATACCGGGCTCCTGTCACAGGCCAAGACTCCGAACGAGGTGATCGGCGTTCTCGCCCACGAAACCGGCCATATCGCGGGTGGACATCTGGCGCGGCTGGGGATCGAACTGGACCGGGCCAGCACCACCTCGATCATCGGCGTGCTCACCGGCATGGCGGCCATGGTGGGCGGCGCGCTGGCCGGACAGCGCGAAGCCGCCAAGGCTGGCCAGGGGCTGATGATCGGCTCCCAGGGTTTCGCCCAGCGCAATGTGCTGGCCTATCAGCGCGCCATGGAATCCTCGGCCGACCAGGCGGCGCTCAAATATCTCTCGGCCACCGGACAATCGGCCCAGGGCATGCTGACGCTCTTCGACAAGCTGGCGAACCAGTCAATCGCCTCGCTTGAGCATGTCGATCCTTATGTGCTGTCACATCCGATGCCACTGGACCGCATCCGCAATCTCGAAGTTGCCGCCAGAAAATCGAAATCCTTCGGCAACACCGACCGGCCGGAAATGCTGCTGCGCCATCATCTGATGCAGGCCAAGCTGACAGGCTTCCTGCAGCCGCCGCAGACGGTGTTTCAGCGCTATCCCAAATCCGACACCTCGCTTCCCGCGCGCTACGCCCGCGCCATCGCCATGTTCCGCTCGGGCGATACCCGGAATTCCCTCCCTGTCATCGACAGCCTGATCGAGGAACTGCCGCAGGATCCCTATTTCTGGGAGCTGAAGGGCCAGGCCCTGCTCGAGGGCGGCGACGCGGCCAAGGCGATCGCACCACTCGCCCAGGCGCACAAGCTTCTGCCCACCAACGGCCTCATCCAGATCATGCTGGCCCAGGCCTTGCTGGGCACCGAGGAGAAGGGCAATACGGAACGGGCGTTGAAGATGCTGCGCGAGGCTAAAAAGTCGGAAGGGGAAACCCCGGCTTTGTACAAATTCATGGCAATGGCGTATGGACAGCAAGGCGACATCGCGAAAGCCGATCTGGCGACCGCCGAATATGGCTTGCTGCAGGGGGACAAGGAATTGGCACTGGAAAAAGCTAAGGTCGCCGCCGCATCGTTCAAGACTGGAAGTCCCGAATGGCTTCGCGCCAATGACATCGTCAATTTCGCAGCGAAAGAGTAATCCATCATGTTGAAGAGTCTATACAGGACCTGCCTGCTCGCATCCCTTACGATTTTTTCCGCATCCGCGTTCGCCGCCGAATTCAGCGACAAACAGCGCGAGGAGATGGGCTCGATCATCCGTGAATATCTGCTCAAGAACCCCGAGTTGCTCGTTGAGGTCAGCGAGGAGCTGCAGAAGCGCCAGCAAATCGCAGACGATGCCCAACGCAACGATACCTTGGCCACGAACGCGGCCGAGATTTTTCACGCCAAGAACGATCTGGTTGCGGGCAACCCCAAGGGCGCCATCACGATGGTCGAGTTCTTCGATTACAATTGCGCCTGGTGCAAGAAAGGCCTGCCGGAGGTTCTGCGGCTCCTCGATAGTGAAAAAGACGTGCGGCTGGTGATGAAGGAATTTCCGATTTTTGGCGAGGATTCGGACTATGCCGCGCGCGCCGCATTGGCCTCGGAGGCCCAGGGCAAATACTGGCCGTTCCACCTCGCAATGCTGGGCCATGAGGGCAAGCTCACCAAGGCCAATGTCGACGAGATCGCGGGCAAGCAGGGGCTGGATGTGGCAAAGATGAAAAGCGATATGAAGAGCGCCGCGATCCGCAGCCAGATCGCGCGTACCCAGGAACTTGCCAAGTCGCTGGCGATCAGCGGCACTCCGGCGTTCGTCGTCGATCAAAAACTCATCCCCGGATATATGCCACATGACGGTTTGCAAGCCGCAATCAAGGAAGTGCGCGACGGCGGCGGCTGCAAGATCTGCTGATTGGCCAGCGCCTTCGAATCAAAGCACAGGCGGCGTATAAGGCTGGTCACCGAACAATGACGCAGTCCCCGATGAAGCCTGTCTTCGTACTCAATGGCCCCAATCTCAACATGCTGGGAACGCGCGAACCCGCGCTATACGGCGACGAGACGCTGGCCCAGATCGGGGAACGTTGCGCAAAACGCGCCACGGAACTTGGCCTCGGCGTCGATTTCCGCCAGAGCAATTCCGAGGGCGAACTGGTCGGCTGGATCCAGGAAGCACGGAGCAGTGCCGCAGGCCTCATTCTCAACGCCGCCGCCTATACCCACACATCGATCGCCTTGCAGGACGCGCTCAAAGCCGCCGACATTCCGGTCATTGAAGTGCACCTCTCCAATATCTTCAAACGCGAACCGTTCCGCCACATGAGTTACGTGTCCGCGGCCGCCGCCGGTGTCATCTGCGGCTTCGGCGGCCACGGCTATGAACTGGCGCTCGAGGCGCTGTCCCGCATCATCAGCGAAACCAAGAAGGGTTGAATTTATGCCCTCGAAAAAACCCACTCCGAAAAACTCGCCCGCCGCCGACGCGGAAATCGAACTCATCCGGCGCCTCGCTGAAATTCTCAACGAGACGGGATTGTCGGACATCGAGCTTGAGCGCAAGGGAACGAGAGTCAGGGTATCGCGGACGACGCACACCATTGCTTCGCTGCCGCATCCGGCACCGCATCCTGTCCATTCTCAGGCCACGACCGCCCCTCCCGTTGCCGCGCGCGAGATTTCCAGCAGCGATCTCCCCGGCGCGGTCAAGTCGCCGATGGTTGGCACCGTCTATCGCGCACCCGCACCGGGGTCGCCGCCCTTCATGGAAGTGGGCTCGGAAGTGAAAGCGGGGCAGACGCTTCTGATCATCGAGGCGATGAAAACCATGAATCCCATTCCGGCGCCACGCGCCGGGAGAGTGTCGCATGTGCTGGTCGAGACCGGGCAGCCGGTGGAGTTCGGCGAAGTGCTCTGCGTGATCGAGTAACCGATGTTCGAAAAGATCCTTATCGCCAACCGGGGCGAAATCGCCCTCCGGGTGCTGCGCGCCTGCCGCGAACTCGGCATCCAGACGGTGGCGGTTCATTCGACCGC
>JANLYR010000151.1:0-4853 GCA_031365765.1 Hyphomicrobiales bacterium | reverse complement strand
ATTTGTAATCAGGGGGTCACAGGTTCAAATCCTGTAGCCGGCACCAATAAAGTCAATGGGTTAGCTCAGAGTTCGAAGTTCGACTTTTGCGTCAGTAAGCACATAGTAAGCACTTCTCGGCCTGCGTCGCATTTCCCGCCGCAGCGGTAAAGGCGGCAGGTAACACTCATTCACCTTAAAATCAGCTCCGTTCGATTTGGACCTCGGGCCTGCCGGGGGCCGTAAGGGCACCACCGACAAACGGCTCAGATAAATGGTCCACGAAACAAATTTTCGCCGAAGCTCCATAGTGTCACCAGGGGTCGTCTCGTCTGTGATACCTGCCCGGCTGGTAGCAACTCTGATACCGGGCTTGTTGAGTGGCCTACCGAAGGCGCGACTGCCTCAAGACCGGCGACAAGTTCCGCGAGGCCCGGTCGTGGTCGAAGAGTAGGCGATGAAGGGTACCAGTTCTGACGAACTGATGCCAATGCCCTATTCAATCGGAGATTTCGAGTGCTCGCCCCGTTTTCAGAGATACCTTGAAGGGGCGCCAGCCGCCCGGCGGGTCCCATTCGCCATTCCCAAGGATCACGTCTCCCTCGATCTGGCTAACGATCACTCCGTCGATGCCCAGTTGGTCATTCTTCCACAAGGCGACGCCATCGGGTTCGATGCGAACCAAACCTGTCCCGAAGCATACAATCAGGAATTGAGATTCCGGAACGAAGGCGCTGAAGTAGTCATTGCTGACGGTGATCTCCTGCTGGAGTTGATCACGAAGCGAGATCAGGATTGTCCGGCTTCCAAAGCCGATAGCGGTCCATTGGCGCCAGATGATTGCTGTGCACCCGTAATCGGCTTCGTCGTTCCGAATATACACGTCCAACCGGATGACAGGCTTAACATCGGCATCGTCGACCAACACGTAAAAGTCTGGTTCGGGCAAATGAGAAGGAATTCGACCTATGCGAATGGGCAGCACAGTGTTCCACCGGTCATCGAGTGCGGGCGCAACCCTTGCACTGTAGCCAGCAAATTCCACTTCGATCGTCACGCGCTATGGCCCCTCTAACAGCTGCCTGAACCAATTCCGGGCAACGGCCGGTGCAAACTTATTATTCGAACAAGAAGTCGCCGCTAACCCTAAACCTTTCCTCGTCGTACCGGGAGAGGAGGGGACGTGCGCGGCGGTGGCCCTGATGGTGAGTAGCCGTCGCGGCACCACGCAATCGAAACCGACGGATAGGCTGCGCACTCCGGTGCATGGCGACCGGTGAATCCGGTAGATGGCGACCAGCGTTTCCAGTCGATGGCGACCACCTGTTCCGGTCCATGGTGGCCAGGACCCACCCTTGTGACCCAACTTTCAATTCGAGAAGCCGAGACAGTCGTATCCTGCCAAATTCGCTTTGCCGAGAAAGTGGACATAACGAGCTGAATGATCATACCGATCAATTGTATTTCGGGGTGTGTCTGCAAGACGACGGCAAGCGGAATAAGTCTAGGGTAGGCAGCAAGCAAAAGATTCTGGACGATGCGATGTTCCATTCGTCGCCTGGGGCGGTTCCGAGGGACATGCTCGCTGTGGCGGAGCAGCCGCCCAAGTCCGAATGGAGCGAATTTCACGTCTGATTCCCGTTAACCGTACGGGAGCTATCAAATGTCAGAACCAAAAACCTCACTCAAATCACAATCGAACGGTCCTCTTCAATCCGACACTTGTTTGGCGGTTGCCAAAAAGGCAAGTAGATGTCGGGACCGGACACTGCCAGAACTGGCATTCGCCTCGGACCACCCGAAGAGGACTGGTCATGCAGGGTTCAATATGCGGCGCTGGCAACGCGGGCAGGTCGCTGACCAAGAGACACAGGGCAACTTGACATGAACGACATCGAAATCCAGTTGGGAAAGCTGCAGGCGGCCGAGGATATCCGGCACCTGAAGGCGCGATACGCCAAAATCTGCGACACCGGCTATTCGCCCGATGCCGTGGGTCCGCTGTTCACGGAGGATGCCGTCTTTGAAGGCGGACGGTTTGGTCACCATGTTGGGCGCCGCGCCATCTGCGACTACTTTGCCGGCATCTCCACGCAGATCATTTGGGCAAAGCACTACATGATCAATCCCATCGTCGAGGTCGACGATGGTCTGATCAATGCCACGGGCTCCTGGCTTCTCTGGCAGCCATGCACGCTTGCAACCCCTGACGGTCCCAAAGCCGTTTGGCTGACTGGGATTTATGCGGATCGCTATCGCAATGAAGGCGGAAGCTGGAAGTTTTCGGACGTGAAGCTTACCGTGGAGATAATCTCACCCTTCGCCGAGGGCTGGGTGAAGCGCCCGTTCTGGGATCAGCCTTGAGGCGGGTCGGGAGGACGGAATCGTGTGGCGGGAGTGTTGACGTGAGCGACATCGAAGTTCGACTGGGAAAGCTGCAGGCGGCCGAGGATATCCGGCACCTCAAGGCGCGATACGCCAGAATCTGCGACATGGGCTATTCGCCCGATGCCATGGGTCCGCTGTTTACCGAGGATGCCGTCTGGGAGGGCGGACGGTTTGGCCGCCATGTTGGGCGCCGCGCCATCTGCGATTTCTTTGCCGGCGTCTCCAAGGATATCACTTGGGCGATGCACTACATGATCAACCCAGTCATCGAGGTCGACAGTGATTTGGTCAACGCGAAGGGCTCGTGGTATCTTTGGCAGCCATGCACGCTCGCGACGCCTGACGGTCCCAAAGCGATTTGGATGGCTAGCCTCTACGCGGAGCGCTATCGCAAGGAAGGCGGAACCTGGAGGTTTTCGGACATGAAGGTCACCTTGGAGACGATGACACCCTTTGACGAAGGCTGGGTGAAGCGCCCGTTCTTGGGCGAAGGTTGACGCGGGCGGAGCCTGACCCGCCCGCTGCACCTCATGGCGACGCCCGCCCTTCCCTGCACCCTCATCAAGGCGCGGGGACCTGCTTCATGAACATCTTAGCGATGTCGAGCCGGCGCATGAAGACGACATCCTTGAAGCCCTGAGCGTACGCGATGAAGCGGGCGAGGCCGTCGGAGCGCGCCGGATTGCCTGTGATGCGCGGGTGCAGGCCGATCGACATCACCCGCCCGGCATCGTCGCCATCATTGCGCAACCGGTCGAGGCAGGCCTTGGCTTGCTCGTAGAAGTCCTGCGGGCTGCCGTAACCGGTACCCAGGATGTAGCGCGCATCGTTGGTGACGAGCGTGTAGGGGACCACGAGATGGTTCTTGCCGTGAACCTTGGTCCAGTAGGGCAGGTCGTCGCTGTAGCAATCGGAGTCATAGAGGAAGCCGCCTTCCTCGGCGACGAGCTCGCGGGTGTTGACGCTCATCTCGCGACAATACCAGCCGAGCGGCCGTGAACCCGTCGTCTTCTGCAGCGAGACAATGGCGCGCTTGATCGCCTCGCGCTCCTCGTCACGGTTCATCTCGAAGTGGTTGCTCCAACGGAAGCCGTGACCGACGATGTCGTCGCCGCGCTTTGCGATTTTCGCCCCAACCGCCGGATTGCGCTCGATCGCCACGGCCGCGCCGAAAATCGTGACCGGAATGCCCGCCGTGTCGAAGACCCGGAACATCCGCCAGATTCCGGATCGCGAGCCGTACTCATACATGGACTCGACCGCAAGGTCCCGCTGACCGTCGACCGCAAACGGCAACTCGTACATGCCGTCGTTGACCTCGTCGCCCATGGCATAGGTCTTCTCGGAGCCCTCCTCGTAATTGACGACGATGTTGACGGCCACTTTGGCATCGTTCTGCCAGCGTACGTGGGGGAGGTGCTCGCCGTAGCCGACCAGCTCGCGCGGCCCGCCCGGTACGCCGTCGAGGTCCGTCTGGCGGAAGAACTGGGCGTCGTGCGGCCTGTAGGGTGGGGTGACCGGCATGGGAGTGGCTCCTTGGTTATAGAAAGCGAATTGTCAATCGAGGCCCGCGAGGCTGCGCGCGCCATCCACGACGAGGCATTGCCCGTTTACGTAGGCGGCTTCGGCGCTTGCAAGAAAAAGGTAGACGTAGGCGATGTCTTCCGGGGTGCCGACCCGCCTGGTCGGGATCTTGGCGGCGACCGCATCGACGCCCGCTGGCCCGAGCGAATTGATAGGGTCAAGCGCCTGCGGTGTCCGGATGACGCCGGGAGCGACGGCATTGGCGGTGATGCCGCTTGGCCCGTATTCCACGGCGAGCGAGCGGACAAGGCCGACCAGCCCCGCCTTCGAGGCCGTATAGTGCGGATGTTGCGGCCAGGCAGACACGGTTCCCGCGACCGAAGACGTAGCAAGGAGCCGGCCGAAGCCGGCGCGCTGCATGTGCGGAATGCCGGCACGGAAGCACCGCCAGGCGCCGTTCAAATTCACGTCGAGAACCTGATTGAAGGCCGCATCGTCGAGATCGGCAAGTTCGCGCCTGCGGGCAATTCCGGCATTTGCGACAACAATGTGCAGGCCGCCTAGCTCACGTGCCGCGCGCGCCGCCAACGCATCGACATCGGCAGACTTGGTAACGTCAACCTCCGCGACCACCGCCCTGCGGCCCGATTTCTCCACGGCCTTTCGCACGGGTTCGATGTCGTGCCCGTCCGGCGGATACCAAGCGAGGGCGAGGTCCGCCCCGGCCTCGGCGAAGATGCGGGCCGTTGCCGCTCCGATTCCGCTGGATGCTCCGATAACCAGCACTACCTGGTCCTTCAATGAAACTGGCATTCCCTGATTTTTCCTTTGTTGTTTAAACGTCAGTCTAAAATTTATTTCTTGGGCCCGTAAGCCAAAACGAAATATTTGGCTCTGCCGGATCCAACATTCTTCCATCCGTGCAACTCGTTCGATGCTACGTAGGCAACGGAGCCTGGACC
>JANLYR010000108.1:0-10151 GCA_031365765.1 Hyphomicrobiales bacterium | reverse complement strand
CGACCGCAGATGAATTTGATCTGTCCGGCAAGAATGTGACGGTCGTCACGAAGAACCAGGCGTTTCCGATTTATGGTCCGCTGGTCGTCGAGGACTGCAACACCGAGGATTGCAGCGAGTCGAACACCTAATTTCCCCTTTCCCCGGAGCGGCATCCCCCCATCCCCTGCAAACGCCGCTCTAAACTTAAAAGGCTCCGAAATTCGGAGCCTTTTTCTTTAAGTAGAGACACTATTCTAAACGCCAAACAAATCGAAGGTTCAGCGCCAATTACAAAAACGTGATGCAACCAAGTCGGTCGCAAGTTGTTTGAAAAGGCGGGAGAATTTAAAATGAAAATGATGATTGCAACGGCCACCCTCACTATCCTCTTCCTGTCGGCGGGCGCCTTCGCCAGCAACAACAGCCCGCCTGATCGGCTGCACGGCAATGTGACGGTTATCCAGAAAAATCAGGCCTGGCCACTCCAGGGCAACATCACCGTCGAACCCTGCGCCGCCGTCACCTGCTACGAAGTCTGAGCTTTCCGCTCTGCCTTGTGCGCCTCCACCAACTGCGCCATGGATAAAAACTTGAAATCCGTTTTGGGCCGAATGGGCAGCGGAACCGTTGCACCCGACCCCGTTTTGTCGTGACGCCGAAATATCCAGCACGACGCCATTTCCATCGCGTTGGCCGGGCCGTGATCGTGGAACAGGCTTTCGGCGGTATGCAGAAAATCCTTCTTCCCCAATCCCATTCCGCCCAATTTCTCCAACATGTATTCAAAGTTGCGAAGCGCTGGCTTGTAGGAGCCAACGTCCTCCGCCGTGATGACGGCATCGAAAGTGACGCCCAGCCGGCGATTGCTCAGTGCGAATGACGAATTGTCCACGTTTGAAAGAATCACCAGCTTGTAATGCTTCTTGAGATAGGCAAGAGCTTCCGCCGAATCTGGAAAGGCCGGCCAGTTCCCCACCGATTGGCCATAGGCAAGGCAATCGTCCCAGGATACGGTGATACCCCATTCCTCCGCCATACGCTTGTAAACGACCGGGAGAAGCTCTCGGTATGACTTTGACGGCGTGAAAATCTGCTGCGAGGCCTCATGCCGCGCATGCGTTTCCAGAACGACATCGCGGGAAATCCCCGGAGCCTTGCTGGTAAGAGGTTGCAGCGCCTCGATCATGCCGCTCTCCCAGTCGATGAGCGTTCCATAACAGTCGAAGGACAACACTTTGAAATCGGTCAGGCGCATGAGGGTTCTCCACAGCAGGTTCGGTGATGCTTTCCGACGCCGCAGGGCCGCCCGTCAAGCAGCGCTTGGATTCTCATGATCGATTGTGTAGGGAAGCCCTCCACATGCCAAAACGCACCGACATTTCTTCCATCCTCATCATCGGGGCGGGACCGATCATCATCGGCCAGGCTTGCGAGTTCGATTATTCCGGAACCCAGGCAGTCAAGGCCTTGAAGGCCGAGGGCTACCGGATCATCCTCGTCAATTCGAATCCGGCCACGATCATGACCGATCCGGACCTGGCGGACGCCACCTATATCGAGCCGATCACCCCGGAAGTCGTGGCCCGCATCATCGAGAAAGAAAGGCCCGACGCGCTGCTGCCAACCATGGGCGGACAGACAGCGCTCAATACCGCCCTGTCGCTCAACAAGATGGGGGTGCTTGAGAAGTTCGGCGTCGAGATGATCGGCGCGAAAGCCGAAGCCATCGACATGGCGGAGGACCGCGAACTGTTTCGCGAGGCAATGAAACGGATCGGGCTCGAGACACCCCGCTCCATGCTGGCCAATGCCTCTGCGGCGAAAGAGGCCGACCGTGATCTCTACGCTCGCGAGCAGCGGACGGACGATCCCGAATTCGAATCGCGCTGGGCCGCCGGAGAGCAGGTACGGCTGAAAAAATACCGCAACAAGGCCATGGTCGAAGCGTTCGAAGCCATGCTGGAAATCGGTCTTCCCTGCATAATCCGGCCGTCCTTCACGCTGGGCGGCACGGGCGGCGGCATCGCCTACAACCGCGAGGAATTTCTCGACATTGTGGAGAAAGGCCTAGATGCGTCGCCGACCGCCGAAGTGCTGATCGAGGAATCGGTGTTGGGCTGGAAAGAGTACGAGATGGAGGTGGTGCGCGACAAAGCCGACAACTGCATCATCGTGTGCTCGATCGAGAATGTCGATCCGATGGGCGTCCATACTGGCGATTCGATCACGGTAGCCCCTGCGCTTACGCTCACCGACAAGGAATATCAGGTGATGCGCAACGCCTCGATCGCGGTATTGCGCGAAATCGGCATCGAGACCGGCGGCTCCAATGTGCAGTTCGGCGTCAACCCGGCCGACGGGCGGCTTGTGGTGATTGAAATGAACCCCCGCGTTTCGCGCTCTTCTGCACTTGCGTCCAAGGCCACCGGCTTTCCCATCGCCAAGATCGCCGCCAAGCTGGCTGTCGGCTATACGCTGGATGAACTCGCCAACGACATCACGGGCGGTGCCACACCCGCCGCCTTCGAGCCCTCCATCGATTACGTGGTGACGAAAATCCCCCGTTTCGCATTCGAGAAGTTCCCCGGCGCCGAGCCCATTCTCACCACCGCGATGAAATCGGTGGGCGAAGTCATGGCGATCGGACGCACCTTCCAGGAGAGCCTGCAGAAGGCCCTCCGTGGCCTCGAAACCGGACTGACCGGCCTCAACGAAATCGAGATAGCGGGGGCGGGCGAAGGCGACGATAAGAACGCCATGCGGGCTGCCCTGGGCACGCCGACACCCGATCGAATCCTGAAGATCGCCCAGGCTTTCCGCATGGGGGCGAGCGTCGATTTCATTTTCCAGAGCTGCAAATACGATCCGTGGTTTCTGCGCCAGATCGAGGAGCTGGTGGCGATGGAACAAACGGTCCGCGAGCGCGGCATCCCTAAGGATGCCGATAACCTGCGGCGCCTGAAAGCCATGGGATTTTCCGACGCCAGGCTGGGCGAGCTGGTGAAGGCGAGCGAGGACAGGGTCCGCGCGCATCGGCATAAGCTCGGCGTCCGCCCGGTGTACAAACGGATCGACACCTGCGCCGCCGAATTCGCCTCGCCCACGGCCTATATGTATTCAGCCTATGACCAAAGCGACGAGGCGTTTCCTTCCAGCCGGCAGAAGGTGATCATTCTCGGCGGCGGACCCAATCGCATCGGCCAAGGTATCGAATTCGACTATTGCTGCTGCCATGCCTGTTTCGCGCTGCATGACGCGGGCTATGAATCGATCATGGTCAACTGCAATCCGGAAACGGTATCGACCGACTATGACACGTCGGACCGGCTCTATTTCGAGCCCCTCACCGTCGAGGACGTGCTGGAAATCATTTACGCCGAACAGTCGAACGGCACCTTGAAAGGCGTCATCGTGCAGTTCGGTGGCCAGACGCCATTGAAACTGGCGGCGGCTCTGGAAAAGGCGGGCGTGCCGATCCTCGGTACCACGCCAAGCGCCATCGACCTTGCAGAAAACCGCGAAAGCTTCGCCAAGCTGCTGAAGAAACTAAAGCTCCGCCAGCCGGTCAACGGCATGGCGCGCTCGGCAGCCGAAGCAAAGACCATCGCTAGACGGATCGGCTTCCCTTTGGTGATAAGGCCATCCTATGTGCTGGGCGGCCGCGCCATGGAGATCGTGCGCGACGAGGCCCAGCTCGCCCGCTACATCACGGAAGCGGTGGTGGTGTCGGGCAATTCACCGGTGCTGATCGACAGCTACCTCTCCAACGCCATCGAGGTCGATGTCGATGCGATCTCGGATGGCAAGGATGTCTTCATCGCCGGGGTCATGGAGCATATCGAGGAAGCGGGCATCCATTCGGGTGACTCCGCCTGTTCTCTTCCACCCTATTCGCTCAAACCGGCGATCATCCTCGAACTCGAACGGCAGACGAAAGTGATGGCGCTGGCGCTTAAGGTGGTGGGCCTGATGAATGTCCAGTTCGCCATCCAGGGAAGCGATATCTATGTCCTCGAAGTCAATCCGCGCGCCTCGCGCACGGTACCATTCGTGGCCAAAGTCATCGGCCTACCCGTAGCCAAGATCGCCGCCAGGGTGATGGCGGGGGAGTCGCTGGCGAGTTTCAATCTGATCCGCAAAAAACTCCAGCATGTCGCTGTCAAGGAAGCGGTTTTTCCCTTCAATCGGTTTCCTGGCGTGGATGTGCTGCTGGGCCCAGAAATGCGCTCGACCGGAGAGGTGATGGGAATCGACGCCAGTTATGACATGGCCTTCGCCAAGAGCCAGCTGGGTGCCGGAATGCGGATGCCGCGCGCCGGTACGGTGTTCATTTCGGTGCGCGACCAGGACAAGCCCAAGGTGCTGCCGGCGATCCGGAAACTGGTCGAGATGGGCTTTGCCATCGTGGCGACGGGCGGCACCCAGCGTTATTTCGAGGACAAGGGCGTTCCATCGACCAAGATCAACAAGGTGCTGGAAGGCCGGCCCCATGTGGTGGACGCGATCAAGAACGGCCAGATCCAGCTGGTGCTGAACACCACCGAAACCCGCTCCTCGCAGTCGGACTCAAAACCTATCCGGCAGACGGCGCTTTTGCAGAAAGTCCCCTATTACACCACCCTCCCCGGCATCCTCAGTGTGATCAAGGCGATCGCCGCGCAACGCGACGGAAAATTGGAAGTGAAGCCGCTACAGGCGTATTTTTGACGCAACCGTACCCTTCCCCCCATTCCTCTTGAATTCGGGCCGTCTTTGCTCCATCTTGTTTCCTGCCCGGCCTGTCGCGCAAGCGCGGGCCGGACGTCATTTTCGCGATCACGCATTGTGGCTTGGGCGTTCGGGTGAAACCGGAGGACTGGCTGGAATTGGCAGAAACTGGACGAAGCTCATGGAAAAAGTACCGATGACAGCCGAAGGCCACGTGGCCATGCTGGAAGAGATTAGGCACCTGAAGTCCGTGGAACGGCCGCGCATCATTCGGGCGATCGAGGAGGCGCGCTCGCACGGCGATCTTTCGGAGAATGCCGAATACCATGCGGCGAAGGAACAGCAGGGCTGGGCCGAAGCGCGCGTCGCCGAGCTTGAGGACAAAATCAGCCGGGCCGACGTGATCGACATTTCCAAACTGTCGGGTGAAACCGTCATGTTTGGCGCCAAGGTGACACTGGTCGACGAGGATAGCGAGGAAGAGGCCGCCTACCAGATCGTTGGCGAATTCGAGGCCGACGTTAAGAAAGGCAAGATCTCTGTCGCCTCGCCCATCGCCCGCGCCATTATCGGCAAAAAGATGGGCGACAGCGTCGAGGTGGCGACACCGGGCGGCGGCAAGAGCTATGAAATCCTTAAAGTGAACTGGCTGTAGCTTAGGGTTCCAGCCTGTACAGCGTGTTCCCTCCGGCGATATAGGTCTGTCCGCCAATTCCTGTTCCAAACGTGTTCAGACCCAGAATGGTGACACCTAGCGGTGCATCGCCTGCCGCCGCCTGAATGCCGACATGGGGTATGAAGCTCCGTATTTCCCCCGTACACAGGTCGCCGTAAAGATAACGCCCCCGCAACGCTGGCAACCCCTGGTCGCGAACCAGATATCCTCCCATGATGGCACAGCGCCCGCCTGTGTGGGCATAGGTGAAAATAGGAAAGGTCGGCGCGTCGGGGCCAGGACGCGTCGGATCGTTCAGCCGGTTACCCTCATATTCCGGCCAGCCGAAATTGACGCCCTTGGCTCCCGTGATCGTCAGCATATCGACTTCTTCCTGCTGCGCCTGACCGACGTCGCCGATTGAAATGATGTTGCCCTGAACGGCGGCGCGCCAGGGGTTCCTCAACCCATAGGCATAGATTTCATCTCGGCCCCCACGGCCGACATAGGGATTGCCGGGCGGAATCTGGTAGGCACTCGTGCCGGCCGGCAACGGATTGATGCGCAACAGTTTGCCCAACAGCGATTCGAGGTTGAGCGCCGCGTCGCCGCCGGTGCCTCCGTCACCGATGGAAATGAACAAAAGCCCGTCGGAGCTGAAACTCAGTTGGCCGCCATTGTGGTTGGAAGCCCCGGCATGCGGCACCACCAGAATGATCCGGCGCGAGCTGAAATCGGCAATCAGGTCATTCGAACTGGAGCGGCGGAATTCATCGATCTCGACATTGCCCAGCTTGTTGACGAAAAGAACGTAAAAGCGACGGGAAGTATCGTAGTCGGCCGGAAACGCGAGCGACAGCAATCCCCGCTCGCCCGCGTCGATAACCAGTGACGAAATGTCCAGAAACGGCTTGGCGGTCGCAACTTCGTGGCGCAGAAGCACGATGCGCCCCGGTTTCTCCACGACATACAGATGGCCCGGCCTTCCCGGCCCAACCCTGATGTCAACTGGTGTGGCAAAAGTGCCGATAGGAACGGCGGTGTAGGGAAAAGCGGGCGTGACCCAGGCTCCCGAAAGGACGGCAAGGATGAGGGCAAGTTTGTTGTGTCGCATCGTCATCTCCTTCTGAGGCTCCTTGCTGTGCGCCCCCAAGCCGCCACTCACAACGCTTGCATCCGAGTATGGTGAAACATCGCAATATCGCTCATCGATGGCTCAGTTCCTTCAAATGCCGGGCGCCGAATAAAATCAGCCCGGCAATAAGGCCCCAGAAGGCGGAATCCACCCCACCGACCGTTATGCCGGAGGCGGTGACGAGGAAGGTGACCGCGGCGCTTTCGATATCCCGCGGGTCCTTCACCATATTTGCGATCCCGGCCGTGAGAGGTGCAAAGAGTGCAAGACCGGCAATCGCCGTAATGAGGGGCGCCGGCAGTGCGCCGAGGATGCCAATGAAGCTCGCCGCAGACAGCCCAACCGCAGTATAAAGGAAAAGATAGGGCCAGGCCACCAGCCAGCGTCTAGCCGGATCGGGGTGGCAGTCGGGGCCTGTTACAAGCGCCACGGTGATTGCCGCCGAATTGAACGCAAAACCTCCAAACGGGGCTAGAATGACTGTCGCCACCCCGGTGACAAACAGCAAGGGCTTGACCGGGGGCGGGTAGCCTGCGGCACGCAATACGGCAAAACCCGGGAGGTTCTGCCCCGCCATTGTGACCAGGAAAAGTGGCAGTCCCAGGCTCATGATCGTCGCGGCATTGAAAGCTGGTGTTACCCATTCAAAACGGGTCAATCCGAAGCTGCAGCACGCACTCATGAAGCCGCCACTTATCCCCGCCATGGCGACACCCAGCACAATGGAAGCGGGAACGGCGTAGAGCGGAAAGCTCAATCGAAGCGCAAAGAAAATGGCAATGAGCGGGAGCACCAACAAGGGTTGGTCGATCGCTGCAGCAGGGACGCCCAACGTATAGCGAAGCAGGATGCCAGCCAGCATGGCCGCCGCAAGGGGCGAAGGGATGCGTTCGATAGCGCGGGCCAGGGGCGTGACAAAAGCGGTCAGGCACATGAGGGCTCCGGCCACGACAAATGCACCGAGCGCTTGATCATAAGCGATGCCTGCCCCGCTGGTGGCAATGAGCGCCGCCCCGGGCGTTGACCAGGCTGTGATGACCGGCATTCTGGTGCGCCATGAGAGAATAAACGACGTGACGGCCATGCCGATGCACAGAGCGGCGGCCCATGAAGCCTGCTGGGCGGGTGTTGCGCCCACCGCCCGCGCCGCTTCCATAATGAGCAGGATGGTTGATGCAAAACCAACGACGACGGCCGTGGCCGCTGAGGCGATGATGCCAGTCCAGCCAGATGCGGGTAGGGTGTCGGGGTGCTGCAAGGGAAAGTCCGGAATATGTAAAGGATTCGTTTAAAAGATAGCAAGGGCGCGTGCGACTTGCTTCATCTTTAAGCAAGCAGCCGGTGATAGCCTGCCGTTATGGAGTCTTCCCTTTCCTCAACTGCTTCTGGCGATTGGCAATTGGCTCCGGTGCTGAATGCCCTGCCCCACGGCCTCATCGTCACGGACGCCGCTGGCACGGTAGCTGTCTGCAATCCAAGGGCGGTCGAATTGCTTGAACTGCCTGAGGAATTTCATCGAACGCCATTTCCGGCTGAGATGCTTGCGCGGCATCTTGACTCCGCGCCGGCGCAGGATGATGGCGACATTCTTTGCTTTGATGGGGGACGGATAGTTAAGCTCACCCATTGCCCGACCGCGTCCGGCGGAAGTTTTCTTTTGATCGAAGACATCAGTGCGCAGGCAATGCAGGAAAGGGCGAGGCTTCAAGCCGAGTCCGAGTATCGCAGCCTCTTTGACAATGCGGTTTACGGGATCTATCGCGACACGCTCGACGGCATGCCGGTGCGGGCAAACCCTGCACTGGCGGCCCTCAATGGCTATGACAGCGAAGAACTTCACATCGGCGCGGTGACTGCAAATCCCTGGAACTGGTATGTGGATCCGACCAGAGCCGACGAGTTCCGGCGCCTTATGGAAACGAATGGCCGGGTAAAGGACCTTGTTTCGGAGGTCTATCGCCACCAGACAGGCGAAAAACTCTGGATTACCGAGAACGCGTGGTATGTCCGCGATGCGGACGGCAAGCCGATCTTTGTCGAAGGCACCCTCCTCGATGCCACCGAGCGCATGGCCAATCTGGGTGAGATCGAACGCCAGGCCAACATTGACAGCCTGACCGGCGCCGCCAACCGGTTCCGCTTTCTGCGGCGGCTGGATGAGGATACCCGGCCCGGGATGAAAGGTTGCGCGCTCTTTACCATCGACCTCGACCACTTCAAGGAAGTGAACGACTCGGTGGGACATGCGGTTGGTGACGAAATCCTGAAAAGCGTCGTTCAAAGGCTGCAGGACATTGCGGGCGACACCGGTTTGGTGGCCCGTCTCGGTGGCGATGAATTCGCCATCCTCGACAGTGGCCCCGAAGCGGTCGCACAACAGGCCGCAACCGCCAACACGATCGTCGCTTCTTTGTGCAAGCCCATTCCGGCTGGTGGCCGCCAGATCACAATCGGAGCCAGTGTTGGTGTCGCGGCTTTTCCAGCCGATGCAGGCAGTGCCGAGGAATTATTGCGCCATTCGGATCTGGCACTCTACGAAGTGAAATCGGCGGGGCGCAACGGCTACCAAATATACAGTGCCGAGCTCAGTTCCCTGCTGCAGCGTCAGAAAGACCTCGAAAGGGAGCTGCGCTCAGCCGCCGAAGCGCAAACGTTCGAGCTCCACTATCAGCCCATCGTTGAATGCAGGGAAAACCGCATCACGGGTTATGAAGCACTGATAAGATGGAACCACCCCGTGCTGGGACCCATCCCGCCGGATGTTTTCATACCTCTCGCCGAGCGAACCGGATTGATGACCGACATCGGAGCCTGGGTCATTTCACGTGCATGTGAGGATTTGGCCCTGCTGCCGCCAGGGATCCGAATGGGCATCAATGTTTCGGCAAATCAGCTTCGGTCAGCCGGCCTCTTCGAACACATTGCCACCACCATCGAGCGAACCGGTGTCGATCCTTGCTGCATCGTTTTCGAGATCACCGAATCGGTTTTGGTTTCCAATTCCGATGGCGCTAGAAGCCTGCTCGGACGTTTGCGCGACTTGGGTGCGCAAATCGCGCTCGACGATTTTGGCACCGGGTATTCATCGCTGAGCTACCTCCAAAAATTTCCACTGACCGAGGTCAAGATCGACCGGTCTTTTATCGCCGGCATGTTCGAGCAGAAGGCCAACCAGGCGGTCATAAGGGCCGTTCTGGGCATTGGCCGCGATCTCGACATGGAGGTTGTGGCGGAGGGCGTGGAAACCGACGCGCAGATACAGGCGCTGAGTGAACTCGGATGCCGCATTATGCAGGGCTACTATTTCGGCAAGGCTCAGCCGATAACCGATGTGGTGGCCGATCTCGCCCTCAAAATCATGGCGGTGCCGGCTCCGGAGCCAGGGACACTGGCGGCGTCCAGCGGTTAAACAATATCTGGGGCCCTGTTCACAAAGCCTTGTCCGGGCTTGTGATCGGCTGATTTTGAGCTATGTTGTTTTCACATAGCCAATTGGATTTCGCCATGCCCTCCCGTCATGCCCGCCTCCTCATCCTCGGATCGGGACCCGCCGGTTATACTGCCGCCATCTATGCCGCGCGCGCGATGTTGAGCCCGGTTCTCATCCAGGGCACGCATCCGGGCGGACAACTCACGATCACCACCGACGTCGAAAACTATCCAGGATTTGCC
>JANLYR010000097.1:0-9932 GCA_031365765.1 Hyphomicrobiales bacterium | reverse complement strand
TCTCCCGCAAAGCCTCCGCGCAATCGAAGCCGAGCTGACCCGCTGGCACGCCGCCGCCGTCGATTCATTCTGTCAGGACACGGGGATAAGCCTCGGTAAAATAGACCTGATCGGCTTCCACGGCCAGACTGTGCTGCATCGGCCGGAGAAAAGACTGACGGTGCAGTTGGGCAATGGAGAGATGCTGGCGAAAGCGCTGGGCAAGCCCGTTGTGTACGACATGCGCGCCGCCGACATCGCCGCCGGGGGGCAAGGCGCGCCGCTTGTTCCGGTGTACCACCGCGCACTGGCCGCGGCGCTGAAGCAGCGCCCCATCGTCTTCGCCAATATCGGCGGTGTCGCCAATGTCACCTGGATCGGCCGCGACGGAGCACTTCTTGCGTTCGACACAGGCCCCGGCAATGCCCTGATCGACGACTGGATGCTGCAACGAACCGGCGCCGCGCGCGATGAGGGTGGTGCCCTTGCCGCGACGGGCCGCGCCGACCTCTCCGTGGTGGCCCAGTTCACCGGTGACGGGTTTTTCGAATCACCGCCGCCCAAATCGCTCGACCGCAACGCTTTTGCGTCGCTCGATCTCCGTCACTTAAGTTCCGCCGATGGTGCGGCGACACTGGTCACCGTCACTGCCACCACGCTCGCCATGTCTCAGGCCTGGTTCCCCGAGCCTCCCGCAAGCTGGATCATCTGCGGTGGGGGACGCCACAACCTTGCACTCATGGATGTGATCCGCGGCCTCATGCCCCAAGTGTTGACGGCCGAACAGGCAGGCTTCGACGGCGACGCCATGGAGGCCGAAGCCTGGGCCTACCTGGCGGTGCGCTCGAGGCGCGGCCTGCCGCTCACATTTCCAGGAACGACCGGGGTAGGGGCGCCGCTGCCGGGAGGCATCCTCGCCGAACCCTTCGCGCGAGGGCCTAGAACCGCCGCGCAAAGCTGCCTATAACACGGACAGCGCGCGGCACAGGACTCAGCAATGCCCTTTGAAATTCTCGATCTCATTCTTTTCGGCATCATGCTCATCTCGGGACTGCTGGCCCTGATGCGCGGTTTCACCCGCGAGGTGCTCTCGCTGGTGGCCTGGGGACTGGCGGCGCTGGCCGCCTATTTCGCCATCAAGCAGCAGCCCCTCACCGATCTCGTGCTGCCCTATGTCGACAAGCCGGTACTGGCCCAGGTCGCGGTGGGGGCCATCGTGTTCATCCTTGTGCTGATCATCGTCTCGGTCGTCAGCGTCAGGATATCGGACTATGTGGTGGACAGTTCGGCGGGTGCTTTCGACCGCACCCTGGGTTTCCTTTACGGACTGGCCCGTGGCTTCGTCCTGGTCGCCATCGCCTATCTTTTCTACGGCTGGCTGCTGCCTTACGACAAACAGGACAACTGGGTGAAAAACGCCCGCACCCTGCCGCTCATCCGTCAGGCCGGGGAAATCCTCCTGACCTTCATGCCGCCCGACATCGCCGAGACGCTCAACAACACGGCGCTTCAGAAAAATTCGCCAGCCCCCGGATCGACCGATGCCACGACGGAGCCGGGCTACCAGAACAATGAGGCGCAGGGCCTCGACAATCTGATCGAAGGGACGGGGGCCAAGCCGTCCACCGACCAGCCCGCATTCGGCCAGAGCAATCAGCAATGATGCAATCCGATGAATTCGATCTGGACCGTCCGCGCGAGGAGTGCGGGGTTTTCGGCATCTACGGCCATGACGACGCGGCGGCGCTGACCGCTCTGGGTCTCCATGCGCTGCAGCACCGGGGGCAGGAGGCGGCGGGCATCGTCTCCTTTGACGGCGAACGCTTCCAGACCGAGCGCCGCATGGGCCTTGTCGGCGATCATTTCTCCAGCCGCAACATCATCGACCGCCTGCGTGGCCGCGTGGCGCTGGGCCATGTGCGCTACTCAACGACCGGCGAAACCATTCTCCGCAATGTGCAGCCATTGTTCGCCGAACTGGCGGCGGGCGGCCTCGCCGTCGCTCACAACGGCAATCTCACCAACGGCCTCACTTTGCGCAAGGAACTGATCGCGCAAGGGGCGATCTGCCAGTCGACCTCCGACACCGAGGTGATCCTGCATCTGGTGGCGCGCTCGCAGAAGCCCCGCATCATCGAGCGCTATATCGATGCCCTGCGCTCGCTCGAAGGCGCCTATGCGCTGGTGGCGCTGACCAACAAGAAGCTGATCGGCGCCCGCGATCCCCTGGGTATCCGTCCGCTCATGCTGGGCGAGCTCAACGGGGCCTATATCCTGTGCTCGGAAACCTGCGCGCTCGATATCATCGGCGCCAAATTCGTGCGCGAGATAGCCAATGGCGAAGTCGTGGTCATCGACGAGGACGGCCCGCGATCGCATTGGCCCTTCCCCAAGCAGGCGCCGCGTCCCTGCATCTTTGAATACATCTATTTCTCCAGGCCGGACTCGATGTTGGGCGGCCGGTCGATTTACGATGTGAGAAAAGCGCTTGGCGCCCAGGCGGCGCGCGAATCGCCGGTCGAAGCCGATGTTGTCGTGCCGGTGCCCGATTCGGGCGTGCCCGCCGCTTTGGGTTTCGCGCGCGAGGCGGGCATCCCCTTCGAGCTTGGCATCATCCGCAATCATTATGTCGGCCGCACCTTCATCGAGCCGACGCAGACCATCCGCTCGCTCGGCGTCAAGCTCAAGCACAACGCCAACCGCGCGGTGGTTGCGGGCAAGCGCGTCGTGCTGGTGGATGATTCGATCGTGCGCGGAACCACCTCTGTCAAGATCGTGCAGATGCTGTATGAGGCGGGCGCCAGGGAAGTGCACATGCGCATTTCCAGCCCGCCGATCCGCTATCCCGATTTCTATGGCATTGATACGCCGGAACAGAATTCACTGCTCGCCGCCACGCATTCGCTCGAAGAGATGCGGCGCTTCATCGGCGTGTCCTCGCTCGCCTTCCTGTCGATTGACGGCATGTACCGCTCGGTGGGTTTCGACGGCCGCAATGCGCACCGCCCGCAATTTACCGACCACTGTTTCACCGGCGATTATCCGACACCGCTTCGCGATTTGACGGGGGAGCGCGGCAAGCAGCAGTTGTCGCTCCTGGCGGAGGCGGGCTGAGCGGCATGGCGCTGCTCGCCGGCCGCATTGCCCTTGTCACGGGTGCCTCGCGCGGCATTGGCCGTGCCGTGGCTCTGGGCCTGGCGCGCGAAGGCGCCCATGTGGTGGCGCTGGCCCGCACGCAAGGCGGTCTCGTCGAACTGGACGATGAAATCCGCCAGGCGGGCGGGCAGGCGACGCTCGTCCCCGCCGACCTCAAGGATTTCGCCGCCATCGACCGGCTGGGCGCCGCCATTCACGAGCGCTGGAAAAAGCTCGACATTCTCGTGGGCAACGCCGCCATCCTGGGCAAGCTCACGCCATTGGCGCATGTCGATCAAAGTCTGTGGGACGATGTCATGGCGATCAATGTCACCGCCAACTGGCGGCTGATCCGCTCTCTCGATCCGTTGCTGCGCGCCTCCGATGCGGGCCGGGCGGTGTTCGTCAGTTCCGCCGCCGCGCAAAAATGCCGGGCTTACTGGGGACCCTATTCGATTTCCAAGGCGGCCCTCGAGGCAATGGTCAAAACCTACGCGGCCGAAATAGCCACCACGCCGGCGCGCGCCAATAGCTTCAATCCTCCCGCCACGGCCACGAAGATGCGGGCGCAGGCCATGCCGGGCGAGGATCCGCTCACGCTGCCATCGGCGGAAGAGGTGGGCGAGCAGATCGTCGGCTTGTGCCTCCCCACTTTCAGCGACAACGGCGCGCTCTACCAATACACATCGTCAGGTTTGAAAAAGGAATCGCCATGACCCATCAGAAAATCGTGGAAGCCCTGGCCCAGGCGCGGCTGTCGGGCGAAAAGCTCACAGAGTATCCGGGTGCCAAGCCCAAGGACACGGCCGAGGCCTTCGCCATCCAGTGCGCGGTGCGCGATCGCCTCGGCTGGCAGCCGGCGGGATGGAAGATCGGCTGCACCAGCGTGAAGGCGCAGGCCGCGCTCAAATCGCCAACACCCATCATGGGTCCGGTGTACAAGGAACGCCTCTTCAGGTCAGGCGCCAAGGTCGAAACCCTGGCAAGCAATTTTCGTACAACCGAGCCTGAAATTGCTTTCACACTGGCCCGCGACCTTGCCCCTCGCGGCCGCCCCTACACGGTCGATGACGTTCTGGCCGCGGTGGCAACGGTGCATCCCTCGATCGAGATCGTCAATCCAAGGTTGCCCGGCGGTTTTGACGACAGCGTGGATTGGTATGTGGCCGACGGCAGCCTCAACCACGCGCTGGTGTTGGGCGAGGGCGTGGCCCCGCTCGCTCGCGACGATTATGCCGCGATCGAAGTGCGCGTGGCGGTCAACGGGGTGGAGAAATATACCGGCATCGGCGCCAATGCACTGGGCGGCCCCGAGAAGGCGCTCACCTGGCTCGCCAACGAACTCCTCGCCCGCGATCATCATTTGAAGGCGGGGGACGTGGTGACAACAGGTGTCATCACCGACGTCTTCGAAACCATGCCGGGCGATGAGGTTAAGGCCTCGTATACCCGCATCGGCACGGTTTCGGTCCGGTTGTAAGGGCGGTGACTCCTATTTC
This sequence comes from Hyphomicrobiales bacterium, assembly GCA_031365765.1. Classification (GTDB taxonomy): domain Bacteria; phylum Pseudomonadota; class Alphaproteobacteria; order Rhizobiales; family Aestuariivirgaceae; genus Aestuariivirga. The sequence continues at coordinate 5,319 of JANLYR010000097.1, read as the reverse complement.
TTGTCCTTGGTAATCCTGTCGGGCAGCTTGTCGATTGCTTCGTCAGCACCTTCGTCGCGGTGGAACACACCTTCGCGCAGAACCTTCGTGGCGGCCTCCTGCTTCAGCTTCGGCTCCATGGCGACCGGTGCTGTTTCGGGCGTTGCGCGCAAACCCGGCTTGTCGGGCTTGCCATCCTGGTCGCGAGCGGCTTCTCCGAACTTTGCCAGCACTTCCGGCTGCGACTTGCTGCGATCGGTCTTGTCCATGGTCCGTCCTCCTGTGGTTCGATGCGACTAACGCGCCAAGGCGCCGAACGTTCCGCGTCGGCCCGTTTTGTGCTATTTCACGTTCCGCGGCGACCATCGCCGGACAGGGGGAACGGATGACGACAGACCTGAGGATGCTGGCCTGGACAGCGGCGATCACGCTGTTGATGTGGCTTCCATATATACTGGCGCGCATGATGAAATCGGGCGCCATGGCAACGCTCGATTACAGCGCCGACAACGATCCGCTGCCCACTTGGGCGGCAAGGGCCAAGCGCGCCCATGCCAACGCCGTCGAGAATCTGGCGCCCTTCGCCGCCGTGGTGCTGGTGGCCCATCTGGCCGGCGAGGCCAATGCGACGACGGCGCTGTGGGCCATCATCTATTTCTGGGCCAGGGTCGTTCACTATCTGGGCTTCATCTCGGGCATGCCTTTTGTCCGCACGCTTTCCTTTGCGGTGGGCTGGCTCGCCACACTGCTCATTTTCCTGCAAATCATCACTTGAGATTGCGCCGGGCCGTGCCATATTGGTGCCGGTCTCAACAATTGAAAGGAGGTGATCCGATGTCGAGTGAGCTTAGAGTGACGGGTTCAAGTTTCGCGCGGGTTGCCGGCTTCACAGCCTGAGCATTGCCGTAACGTGGGGCTTGGAACCACGGCACGAACTCACGGAAGGGCCGCTCGCGTAGCGGCCCTTTTTGTTAGGCCAGGTTTCTCATGCGAATGATCTTGGGTTTGACAATGGCAAGCTTGCCAACCCAGTCCGTCCGACAACCCAATGTGCGGGTGACGAACTCGCCAACCTCGTCGGGACCCATTCCATCGAGTCGCAGCAGTATGATCCCTTGCAAACCGCGCACATTCCGGCGCCCCGCGGCTGCGGCAAATTCCTTATCGTGGGTTAGAAGGATCCGACTTTCTTTTACCACGATAGCGAGCACAAAACTATCCGGCGAACCCTTCGCCGTTTCCGCGATCCAATTGACATCGTGACCGCCAGCCCGGAGCGCACGCACCACGGCACCGGCGACGTTCTCATCCGCCATGATGCGCATGGGTCACGCAGCGCTGGGATAAACGGCTTCCTGTGCGACAGCGTCGCGTGCATAGGCGAGACACGCCCTGATGTCGTCCCTGGTGAGTGTGGGATAGTTCTGTAACACATCGGCTTCGGACCAATTATCCGCCAGCAGGCCAATCACCATCTCTACGCTGATGCGCGACCCACGAATGATCGGTTTGCCCGCCAAAACTTCCGGATCGACCACAATTCGCCCCAAAACTTCCGTTGCCATAACTTGCTTCCAGTTGAAGGCGTCTACCATAGCAGAAAATGCACGCGCGTCGACTAAGGCCGCAGCACGTCCATCTGGATCGGCCCCTCGGCCCTCCCGTTGATGAACTGTTCGACGTACGGATTGCCGCTCGTATCGATCGATTTCGCCGGCCCCTGCCACACGATCTGGCCTTTGTGGATCATCGCGATGTCGTCGGCGATCTTGCGGGCCGACGCCATGTCGTGGGTGATCGAGATCGTGGTGGCGCCGAGCCGCTTCACACAATCGACGATGAGATTGTTGATGACGTCCGCCATGATGGGATCAAGCCCCGTTGTCGGCTCGTCGAAGAAGATGATCTGCGGGTCGGCGGCGATGGCACGCGCCAGTCCGACGCGCTTCTGCATGCCGCCCGACAGTTCCGCCGGATAGAGCTTCGCCACTTCGGGGCCGAGGCCAACGAGCCCCAGCTTCTCGATCGCCACGTCGCGCGCCGGTCCCCGCGCCACGTTGCGCCCCTGGATCAGGCCGAAGGCGACGTTTTCCCACACCGGCAGGGAATCGAACAAAGCGCCGCCCTGGAACAGCATGCCGAAATGCTGCAGGTAATCGTCGCGCGCCTTGCCCGTCAGCCCCGTCACTTCGATGCCTTCGATTTTTATCGACCCTGAATCCGGCCGCAAAATTCCCAGCACGCATTTGAGCATCACCGATTTGCCCGTGCCGGAGCCGCCGATCACCACCAGCGAATGGCCGCGGGGCACGCTTAATGTGACGCCGTTCAAAACCTGCTTGGGGCCGAAGGCCTTGCGCACGCCGCTCAGTTCAATATGCGCTGGCGCCATGTCGCTCACTCCGCGAACAACAGCGAGGTCAGCACGAAATTGGCGGCAAGGATCAATATCGCCGCCGAGACCACCGCGTTGGTGGTGGCGCGGCCAACGCCCGCCGCCCCGCCCTTCGAGTTGAAGCCGTGATAGCAGCCCATGATGGCGATGATGAAACCGAACACCGCGGCCTTGATCAGCCCGGAGGTGACATCGCCCACTTCAAGAAAATCCGCCGTGTTCTTGAGATACGCAGACCCATTGAAACCCAGAGAGCGCGTGCCCACGATATAGCCGCCCATGATGCCGATTGTATCGCCGATGGCGACAAGAACGGGCAGCGTCACCACAGCGGCGATGAGGCGCGGCCCCACCAGATATTTGAACGGATTGGTGGCCAGCGTCACCAGCGCGTCGATCTGCTCCGTCACCCGCATGGTGCCGAGTTCGGCGGCAATCGATGCGCCGACCCGCCCCGCCACCATTAGCCCGGCCAGAACGGGCCCAAGCTCGCGCGTGATGCCCAACGCCACGATCGAGGCCACCAGGCTTTCGGCGTTGAAGCGCGACGAGCCGAGATAGATCTGGAGCGCCAGGGCGCCACCGGTGAAAAACGCCGTGAGGCCGACGACCGGCAGCGAGAAATAACCGATCTTCAGCATCTGCTCGAAAATCTGCCGCACGAAGATCGTGGGCGTCAGGCCCTGGACCAGGCTGTCCTTCAAGAACAGCGCGACGCGGCCAACCTCTTCGCAGAGCGACAGCACGGCGCGGCCGATATGGGCGAGAATATTCAAACGGCGGAATCCGATTCGCTTCCCGAATAGAGCCTCGCATAGCGGCTGCCCAGCCGCGTAAGCAATTCGTATGACACCGTGCCCGCCCAGGCGCCTGCCTCGTCGATGGTAATGTTCTGCCCGATGATCTCGGCCCGCGTGCCTCGCACCACGCCGCCTTCGGGAAGTTCGCTGATATCGGCCGCCATCATGTCCATCGAGATGCGCCCCACCACCGGGCAGCGTTTTCCGCCGATCCAAACCTGCGCCGGGCCGTCATTCTGCTTCGATCCCAGCGCGCGCGGCACGCCATCCTTGTAGCCAGCACCCAGCACTGCGATCCGCGATGGCCGCATGGCCTTCCAGGTGGCGCCATAGCCGACCGTCTCGCCCGCCGCCAATTCTCGAACCTGCATGACCGTGCCATCGAGAAGTGCGACCGCGCGCATGGGATTGTCGGTGGATGAAACGGGATTGCCGCCATAAAGCGCGATTCCCGGCCGCACCAGGTCATGGACGAAGCCGGAACCCAGAAAAATTCCCGCCGAATTGGCGAAGCTCGCCGGCACGCCCGGCAGCCGCTGGCGGATCGTGGCGAAGGCCGCGCGCTGTTTTTCGTTGAGGCCGTGCGCGGGCTCGTCGGCGCAGGCCAGATGGCTCATCACCAGTGTGAGGTTCAATCCCTCCACGGTGAAGCGATCGGCGAGCAGCGCTTCGAATTCGGCATTCGTCATGCCCAGCCGATTGATGCCGGTATCGACATGCAGCGCGCAAGGAAGGGGCCGGCCGTAAACCCGCCCGAACGCCGACCATTCGCGCGCCTCCTCAAGGGCGATGAGGGCCGGGCGGAGATTGTGCTTGGCGTAGAATTCAGCCTGGCCCGGAAACAATCCGTCCAGAACGTAGATCACGGCGTCGGGCAAAATCGCCCGCAATTCCTCGCCCTCCTTGGGCCGCGCCACGAAATAGCTGCGGCAACCCGCGTCCCACAGCGCGCGCGACACCGGTCCGATGCCCAGCCCATAGGCATTGCCCTTGACCGCCGCTCCGCATTCGGCTCCCCCTGAGCGCTGGCGCAGCAGCCGCCAATTATCCCGGAGCGCACCAAGATCGATGGTCAGCACGGCGCCGGCAAGATCTTCTGGAACCTGGCTCATGCGAACCCTTAAAGCGGCAACGGCAGCCACGATCAAGCGCGCTCCCGCAACAGCGTTTGAACCTTTTCCACCGCCCTGCTAGGACAGCCCACGCCAGCACAAGAGGTCTCCCGCCCATGGGGTTCGTTTCCGACGCGCTCAACCGCATCCAGCCTTCCGCCACCATCGCCATTTCCAACAAGGCGATGGCGCTGAAAGCCGAGGGCCGCGACATCAACGGCCTGGCCGCGGGCGAGCCCGATTTCGACACGCCCGACAATGTAAAGGAGGCGGCGATTGCCGCGATCCGCGCCGGCAAGACCAAATACACCCCCGTCGACGGCATTCCCGAACTGAAGAAGGCAATCGTCGCCAAATTCAAGCGCGAGAACGGCCTCGACTACACCGTCTCGCAGGTGTCGGTTGGCAGCGGCGGCAAGCAGGTGCTGTTCAATGCCTTGATGGCGACGGTCAATCCCGGCGACGAGGTGATCGTGCCCGCACCCTACTGGGTGAGCTATCCCGACATTGTGATGCTGGCCGGCGGCACCCCCGTGATCGTCGAAACAGCGCTCGAGCATGGTTTCAAGCTGCAGCCCGAAGTGCTTGAAAAGGCGATCACGTCCAAAACCAAGTGGCTCATCTTCAATTCGCCGTCCAACCCCAGCGGCGCGGCCTATTCGGAAGCTGAGCTGAAAGCGGTCACCGATGTCCTGCTCCGTCATCCGCAGGTCTGGATCCTGACCGACGATATGTACGAGCACCTGGTCTATGACGATTTCAAGTTTTTCACCCCAGCCCAGGTCGAGCCCAAACTCTACGATCGCACGCTGACCATGAACGGCGTATCGAAAGCCTATTGCATGACCGGCTGGCGCATCGGCTACGGAGCAGGGCCCGAGGCGCTGATCAAGGCCATGTCGAAACTCCAGTCGCAATCGACCTCCAACCCGTCCTCGATCGCGCAATGGGCGGCGGTCGAGGCGCTGAACGGCCCGCAGGATTTCATTGACGCCCACAACAAGGTGTTCAAGGAGCGCCGTGACCTCGTGGT
>JANLYR010000075.1:0-1674 GCA_031365765.1 Hyphomicrobiales bacterium | reverse complement strand
TCTCCCGCCCATACAACGCCGGCATTCACACACAGCATCAGGAGAACCAGTATCGATGTAATTTTACGCTTCACAGACAGCACCCGATCAAGCCACGAGCAACCGACTATTGGTTCGCATAAAGCAATTGTCAAAAAAATTAAATGTTTGGTTTTCATAAACTAATGTCAAAGGCGCACGCCCGGCAACTGGCGCGACACTCATTCTCCGTCAAATCCAGTTTTTTGAGTTAGATTTCGCTTAAATCCGGCAGCGCATTCTTGTCGAGCGACTGATCCGCCGCGGGCATCGGATATTTCAGGCCCGTCGCGCAGTTGAACAGGACCACCCGCTCATTGGCATCGACCAAGCCCGCCGCCAGCGCATTGCGATAGGCCGCCAGCGTTGCACCGCCTTCGGGACAAAGCAGCAGGCCATCGTCGCGCGCGCAGTCATCCACTGCGCGCAAGGTATCTTCATCGTCCACCGCCAGCGCCTTGCCGCCGCTCGCGCGCACTGCGCGCAGGATCAGGAAGTCGCCGACCGCCTTAGGGACGCGGATCCCCGCGGCAACGGTGTGCGCATTTTCCCACCTCTCGGCATGCTCGACTCCGTCCTCGAACGCCTTGACAATCGGCGCGCAGCCGCTCGCCTGGACAGCGTACATCCGCGGCCGTTCGGGGCCGATCCAGCCCAGCTGTTCGAGTTCGTCGAACGCTTTCCACATGCCGATCAGGCCGGTCCCGCCGCCGGTGGGGTAGAAGATGGCGTCGGGCAGATTCCAGCCGAACTGCGCGGCGAGTTCGAGCCCCATCGTCTTCTTGCCCTCGATCCGGTAGGGCTCCTTCAGTGTCGAGAAATCGAACCAGCGGCCCTCAGCCGCGCCCTTGCCAACGACTGCCCCGCATTCGTCGATCAGGCCATTCACCCGGTACACCCGCGCGCCCTGCATCGCGATTTCGCGAACGTTGATTTCGGGCGTGTCATCAGGACAGAACACCACGGTCTCAATCCCGCAGCGGCTGGCATAGGCGGCGAGCGCAGCGCCGGCGTTACCGTTGGTCGGCATCGCGATCTTCTTGACGCCCAGTTCCTTGGCCATCGCCACCGCCATAACCAGCCCGCGCGCCTTGAACGATCCGGTCGGCAGTCGGCCCTCGTCCTTGACCAGGACATTGGCCCCGCCCGAACGCGGTATCGGGATCAGTGGGGTTTCGATCTCGCCGAGGCTGACGATGTTCTCGGTGCGGCGCACGGGGAGCAGTTCGCGCCAGCGCCACATGTCGGTCTGCCGCTGTTCCAGCGCTTTGCGCGACAAAGCCTCGCCCGCTGCAGCCAAATCGTAGCGGACCAGCAGCGGCCGCCCGGCCTTGGACAAGCCTTGCAGACGGTCAACTTCATAGCGCTCGCCGGTCAGCGAGCACTCGAGGTGCGTAACGAAGGTCGGGTGATCTGCGGTCAGGTTCTCGTTCATGGTGGTGACTTAGTCGAAAAACCAGGATGCGTCGCCCCTGCGCAGGCAGGGGCCCATCGCAGTCCTCGTCGATGCGCGGTCATCGCGACAGGAAAGCCGGGTTGGGCCCCTGCCTGCGCAGGGGCGACGGAAACCGGGTTCGAGCGAGTTTGACCCGGTTAGGTCACTCCGGCTTCTTCGCTACCGCCACCATCGCCGGGCGGAGCAGGCGATCCTTGATC
>JANLYR010000049.1:0-1673 GCA_031365765.1 Hyphomicrobiales bacterium | reverse complement strand
TATCTGTCAGGGGTGGGACTTGCCGTCATTGGGCTAATATTGATCATTCTCAGGCGTCGGCTATATTTCCGTCGTTAACTGGGACGATTGGAGTCGCAGGCCTGTTTTGATCAGCGATCCACCGGCTGATCTTCTGGAATTTGCACGGCTTCGATTCTCCCGATTTACAGTCTATTGAACTGACACGATTTCGATACAGGAGTGTCACACGGCATTCATCGTGATGGCGTTTCTTTGGTTCGTTCTCAACAGGAGCCGTCCAATGAAAAGATCCATATACCTGGCTTGCTTTACCGCAACCACAACGCTCATTTCCGCCGCCGCTCTGGCTGGCGATCTCAAGATTACCAACCTCGATGCCAACAATGCCAAGGCCGATGGCATGACCGTCGCGAACGCTGTAGCCCCGGAGCTCAGCCAGTCGATTGTTGCCGAAGGCAACATGAAACTTGAAAACCCAACCGAGCTCATCGGCTACTACGGCTACGACAATGACGGGCCGCTCTCACCTGCTGCTGGAGCGGTGCAGTCCAAGACCAATCAGGTCGAGGCCACCAAGACCGAGCCCGACAAGAACACCTATCTGGTGCTTGAAGGCCAGAAGGGTCCCGATGCCAGCTACAATTACGGAACGCACTTCCTCTTCCAGGGCCATGAAAATGGCGTCAGTAAGGATGGCAAACCCCAAGGTTATTTTACCCGCATCAATCTCGATGCCGATGAAGCCCATCGGGTGACGCTGATGGCCAGCATGGACACCAGCGGAGCGGGCCTCCCTTTTATTGACGGATCAACTTGGAATCCCTTCGCCAAGCGTATCCTGCTCACCGGCGAAGAAGGCCCCGATGGCGGCCTCTGGCAGGCCACTGCCGATTTCCCGTCGACAGTCAACGATCTCCGGGGTGTCGCCGGCATCGGCAGCTTCGAGGGAATCCAGACCGACAAGGACGGTAATATATGGATCGTCGAGGACTCAGGCGGCAAGAAGGGCGAAGTGAACAAGCACGCGCGCCAGCCAAATTCCTTTATCTTCCGCTTAGTTCCCGCCGACAAGACCGACCTCACCAAGGGCGGCAGGCTTGAGGTCTTGCAAGTCACCAGCACCGGTGGCCAGCCTAGCGTCTTTCACGACGGGCAAGCTGATGCCGATGCTACGTCACAGGATGTCAAAGACCAGTATAGCTACGGCACCATGCTCAGCACCAAGTGGATCGCCGTGCATGACACCGCCACTGACGGCACCTCTCCGTTTGAGGCGAACAAGCTCGCCAAGGCCAAGGGCGGCACGCCGATGAAGCGGCCGGAGAATGGTGTGTTCCGGCCCGGGACGGATTTTACCGAATTCTATTTTACCGCAACTGGCGATACCAACGCTTCAACTGAGGTTGGCAGTGAAGGTGGCGGTTTCGGCGGCATCTTCCGATTGACACAGGCTGGCCCCTCCGCCGCCGAAGGCAAACTGAACCTCGTCTATCGCAGCGATGTCGGCCATACGGGATTTGACAATCTCGCCTTCTGGTCTGCTGACGCGCTGGTCATCTTGGAGGATACGGGCGATACATTGCACAGCCAGCGCAAAGCCTTCGACGCCGGTTATCTGATCGACGTAAACCTTGACTACGGCAAAGCCGATGCATCAATGCCAGTGCGCATCATCACCAGCGGGCGCGACG
>JANLYR010000434.1:0-6026 GCA_031365765.1 Hyphomicrobiales bacterium | reverse complement strand
TGTGCAGCGAGCGCCAACCGCGCACCCGGCCCTCGTCACGGTGATCGAAATATTGCAAGCGATGGAGATCGTGCAGATCCCAGGAGATCGAGGCGTGTTCACCATTGATCTCGAAGGTGTAGAGCGCCTTGTGGCCGCGGGCGTAGCGGGTGGATTCGAAGAGGCCGAGCGAGCCGTTGCCGAAGCGGCAGTGGAACAAACAGGCGTCGTCGATGCCGACCTTCTCGGTCTTGCCGGTCAATGAGTGGTGGCGTTCGGTGATGAAGGTCTCGGTCATGCCCGACACCTTGTCTATTCCGCCGTTGAGCCACATCGCGGTATCGATGCAGTGGGCGAGAAGATCGCCGGTCACGCCGCTCCCCGCAACGCTCGCATCGAGCCGCCACAGGCCCGCTCCACCCTGCGGCAGATCCTTCGAGATGGTCCAGTCCTGCAGGAACTTGGCGCGGTAGTGGAAGATCCGGCCGAGCTTGCCCTCATCTATGATCTGCTTGGCCAGCGTCACGGCGGGCACGCGGCGATAATTGTACCATACCATGTTGGGCACCTTCGCCGCCTCGACCGCTTCGACCATCTTTTTCGATTCGGCGGCGTTGCGGCCCAGCGGCTTTTCGCACATCACCATCTTGCCGGCCTTGGCGGCCGCGATGGCGATTTCCATGTGCGTGTCGTTGGGACTGGCGATGTCGATCAGATCGATGTCCATGCTTTCGACCAGGCGGCGCCAGTCGGTGAGGCTTTCTTCATAGCCCCACTGCTCGGCGAAGGCCGCGGCCTTGCCTGCATCGCGGGCACAGATGGCCTTGAGCACCGGCTGATAGGGCAGATCGAAGAAATGGCCGACCTGCGAGAACGCGTTGGAATGGGTGCGGCCCATGAAGCCATAGCCGACCATGCCGATATTGAGTTTCTTTTTTGCCATGTCACTCAACCCAGCCATGCGCGTCGCGGACTTTGATCATGGCGCCCAGAATATCGTTCCAGGTCTGCTGCTTCATCATCACGGCGTTGGAGAACATGCAGCCATCCCAGCAGATGTGGCGCATCTTCTTGGTGAGCTTGCCTTCGCTGTCGCGCAGCCAGTAGCCCGCCGCGTGGGTGACGTCGAGCTTGCCGTTGGGATCGTTCACCTGGCAATGATGGCCGGTCCTATCGTGATAGCCGATGCCCTTCACCGTGGCGTCGCTCTGAGCCACATGAAAATCGTTCGTCCACGGACGAAGTGCGTCGGTCATCTTTTTCAAGGCGTCATCGAGAACGCTTTTGTCTCTCCAGTCGTAGCCCTCGGGCAGAATGCGGGACTCGGGTGCATTGTGGCCCATTGTATAAAGCAGCGTGTGGGCCATGTCGGCATGGAAGCCCAGCGTCTCCGGGCGGCCCGTCTGCTCCAGCGTTTCCAGCATCGCCGTCCAGCCATGCATGCCGCCCCAGCAGATTTCGCCTTCCGCCGCCAGTTTTTCGCCGTAACTTTCGGCCACGTCGCAAGCTTCGCGGAACGTCTGGGCGATGAGCTTCGTATTGCCGGTGGGATCCTTCGCCCAATCGGCAACGCTGGCCGCCGAATCGATCCGGACAACACCCGACTTCCTCACCCCCAGGTCTGTGAGGGTGCGCGCGATATGGCAGGCCTTGCGCACCATGGTGACGAAGAGCTTCCGTTCATCGGGCGAGCCCATCGCCGATCCACCCCCCACCGGTGGCCACACCGGTGCCACGAAAGAGCCGATGGCGAGGCCACGGCTTGCGGCCTTGTCGGCCAGGGCCTTGATCTCGTCATCGGTCGAATCGATCGATGTATGGGGCGAAGCGAGAAACAGATCGATGCCGTCGAATTTCACCCCATCGACCTCGGCCTTCACGGTCATGTCGATCATCGTGTCGAGATCGATGGGCGGCTCCGAACCGGCTCCCTTGCCCACCACACCGGGCCACATGGCATTGTGAATTTTCGGAAAATTATTCTTGCCCGCCATTGGTCCTCCCTCGCGGCTGGTATTTTTTTGTTATGTTAAACGGGGATCGAGGCGGCTGTCACCCCGTCATTTCTTCAGGCCATTGACCGTGTAGAGCACATCGATCAAACGCGGCACGAAGCGCTCACCATAGCCCATATTGTCGGCCATCACGTAAAGCTGGTGCGTCGTCTCGGCAAGGAAGGAGGCGACCGGCAACTGCTCGGTCATGTTGGTGTAGTAGCGCAGATCCTTCCGCGCATTGCGGATGGCGAATTTCGCTGCCGAATCATCGTCATCCAGGGGTACCTTGATCAGCCGCTCGAACATCACGGAGGCGGCCCCGCCCGACATCACGATATCGCGGAGCGCCTGCATGTCGACGCCGGCCTTGGCGGCAACCGTGATCGCCTCCGCCGCCATCGCGGCGTGGCCCAGCGAGAGGAAATTGTTGAGCAGCTTGAGGCGGTGGGCGGCACCGACCTCGCCCGAATAGACGATGGTATCGGCGAAGCATTCGAGCACCGGCCGGATCGTTTCCAGCACATCTTTTGGACCGGCGATCATCAGGCCGAGCTTGCCCGCTTCCGCTTCCCTGGGCGTGCGCGTCATCGGCGTATCGACGAAATGGGCGCCCTTGGCCGCGACCTCGGCCGCGATCTTCACGGTTGAGTGCGGTTCGGCGGTCGAGCAGTCGGCGATGATGAAGCCCGGCCGGAGCGCCGCCATCAAGCCATGATCGCCATAGACGGTGGCCTCGACCTGCGGCGTACCGGTGACGCAGAGCACGACCATGTCGCACCCCTCGACCAGCGCCTTGATCGTTTTCGCTTCCTTGGCGCCCTGCTTCAGCAGGTCCTCGACCGGCGCCCGGTTCCGGTGCGCCATGACGGTCAGGCCATAGCCCTTGGCCAGAATGTTCTTGCCGATGCCGTGGCCCATGAGGCCCACGCCGATCAGCCCTACCTGCTTGATTGTCATACGCTCTCTTTCCCTGTCATGGTGAATGCAACCCCATCCAAACCGTCACCCCCGCGCAGGCGGGGAACCCGCTAAGAAGCCCGACAAAAAGCGGGGTTCCCGCCTTCGCGGGAATGACGGATTTGGAGAGAGGGAATTCAATTAGTCGTCCACTGCTCTAATACCGCACGGCTCCCATGTGCAAGACAAGATGGAAATCCAACAATCTCTCCACGGCCGGGCTTGACCCGGCCGTCCAGGCTGGGTCACCGGCGCAAGGCCGGTGACGGAGCGTGTTGAAACGGCGTCCACTGCACCTGCGCGATATGCGTCGCACCCGTGGCCAGCATGACAAGGCGGTCGAGTCCCATGGCCACGCCCGATGCGGGCGGCATCATGGCGAGCGCCGTCAGAAGCGCCTCGTCGATCGGATAGCGTTCGCCGTAAATCCGTTCCTTCACATCCATCTCCGCCGCGAAGCGGCGGCGCTGTTCCTGCGCGTCGGTCAGTTCGCCGAAGCCGTTGGCGAGTTCGACACCTGCCGCATAGAGTTCGAACCGCTCGGCCACGCGCGGATCGTGGGCGCAAGGACGCGCGAGTGCCGCTTCGGAAACGGGATATTCATGGAGGATCGTGAGACACTTCCTCCCCAGCATGGGCTCGACCTTCTCGACCAGGATGCGGCTGAAAATATCCGACCATGTATCGTCAGTAGCCACGCGAACCGGCGCGTGCCTGGCCAGTTCATCGCGGTCCGTCAGTGCGAGAATGTCCACCCCGGCGTAGCGCGAAAATGCATCCGCGACGGTGAGCCATTCGGGCTCGGCAGCGGGATCGCAGGCCGTACCACGCCAGGTGAAGTCGCTATCCCCCGCCGCCAGCCGCACCAGAGCGATCGTATCGGCGATGACGCGATCATAGGTTTCATTGGCGCGATACCATTCGAGCATGGTGAATTCCGGCGCATGAAGCGGTGTCCGCTCGCGGTTCCGATAGACGCGCGCCAGATCGAAAATGCGGCTTTCGCCCGCCGCCAGCAGTTTCTTGCAGGCAAATTCCGGCGACGTATGGAGATAGCGCCGCTCCCGCGTGCCGTCGGGATTGATGAGGTCGGTGGCGAAACCGTGCAGATGGACCTCGTTTCCCGGCGACATCTGCAGCGCGCCGCATTCGACTTCGGTGAAGCCTTGGCCTTCGAACCATCCCCGGATGTCCCTGATGATGCGATTGCGCGCGGAGAGAAACGGCCGCCGGTCGCGATGCCGCTCGGGCGAGAACCAGGGCGAGGGGCTTTCAGTCACGCGACACTCCGGAAAAGGTTGGCTTTGGCGGCCGCCGCTGCTAATAGGCCACTCAATTCATCACCCTAAATCGCGAGAAAGCAATCCAGTGGTCAAGATCATCGCAAGCGGCGTGCGCAAGGGCAATGTCATCGAGCACGAGGATGGCAAGCTCTATGTCGTGCTCAAGGCCGAGAGCATGCATCCGGGCAAGGGCACGCCCACCACCAATATCGACATGCGGCGCATCTCGGACGGGGTCAAGACCAATGTGCGCTACAAGACGACCGACACGATGGAACGGGCCTTCGTCGAGACGCTCACGCACAATTATCTGTACAAGGACGGCGACCAGTACATCTTCATGAACCCGGATAACTACGAGCAGATCAACATTTCGGCCGATCTCATCGGCGAGCAGGCGGCGTGTCTCCAGGAAAACATGGAGTGCCAGATAGCACTGTTCAACGGCACGCCGATCTCGATCGAACTGCCGCAGCGGGTGACGCTGGAAATCGTCGAAACCGAACCCGCGATCAAGAACCAGACGGCGTCGTCATCGTTCAAGCCGGCGGTGCTGTCGAACGGGGTCAGAACCCTGGTGCCGCCGCACGTGGCGTCCGGCACGCGGATCGTGGTCGCCACCGAAGACGGCTCCTATGTGGAGCGGGCGAAGGACTGATCTGTTCCGTCCCAACACCTGACCTTCGGCTTCGTTGGAGGCGTCTCCCCTCAATACGCTGTGAGAGAATTGGGGAGAGTGCCGGTGTAACCCAAAACCGTGTTGTTCTGGCGCGAATACAATCCCGCCGACTCATTGCGAACGCCGCGAGTGGCGCCAAAGCCGAGGAACATGCAATCGTTCATTACGGCCTGCGCCCCCCCGCCGGTTTCCACGTGCAAGCCATTGGCGCCGTTGTAGGCGGCCTCCGTGGAATTCAGTACTACTAGGCCGCTGCGTGCAGCGAAGCCGTCGCCTGAATTGTAGTCCGCCCTCGTTTCGGTGATTTTCACCGTTGTGCTCAGCAGGATAAAGCCATGTGAGGCATTTCCGGACGACTCGCTCCCGGTGACGCTCGCCGTGGCCACCTTCAGGAAAACGCCGGAGGAGGCGTTCTGTTCAAAGCGGGAATCTTGAATCACCACCTGCGCATTGGGGGCATCGGCGTAAAGACCGTCAGAGCTGGTGCGTGCGACAGTGCCGGAAATGAAGAGCTTGGTGGGGGTCGTCGCGATGAACTTGATGGCATCATTGGTATAGCGCTCCACCGTGCTGTTCTCGATGTGAACCGCTGCCGCGCTCAGGATGCGGATGCCATTCACGAAAACGCCGCGGCCCGTCAGGTTAAGCCCGCGCAACGTCACCACGGCCGATGCATCGTTGACGGTGATCGTACCGAGTATCGAATTCCCGCCACCCTCGACGATGAGCGACTTTGCTATATTGGCGCTCCCGACAAGGCCGCTCAAGATGCGGACGGTTCCGCCCGTGCCGGTTGCATTTACCGCCCGCTGCAATGTCCTGCAAGGCTGCGCCTGCTCCGTGCACGGCCTCGTGTCGACGCCGGTGGCGGAGATATAAGTGAGAAACTGCGCTGTAGCGGGAGCGGAGAACGAGAAGATAGCGAACGCGGCGAAAACTATCCGCGCGGCGATGACGGCAAACGATCGGATGAGCATTGTATCCCCCAAAGGCGTGGCCGGACTGCCAAACTACAGTCTACGGCGCAATCGGGCAATGGCGAATCCCTTTGACCCCAGGATTTTATCTGACGCCGTGATGGAACACCGCCACCGTCTCGACATGTGATGTCCATTTGAACTGGTCGACCGG
>JANLYR010000002.1:0-9574 GCA_031365765.1 Hyphomicrobiales bacterium | reverse complement strand
CAAGCCGACGCCGATCCAGGCCCGCGCCATTCCCGACCTGCTGGCCGGCCGCGACCTGCTGGGCATCGCCCAGACCGGCACCGGCAAGACCGCGGCTTTCGCGCTGCCGATGCTGGAACGCCTGTCGAAATCGGGCGAACGCCCGGCGCGCGGCACCGTGCGCGCGCTTATCCTCACTCCCACCCGTGAACTTGCCGCACAGATCGCCGAAAGCTTCAGGACCTATGGCCGCAACATGAAGCTGACGCGCGCCGTCGTCTTTGGCGGCGTGTCGATCGGCAAGCAGATCGAAATCCTGCGCGGCGGCATCGACATTCTCGTGGCCACCCCCGGCCGCCTCGTCGATCTGATCGACCGGCGCGCGGTGACGCTCAACAAGGTCGAGATCTTTGTCCTCGACGAGGTCGACCAGATGCTCGACCTGGGCTTCATCCACGCCATCCGCAAGCTCACCGCCATGCTGCCGAAGCAGCGCCAGAACCTGTTCTTCTCGGCCACCATGCCGAAGGAGATCGCCGGTTTGGCGGCGGGCCTGCTGCACGATCCGGTGCGCGTCGAGGTGGCGCCCGTCGCCACGACGGTCGAGAAGGTGAACCAGAGTGTCATCCATGTCGATCCCGCGGCCAAGCTCAAGCTGCTGTCGGATCTGCTGAAAGACAACAACATGACGCGCACGCTGGTGTTCACGCGCACCAAGCACGGCGCCGACAAGGTTATGAAGGGCCTGTCGGCGGCGGGCTTCACGGCGTCGGCCATTCACGGCAACAAGAGCCAGGCCAATCGTGAAAAAGCGCTGGCGGGCTTCAAGCAGGGGAAAATCCTCGTGCTGGTCGCCACCGACATCGCGGCGCGCGGAATCGATATCGATGCGGTGAGCCATGTGGTGAATTACGATCTGCCTTATGTGCCGGAAAGCTATGTCCACCGGATCGGCCGCACGGCGCGGGCCGGTGCCGAGGGGACGGCCATTGCACTGTGCACGCCCGAAGAGCGTGGACTGCTGCGCGATATCGAGCGCACCATTCGCCAGGCCGTGCCGGTGATGAAGCATCCTCTGGGCCTGGCCCAGGTGCCGTCCGGTGAGCCGCCGCGTTCGCTGCGTCCGCCGCAAGGCGGAAGGCGCAATGCGCCGCAAGGCAAGGGCCAGAACCGCAATCATGGCGGCGGTGGCGGCGGAAACGGCGCGCCCAAGCGTTCCGGCAACGGCGGCGGCAAGCCGTCGTGGATGAAAGACGTGGGCCGCAGCCGCTCGGCGTAGACCAACTACCGACGCTCCTCTCTCCGCGAAACGGGGAGAGGGAACTACAGCGCGCTTTGCAGGGCTTTCAGGTGTTCGAGATTTTCGCTGGCGCGCCTGCGGGTTTCGTCGTCCTTGGCGTCGGCCAGATCCTCCTCGGCATTGCTGACTTGCGTGGCAAGCGTTGCCGCGTCGAGTTCGGCCAGTGGAATTGCGGTTTCGGCAAGGACCGTGAGGCCGCCCGGAGTCACTTCCGCAAATCCGCCGCGCACAAAGATTTTCAGCGCTTCACCGGCGTCGCGCGTCACCGTGATGACGCCGGGGCGGAGCGTCGACAGCACCGGCGCGTGGCCGGGAAGAATTCCCATGTCGCCCTCAGTGCCGGGGATGTTTACCATCGCCACATTGCCGGAGAACAGAAGCCTGGTCGGGCTTACCAGTTCGAAGTGAAGGTCGGCCATTACTCTTTCCCCTGGGCCAGCGCGGCGTCGAAAGCCTGCGTAGCCTTGTCAAACTTGTCACGGCAGCCAGGATTGCAGAAGCCGACGACACGGCCCTTGTACACCGTCAGCGACTCCTGCGTGATCGGATCGCCCGACCATGGACAGGTGTCGTTGACCGCGTCGTCAAGCTTCAACGTTGCAGCCATTTCTATGCCGCGTCGGCGGCGAGGCGCTGGGCCTTCTCCACCGCCTGCTCGATCGTGCCCACCATGTAGAAGGCGGGCTCGGGCAGATGGTCGTAGGTGCCATCGCACAGGCCCTTGAAGCCCTTGATCGTGTCTTCGAGCTTGACCTGCACGCCGGGAGACCCGGTGAACACCGCCGCCACGTCGAAGGGTTGCGACATGAAACGCTCGATCTTGCGGGCGCGGGCGACCGAGAGCTTGTCTTCCTCGGAAAGCTCGTCCATGCCGAGAATGGCGATGATATCCTGCAGGGCCTTGTAGCGTTGCAGGATCTGCTGCACGCGGCGCGCCGTATCGTAATGCTCCTCGCCGATGATGCGGGCATCCATCATGCGCGAAGTCGAATCGAGCGGATCGACCGCGGGATAAATTCCCTTCTCGGCGATCGAGCGTGACAGCGTCGTCGTCGCATCGAGATGGGCGAAGGATGTGGCGGGGGCGGGATCGGTCAGGTCGTCGGCGGGAACATAGATCGCCTGCACCGAGGTGATCGAGCCCTTGTTGGTCGTGGTGATGCGCTCCTGCATCGTACCCATGTCGGTGGCCAGCGTCGGCTGATAGCCCACGGCGGAGGGAATGCGGCCCAGCAATGCCGACACTTCGGAGCCCGCCTGGGTGAAGCGGAAGATGTTGTCGATGAAGAACAGCACGTCCATGCCCTGGTCGCGGAAATGTTCGGCGACGGTGAGGCCGGTCAGCGCCACGCGGGCGCGCGCTCCCGGGGGCTCGTTCATCTGGCCGTAAACCAGCGAGGCTTTCGAGCCCTTGCCGCCGCCCTTGACGTTGACGCCGGAGTCGATGAACTCGTGATAGAGATCGTTGCCCTCGCGGGTGCGCTCGCCCACGCCGGCAAACACCGAATAACCGCCATGGGTTTTGGCGACGTTGTTGATCAGTTCCTGGATGAGCACCGTCTTGCCAACGCCGGCACCGCCGAACAGCCCGATCTTGCCGCCTTTTGCGTAAGGGGCGAGAAGATCGACGACCTTGATGCCGGTGACCAGAATTTCGGCCGAGGTCGATTGCTCGGCGAAAGTGGGGGCGTCCTGGTGAATGGCGCGCATGACCCTGGCCTTGATCGGGCCCGCTTCGTCAACCGGCTCGCCGATGACATTCATGATGCGGCCCAAAGTTTCCTCGCCCACGGGAACGGTGATCGGCGTGCCGGTGTTGTTGACCGGTTGGCCGCGCACCAGACCTTCGGTCGAGTCCATGGCGATGCAGCGCACCGTGCTTTCACCCAGATGCTGGGCGATTTCGAGCACCAGGCGCACGCCGTGATTGTCGGTTTCGAGGGCGTTCAGAATGGGTGGCAGTTCACCCTCGAAAGCCACGTCGACGACAGCACCCGTCACCTGGGTGATGCGGCCCATGGCGGTGGAGGCGGTTTTCCTTTTCGGCGCAACCGGTGTTGCCACGGTGGTGGCGATCGTCGGGGCGGTCCCTGCAGCAGCTTTCCTGGCCATGTGTCGTCCTTCTCAATTGCGGCGCCCCGCCATCCACTCTGTCTTCCCCGGACTTGTTCCGGGGATCCATCGATCCAATCACCCGTTGCCGGATTACTGGGCCCATGGGTTGCCGAGACAAGCCCGGCAATGACAAATATCGATGTTGGGGCGTCCTGTTCCTATTCTGCGTTAGAGCGCTTCCGCGCCCGAGATGATTTCGATGAGTTCCTTGGTGATCTGAGCCTGGCGCTGGCGGTTGTATTTGATCGACAGCTTGTTGATCATGTCGCCGGCATTGCGTGTCGCGTTGTCCATGGCGCTCATGCGGGCCCCCTGTTCGGAGGCCGCGTTTTCGAGGAGGCCGCGGAAAATCTGTACACTGAGGTTTCGCGGCAGGAGGTCGGCCAGAATTTCGCCTTCGTCGGGTTCGGCCTCGTAGATGGCGCCGCCGAGATCGGGCGCCTTGCCGCCCTCAACCGAGGCCGGAATCAGGCGCAGCGCCGTGGGCTTCTGCGAAATCACCGACTTGAACTCGGCGAAAAACAGCGTCGCCACATCGAACTGGCCTTCGTCGTAGAGCTTGAGGATACGGTTGGCGACGGTCTGCGCGTGATGGAATTCGAGCGCTTTCACGCCGCGAAAATCGATGGCATCGACGATGTAGCGGCCATAGAGGCGCTTCAGCGCGTCGTTGCCCTTCTTGCCCACGGTGAAAATCTTTACCGTCTTGCCCTGCGCCAGCAACCGGTCGGCGTGCTCACGCGTCAGCTTGGCGATGGACGAATTAAAACCGCCGGCGAGGCCCCGCTCGGCCGTGGCCACAACCAGCAAATGGGTTTGATCGCGCCCGGTGCCGGCGAGAAGCACGGGCGCGTCGGCGCGTCCTTCCATCGAAGAGGCGAGATTGAACAACACCGCCGCCATGCGCTGCGAATAGGGGCGCGCCGCAACCGCCGCTTCCTGGGCGCGGCGCAGTTTCGCCGCCGCCACCATCTGCATGGCCTTGGTGATCTTGCGGGTCGCCTTGACCGAGGCGATGCGGTTGCGAAGGTCTTTGAGGCTCGGCATCGAAGTTACGCGAAGCTCTTGGCGTAAGCGTCGACGGCGGCTTTGAGCTTGGGCATCATGGCGTCGGTGATCTGCTTTTCGGCGCGGATCGAGTCGAGTATTTCCGGGTGGCTGTCGCGGAAGAGGCGCAGCAGGCCGTCCTCGAAGCTCCGTACACGGTTGATCGGGAGGGCGTCGAGATAGCCGTTGACGCCGGTATAGATCGAGATCACCTGCTCTTCCATCTTGAGCGGCGAGAATTGCGGCTGCTTCAAGAGCTCCGTCAGGCGCGCGCCGCGGTTGAGCATTTTCTGGGTCGCGGCGTCGAGGTCCGAGCCGAACTGGGCGAAGGCCGCCATCTCGCGATACTGGGCGAGCTCGCCCTTGATCTTGCCCGCCACCTGCTTCATCGCCTTGGTCTGCGCGGCGGAGCCGACGCGCGACACCGAAAGGCCGACGTTCACCGCCGGGCGGATGCCCTGGTAGAACAGATCGGTCTCGAGGAAGATCTGTCCGTCGGTGATGGAAATGACATTGGTCGGAATATAGGCCGAAACGTCGTTGGCCTGCGTCTCGATCACCGGCAGTGCGGTGAGCGAGCCCGCACCCATGTCGTCGTTCATCTTGGCGGCGCGTTCGAGGAGGCGCGAGTGGAGATAGAATACGTCGCCCGGATAGGCTTCGCGGCCGGGCGGACGGCGGAGCAGCAGCGACATCTGGCGATAGGCCACGGCCTGCTTGGACAGATCGTCATAGGCGATCAGCGCGTGCATGCCGTTGTCGCGGAAATATTCCCCCATGGTGCAGCCGGCGAAGGGCGCCAGATATTGCAGCGGCGCCGGATCGGAGGCGGTCGCGGCGACGATGATCGAATATTCGAGCGCGCCGTTGTCTTCGAGCGTCTTGACGAATTGCGCCACGGTCGAGCGCTTCTGGCCGCAGGCGACATAGACGCAGAACAGC
The DNA here is from genome assembly GCA_031365765.1 of Hyphomicrobiales bacterium. GTDB lineage: Bacteria > Pseudomonadota > Alphaproteobacteria > Rhizobiales > Aestuariivirgaceae > Aestuariivirga. The sequence continues at coordinate 4,191 of JANLYR010000002.1, read as the reverse complement.
TTGTCCTTCTCGGGGCCGGCGATGTGAATGGGCTTCTGGTTGAGAATGGTGTCGAGGATGATGGCGGTCTTGCCGGTCTGGCGGTCGCCGATGATCAGCTCGCGCTGGCCGCGGCCGATGGGGATCAGCGCGTCGATGGCCTTCAGGCCGGTGGCCATTGGTTCGTGCACGGACTTTCTGGGAATGATGCCCGGCGCCTTGACGTCGACGCGCTTGAACACCTTTGACTTGATCGGGCCCTTGCCGTCGATCGGATTGCCGAGCGGATCGACGACGCGGCCCAGGAGTTCCTTGCCGACCGGCACTTCGACGATGGCGCCGGTGCGCTTGACGGTGTCGCCTTCCTTGATGTCGCGGTCATTGCCGAAGATGACGATGCCGACATTGTCGGTTTCGAGGTTGAGCGCCATGCCGCGAATGCCGCCGGGAAACTCCACCATTTCGCCCGCCTGGACATTGTCGAGGCCATAAACGCGCGCGATGCCGTCGCCGACGGACAGCACCTGGCCGATCTCGGAGACTTCCGCCTCGCGGCCGAAATCCTTGATCTGCTTTTTCAGGATGGTTGAAATTTCAGCGGCGCGGATATCCATCAGGCGGTCCCCTTCATGGCGATCTTGAGATTGGAAAGTTTGGTGCGGAGCGAATTGTCGAGCATGCGCGGGCCGACCTTGACGACAAGGCCGCCGAGCAGCGAGGGATCGACGGACACGGAAAGCTGTACGTCGCGGCCGATCGAAGCCTTCAGTGCCGCCTTGAGTTCGTCCAGGTGTTTGGGCGACAGTTTTTCCGCGCTGGTCACTTCCGCCTGGACCTCGCCCCGGCTGGCGGCGGCGAGCATGGCAAAGCCTCTGATCACTTCCGACAGGGCGGGCAGGCGGCGGTTCTTGGCCAGGAGGCGAATGAAATTGAGCGTCAGGCCGGACATTCCGGCTTCCGCCGCTGCGGTTTCGATTGCCGCGATCTGGTTGGAGGCGGAGAATACGGGCGAGCGCACGAGACGGCCCAGTTCGGGCGAATTGTCGACCATGGCGCCGAAGGAGGCGAGATCCCGGCCCACCTGGTCCACGGATTTTTCCTCGCGCGCCAGATCGAAAAGGGCGCCGGCATAACGGCCGGGTACGCCTGAAACAGTCTGTCCGATTGCTGTCACGTCACTTGCTCTCGCGCCGATAGCGGTTGAAACGCCTGATTTTACTGCGAAGTCATGCGTACGGATCAAGGCCCCTCCCGCCCGCGGCGTTTCGGTAACACAAGCCCCCCTGCCAACGCAACATCGAAGCGCAGGCGGATTGCCGCAATGCGCTACCGCGCCAATGAAAAGGCCCGACGGCTGGGTGCCAGGCGGGCCTTTCCGAAATCTTCGCCGCGTTGGACCTAGCGGAACACTTTCACGCGCGCCACGCGGCCCAGCTGATAGCGCTTGAGACCGATATCGGCGAGGTCGGCATTGCTCATCGCCTCGGCTTCGAGGCGCGCCTCGCGGTAACGCCGCAGTTTCCTGCGGCGCTCCAGCCAGGAGGCCGGTGAGACAAACAGTTTCATCCGCGCGACGCCTCGCGGGCGAGCCTGTAGATATCGACCCGGGCGATGCCCAGGTCGGCCAGGTCGCGGTTGGACAGCCGTTCCAGCTCGTTCACCGTGCGGCTGTAGCGCTGCCAGCGGCTGTAGCGTGTCTTCAGTCCTTCAAACATAATCTTTCCCCTTTCCATTGGGATCTTCGAACGAAAGGGAATTTAGGTGCGTCGCAATAAAATGAGCAATGCTTATTTTGCATGGCTGCAATTTGATGAGTGTTATCAAATCTTTATAATACGTTCACATGTTCAATCTTTGTGCTGCGCTGCCGTAAAGTTGGGCAGAGTCGGCGGACTTACGTATCAAAGGCATCAATACAACCTGGTCCTGTCCGGTGTGTATAATACGTGGGCACCGCAATCTTTAGTCTCTTCACTACCGGCGCGCAGAGGGCTTAGTCACCAGTGCTTCCTCGCGACCTATAGTAAATAGCGGGATTCCCGCTTTCGCGTGGTGACGAAGTTTTGGGAGAGTGAGTCCATTTAAGAGCCTGTTGCGCTAAATCGGCTCGCCCCGCATCAGCTTCGGCAGGGTTCCGGTCTGGCCCGCGGCTTCGGTCATGAAGATTGATTTGAGCGCCGCCAGCCTGTCCACCGCCATCAGGCCGGCGCCGCGCACAGTTCGGAGTGCTTCGTTATCGTTGGCGAAGAGGCGGTTCAGGGCGTCCATCGTGGCGGCGGTGGAGATGGTGTCGAAGCGACGCCATTTGCTGTAGCGTTCGAGAACGGGCTCGCCGCCTGGATCGAGGCCGAGGCCCGCCGCGTCGTGCACCGATTCCGCCAGGGCCGCGATATCGCGTAATCCGAGATTAAAGCCCAGCCCGGCAATTGGATGTACGACATGGGCGGCGTCGCCCAGCAGGGCCAGGCGGGATGCCGTCATCTCCTTGGCGATCCACAGGCCGAGGGGATAGGAATGGCGGTCACCTTCGATATTCAACTCGCCCCGATGCGGGCCGAAGCGGCGGCGGAGTTCGCCCAGAAATTCGGCCTCCGGCAGGGCCATGATGCGCGCTGCCTCGGCGGTTGGCTCGGTCCACACCAGCGAAGACCGGTTGCCCGGCAGCGGCAGGATGGCAAAGGGGCCCGACGGGGTGAAATGCTCCTCGGCACAGCCGTTGTGCGGCAGATCGTGGGTGACGGTGGCGACGATCGCCGACTGACCGTAATCCCAACCCGTCATCGCGATCCCTGCGGCGTGGCGGGCGGGCGAGTTGCGGCCGTCGGCGGCGGCGATGAGGCTGGCCTTGTGGGCCGTGCCATCGGCCAGGGTAATTTCCGCCAGACCGGCCGCGAATTTGAACGCGGTGACGGGTTGGCCCAGCGCCAGGCGGATCGCGGGCGAGGCCAGCACTTCGTCGAGCAGGGCCCGGTTGAGGTGGCGGTTCTCCACCATGTGGGCGGAGGGCTCTCCCGGCATTTCCTTGTCGCCGAAATGCAGAAGGGCCGGCCTCGCTGCGGCACCGGCCGGCGCGTCGGTCACGATGATCTCACGCATGGCTTGCGCGTGAGGAGACATGGCGCGCCACACGCCAAGCGCTTCGAACAGACGGCGCGCCGATGCGGTGATAGCGGAGGCCCGGCCATCGAGGGTGAGAGAGGCGCGCGGATCCCGGGCATCGACCACTGTCACGCGCAATGGCCGCCGCATCGCCCGTCCGCCCAGCGCCAGAGCGGCGGCAAGCCCGTTGAGGGCGGCCCCTATGACGATGATATCGGCGCGTTCGCTCATCGGCCCAGCAATGGCCAGGAGGACGGTTTGGTCAAGGGCTCGTTGCCGAAAAGATAACTGATCATTTTTAGGGCAATTTTGGATTTTTGAACAAATATCAGGCAGATACGGCTGTCGCTGAGTCATGTTCTATCGATGATGTCGCGCAGATTCAAGGCCTTGGCGCCCTTGGCCGAACTGGCACGCTTCTTGTTTGCATTGCAGCAACCGTGGGGAAAGGGTTGCCTTAATGAAGTACATCGTTGCCATCGTGAAGCCTTTCAAGCTTGAGGAGATACGGGAGGCTCTGGGGGTGCTCGGCATCCAGGGCATTACCGTGACCGAGGCTCGCGGCCACGGCCGCCAGCGCGGCCATACCGAGTTCTATCGGGGGGCGGAATACACCGTCAGCTTCGTGCCCAAGATCAAGATCGAACTGGCGGTCGAGGATTCGATCGCCGACCGGGTGATCGAGACGATCCAGCTCGCCGGTCAGACCGGCCAGATCGGTGACGGCAAGATTTTCGTGCTGCCTCTGGAACAGGCGGTGCGCATCCGCACCGGCGAAACCGGCCAGGCGGCTCTCTAACATGCTCATGCAAGGGGAAAGACAGATGACGTTTGCAAGTCGACTCAACAAAGTAGGGCCGGCCATCCTGGCCGGTCTGGCGCTGGCGGCGCTGTGGCCCGCGCCGGCGGAGGCGGCCGCCACGGTCAACAAGGGCGACACCGCATGGATGCTCATCGCCACCTGCATGGTGGTGCTGATGACGGTGCCGGGCCTGGCGCTCTTCTATGGCGGACTGGTGCGCACCAAGAATGTGCTGTCGGTCCTCATGCATGTGCTGATCGTGTTCTGCGTGATCGCCATCCTGTGGGTGATCTACGGCTATTCGCTGGCCT
>JANLYR010000479.1:0-6182 GCA_031365765.1 Hyphomicrobiales bacterium | reverse complement strand
CAATCGTTTGCGCTGGGCCGATTGACGATGCTTGCGTCCAAATCGACATGCAAGGACCGTTGGCGTCAGGCACTCTCCGAGGCCGAGCGCATTCCGCACAAACACCTTTTGACTTTGGAACCAAGTATCTCCCAAAACCAGACAGATGAGATGCAAGCCAAAGGACTTCAATTGGTTGTGCCGAGGCGGTTACATTCGAGCTTCAACGAACGACAACGGGATTGGCTTCTGGATATGGCTGATTTTGTCAGCTTGGCGCGCCAGCGGCAGGGCGATTGACGCAGTCCTATTCCACCCCCCTTGCACACCCCACGCCCCCGTCGTATATACCCCTCAACTTAGGTTCACTCACATAGCCGCTTCGGCGGCGAGTTTGAGAGTGGGTCCCGGCTCGGGACCCGCTTTTTTTATTGCCTGAAGGTGGCGATGACGGAACAGAGACTGTCGCGGGAAACGGGTCCGGCACTGCGGGTGGTGGCTTTGATCGAGGCGCCGATCGAGGCCATGGGATTCCGGCTGGTGAAGGTGAAGCTGAGCGGCTCCACCTTGCAGATCATGGCGGAGCGGCCCGACGGCAGCTTCACCATCGATGACTGCGAGCAGGTCAGCCGGGCCATCTCGCCGATGCTCGATGTGGCCGACATCGTTTCGACGCGCTATCAGCTTGAAGTGTCGTCGCCCGGCATCGACCGGCCGCTGGTGCGGTCCGGCGATTTCGAGACGTGGGGTGGCCACGAGGCGAAGATCGAATTGGCGGTGCCGCAGGCCGGGCGCAAACGCTTTCGCGGAAAGCTCGAAGGCTATCACGATGGCGAGGTGCGCCTCTTCATCGAAAATCCGCAAGGCGGCCAGGAGCCGGTGCTGGTGGGCCTGCCGTTCGCCGATATATCCGAGGCACGCCTGGTGCTGACCGACGAATTGATCGCCGCCGCCAAGGCGCGGCTGCCGGCCAAAGGCTATGCCGATGGTTCCGAAATCGACGAAAACACATTATCCGAGCAAGAGGAGTGAAGACACATGGCTGAACCCGCGGTGAGCGCCAATCGGCTCGAACTGTTGCAGATCGCCGATGCGGTGGCGCGCGAGAAGGTGATCGACAAATCCGTCGTCTTGCAGGCGATGGAGGAGGCCATCACGCGTGCCGCCAAGGCCCGCTATGGCGCCGAGAACGAAATCCGCGCCGAGATCGATGCGAAGTCGGGCGAGATGCGATTGAACCGATTGCTGCTGGTGGTCGAGAAAGTCGAGAACGACGCAACCGAGATCAGCCTGGCCGAAGCCACCCGGCGCAATCCGGCGGCAACGCTGGGCGACTTCATCGCGGAGCCGCTGCCGCCCATCGATTTCGGCCGCATCGCCGCGCAGAACGCCAAGCAGGTGATCGTGCAGAAGGTGCGCGATGCCGAGCGCGAGCGCATGTATGACGAATACAAGGACCGCATCGGCGAGATCGTGCACGGCCAGGTGAAGCGCGTCGAATACGGCAATGTCATCGTCGACCTGGGCCGCGGCGAAGCGATTGTCAGGCGCGACGAGTCGCTGCCGCGCGAGACGTTCCGGGCGGGCGACCGCATCCGTGCCTATGTCTATGATGTGAGGCGCGAACAGCGCGGGCCGCAGATTTTCCTGTCGCGCACCCATCCTGAATTCATGTCCAGGCTGTTCGGCCAGGAGGTGCCGGAAATCTATGACGGCGTGGTGCAGGTCGTGTCGGTGGCGCGCGATCCTGGTTCGCGCGCCAAGATCGCGGTGCGCTCCAAGGATGGCTCGATCGATCCGGTCGGTGCCTGCGTCGGCATGCGAGGCTCGCGCGTGCAGGCGGTGGTCAACGAATTGCAGGGCGAGAAGATCGACATCATCCAGTGGTCGCCGGATGTGGCGTCCTTCGTGGTCAATGCGCTGGCACCCGCCGAAGTCACCAAGGTGGTGCTCGACGAAGAGGCCGAGCGCATCGAGGTGGTGGTGCCCGACGAACAGCTTTCGCTGGCCATCGGCAGGCGCGGACAGAATGTCAGGCTTGCCTCGCAACTGACCGGCTGGGATATCGACATCATGACGGAAGCCGAGGAGTCCGAGCGCCGCCAGAAGGAATTTCTGGCGCGGACGCAGCGCTTCACCGATGCGCTCGATGTCGACGAGACGCTGGCGCAGCTGCTGGCGTCGGAAGGCTTCGACACGATCGAGGAAGTGGCCTTTGTCGATCCCCACGAGATCGCCTCGATCGACGGGCTCGACGATCAGACGGCGGAAGAATTGCAGGCGCGGGCGCGCGAATATCTGGACCGCCTCGCCAATGAACTCGATGACAGGCGGAAGGAGCTTGGCGTGCTGGATGAACTGAAGGATGTCGAAGGATTGACGCCGGCCATGCTGGTGGCGCTGGGCGAGGCCGATTTGAAATCGGTCGAGGATCTGGCCGGCTGCGCCACCGACGATCTGATCGGCTGGAGCGAGAAGAAGGGAGCGGAAACGGTGAAGCACAAGGGCGCCTTCTCGGCTCTCGATGTCTCGGCCGAGGAAGCCAACCGCCTGATCATGGTGGCCAGGGTCAAGGCCGGATGGATCGAAGCCCCGGTGGAAGAGGCCCCGGTTGAGGAAACGCCGGGGACCGCGGAGGGCTGAGACCGGAACGATGGAGGACGTTGCGGATTTGGCGACGCGCATGTGCATCGTGACGCGGGGCTGCCTGGATGAGGACCAGCTCATCCGGTTCGCCCGCTCGCCCGATGGCTCAGCCGTGCCCGATCTCGCCCGCAAACTGCCGGGACGTGGCGTGTGGGTGACGGCCAACCGGGCCATGGTGGCAGACGCGGTGAAGAAGAACCTGTTCTCCAAGGGCTTTGCCGAACAGACCAAGGCCGAGCCCGATCTGGCCAACAGTGTTGCGCTGCTGCTGCGGCGCGCCGCATTGTCCTATCTCTCGCTGGCCAAGAAGGCGGGGGAAGCGGTGGCGGGCTTCATGAAGGTTGAGGACCTGCTGGGGCACGGGCGGGCCGACATTCTCATCCACGCCAGGGAAGCCCAGCCCGACGGATGCAGGAAACTGGACCGTATGGCGGGCGAGAGCGTGCTGCGCGTGGGGCTATTTACGCTGGATGAATTGGATTTGGCTTTTGGCCGCTCAAATGTGGTACATGCTGCCGTGACCAAGGGCGGGCTGGCCGGAAAACTCCGGGCGGCTGTGCGCCGGATTGAGATTTACGAGGCCGAACCCGGACTCGAAACAAAGAGTGAGCATGACTGATACAAGCGACAAGAAGCCCGAAACCCCGCGCTCCGGCGGGGGAACCCTGACGCTCAAGCGGCCGGCGGTCGAACAGAGCCGGGTCAAGCAGAGCTTTGCCCATGGCCGCAGCAAGTCCGTTGTGGTCGAGACCAAGCGCAAGCGTTTTGGCGACGAGCGCCCGCAGGGGCCGGCCGAAACCAAGGTGCAGTTCCAGACGCAGCCCAAGATCGCAGCGCCGCTGAAGCCCGTGCCCACGGGTCCGGCACCGGCGCGTTCGGGCGTGGTGCTGCGCACGCTGTCGCCGGAGGAAAAGGACGCCCGCGACAGGGCGCTGGCCGACTCGCGCGTGCGCGAGGCCGAGGAGCGCAAGCGCCAGGAGATCGAGGCCCGCAGGCGCGTTGACCACGACGAGCAGGAAAAGAAGGATCGCGACGCCGCCGCCAAGCGCAAGGCCGAGGACGACGCCCGCCACAAGGCCGAGGAAGAAGGAAAGCGCAAGGCCGAGGAAGCCGCCAAGAAGCTGGCGCCCAAGCCCACGGCAACCGCCGGAGCGCCCGCCGTCAAGGACGACGAGGAAGACCAGCGCACCCGTCCGCGCGGTGGTGCGATCAAGCGTGAAGTCAAGATTCCGGCCCCCACCCGCACCAAGGCCGACATGGAGAAGCGCCGGGGCCGCCTGACGGTGGCCAATGCGCTGTCGGATGACGAGGACCGCGCCAGATCCGTCGCCGCCTTCCGCCGCCGCACCGAGCGGCTCAAGAAGCAGGCGCAAGGTTTCACCAAGCCCACCGAGAAGAAAAGCCGCGACGTGGTGATCCCGGAAGCCATCACCATCCAGGAACTGGCCAACCGCATGGCCGAACGCGCCGTGGACATCATCAAGCTCTTGATGAAGCAGGGCCAGATGCACACCATCAACGATGTGATCGATGCCGACATGGCGCAGATCATCGCCGAGGAAATGGGCCACAAGGTGCGCCGCGTTTCGGAATCGGACGTGGTCGAGGGCCTTGCCGCCGACACCGATACGGCCGAGCAACTCGTGTCGCGGGCTCCCGTCGTCACCATCATGGGCCATGTCGATCACGGCAAGACATCGCTGCTCGACGCCATCCGCAAGACCAATGTGGTCTCCGGCGAAGCGGGCGGCATCACCCAGCATATCGGCGCCTATCAGGTGGAATCGAAAAGCGGGCTCATCACCTTCATCGACACGCCGGGCCATGAGGCGTTCACCGCCATGCGGGCGCGTGGCGCCAAGGCGACCGACATCGTCGTCCTCGTGGTGGCCGCCGACGACGGCGTCATGCCGCAGACGGTGGAAGCGATCAATCACGCGCGCGAGGCCGGCGTGCCGATCATCGTGGCGATCAACAAGATCGACAAGCAGTCGGCCAACCCGACGCGGGTCCGCACCGAACTGCTGCAGCACGAGATCGTGGTCGAAAGCATGGGCGGCGATACGCTCGATGTCGAAGTTTCCGCCACCAAGGGCACCAATCTCGACCGGCTGCTGGATACCATCCTGCTGCAGGCCGAAGTGCTCGACCTCAAGGCCAATCCCGACCGCGAGGCGGGTGGCCTCGTGGTCGAAGCGCAACTCGACAAGGGCCGTGGGCCTGTGGCTACGGTTCTCGTGCAGCGCGGCACCTTGCGGCTGGGCGATATTTTCGTGGCCGGCTCCGCCTGGGGCCGCGTCCGGGCACTGATCAACGACAAAGGCGAGCAGGTGAAGGAAGCCTTGCCTTCAGCACCGGTCGAGGTGCTGGGCTTGAATTCAGCACCGGAAGCGGGCGACCAGTTCGACGTGGTGCCGACCGAAGCCCGGGCCCGCGAGATCACCGATTACCGCGAGCGGAAACGCCGCGATTCCCGTGGCGCCACCAGCGGGCGCTCGTCGCTCGAGCAGATGATGACGCAGATGAAGGAAGGGGGCATGAAGGAATTCCCCATCCTGGTCAAAGCCGACGTGCAGGGCTCGGCCGAAGCGATCGTCCAGGCGCTGGAGAAAATCGGCAACGACGAAATCCGGGCGCGTGTCATCCATTACGCGGTGGGCGGCATCAACGAGAGCGATATCGGACTGTCGACCGCCTCAGGCGCCGTTGTGCTGGGCTTCAACGTCCGGGCCAGCGCCCAGGCGCGCGATGCGGCCGAGCGGGCGGGTATCGAGATCCGCTACTACAACATCATCTACGACCTGGTGGACGATATCAAAGCCGCCATGTCGGGGAAGCTCGCACCCGAAATGCGAGAAACCTTCCTGGGCAATGCGAAAATCCTGGAGATTTTCAACATCACCAAGACCGGCAAGGTGGCAGGCTGCCAGGTGACCGAGGGCAACGTGCAGCGCGGCGCCCGGGTGCGGCTGATCCGCGACAATGTGGTGATCCACGAAGGAACGCTGTCGACGCTGAAGCGCTTCAAGGACGAAGTGAAGGAAGTCCAGGCCGGCCAGGAATGCGGCATGGCCTTCGAGGGCTATCAGGACATGCGGGCTGGCGATGTCATCGAATGCTTCCGGGTGGAGCGGATCGAACGCAAGCTGGCGTGAGGGGCGAAGGGCGAGTGGCGCATAGCGAATGGGGAAGTTCAGCAACCCAGCCGGCCCCTCTCAGCGCCAGCTTCGCGCCGGCGAACTGATCCGCCATGCACTGGCGGAGATTTTCCTGCGTGGCGAGACTGGCGACCCCGAGCTTGAACGGCTGACGCCCAGCGTCGTCGAGGTGCAGATTTCGCCCGATCTCAAGATCGCCACGGCCTTCGTGCGGACGATCGTGGCTGGCAAGGAGCAGCTCCTGCTGGAGGCGCTCAATCGCAATCGGAAATTTGTTCGCGGCCTGGCAGCGAAGAAACTGGATATGAAATTTACACCAGAAATAAGGTTTCGGATCGACACTGCTTTGGATTATGTTGGCAAGATCGAGGAAATCCTGAGAAGCCCAGAAGTAGCGCG
>JANLYR010000463.1:0-4782 GCA_031365765.1 Hyphomicrobiales bacterium | reverse complement strand
CCAGTTCGCGCATGGTTGGGCGGACATCGCCATATCCCAGACCCTGCGCCACGACGACCTTTACGCCGGTCGCCTCACCGGCGGCCTTGGCGGCATCGACACCCTGCTGGTTCCAGCCATAGTCGGTGCCTTCTTCGGGCGTCAGGATGGCAATCGACTTGACTTCAGCGGCAAGTGCCGTTCCCGCCATCAAGGCGCCGATAAGCACGGCTAACGCTGCGGACTTGTAGGACTTCATTGGACAGTCTCCCTTTTGGTTGTGGTTCGTTGGTTCAGTCGCTAGGCTCGGAAATCATGGTGAGGCGTTGGGCTATTGCGTGCGTTCTGATCTCGGCATCCACCGCTTCCGCGGTCGAGTTGCATCACATCAAGGTCAAGACCGGGATCGAGGGGCTGGTGCGGGCGCCGGTCACTGTCACCAATAAAGCTGCTGAGGCCATCGCCTGCACGGCGCAACTGGCGCACTGGTATTCGATGGGTCTCGGCACGATCGCTCCCGGCAAAAACCTGCGCATCGCGCTGTGGCTTGAAGAGGCGACCCGTACTCCCGTGCTGCTCAATGACAAACAGGAAAACATGCCGGTCGAGGCGGTGTGGTGCGGCATCGCGGGCCGGGCCTACGAAACCCGCGCCGCGATCATGCCGGGCGTTGTGCAAATCGCCTGCGCCGGCGATGAACGCCTGGTGTGCGACTAGGTTCACGCGCGTCCCTCCAGGATGCGGCGCATGGCGACGAGCTTTGCGGCGCGCTGCGCCTGCAGCGCGGGGATCGAGCCCTCGGGATACTGAAACATGCCTTCGCCCGATTTGAGTCCGAGTTTGTGGGCGGCGATCTTGTCCGAGACAAGCGGCGCCACATCGGCGCGGTTGCACAGGTCGGCGTTGAGAAAGCCCGACACCGAATTGTAGATATCGAGCCCCGCCATGTCGAGCAGCGCCATGGGTCCGATGGCCGCGATCTTGTAGCCAATGCCCCACGACACGCAGGTGTCGAGATCTTGCGCGTCGATCACGCCGCGCTCAACCAGGTCCACCGCCTCGCGCAGCAGCGCATAGAGCACGCGGTTCTCGACGAAACCGGGGACGTCCTTCTTCACCACGACGGGGAGCAATCCCAACGCGCGGATCAGATCGCGGATCGCGGCCACCGTCTCGGGAGACGTCTCCTCACCCGCGATCACCTCGATCATCGGAATGATATGCGGCGGGTTCGACCAGTGCATGCCCACCATGCGCGCGGGGTTTGAGATAAATTTCTGCAACCTGGTGATCGGAATGCCGGAGGTATCGGATGCAACAATGACGGTGGGTCCGATGAGCGGATCGAGTGCGCGATAGAACGCGGCCTTCGTGTCGATGTTTTCCGGCACGTTTTCGATCACCAGTTCGGCGCCCTTGACGGCATCGGCAAGACTGTCGGCGAAATGGACCGCGCCCGCACCCTCCGCCGGCGGCTTGATGTCGAGCCGGTCCATCACGCTTTCAATCGTGCCCACCATGGCGCGGCTGCGCTGGACGGCTGCCGGTGATGCATCATGGGCCGCCACATCGATACCGCCCCGCGCCAGGCGCTGGGCAATGCCCGGCCCCATGGTGCCGAGACCGATGAGGGCGGCCCGTCTGATCATGCGGTGGCGGCCTTGAAAGCGCCCCGCGCCGCGATCGCCGCCATCCAGCGTTCAAGCTCGGGCATAGGCTTGCGCTCGATTTTGAAATCGAGGCAGCGCTTCATGATCGGCGCCAAGGCGATGTCGGCAATGGTGAGCTTGCCCAGGGCCAGAAAATCCTTGCCCTTGAGATGGCCGTCGATGATCGCCAGTTGCGCCGCCAGGTCTTTGGTCTGCTCTTTATATTCGGGCGTCTGTTCCTCCGGGCTGAGCTTGGTGCCCTTGAACGCCGCCAGATAACCCGGATTTACGGCGGCCAGAAGAAAATCCATCCAGCGTTCGACTTCGCTCCGCTCGGCCGGTGTCGAACCCGCAAGCTCGCCACGTTCCTTGGCCGCGAGATAGCGCAGGATGGTATTCGACTCCCAGATAGACGTCTCGCCATCGACCAGCGTCGGCACCTTGGAGGTGGGATTCATCGCCTTGTATTCAGGCGTCGTGGTGTTCTCGAACTGTCGCCCGTAATCGGCGCGTTCATATTTCGCCCCCAGTTCCTCGAGCATGAAGAGCACCTTCTGCACGTTTCCCGAGGTCTTGCGTCCCAACAGTTTATACATTCGTTTTCCTTCAGGTCCTGGCGAGCGGTTTGTAGACGATCGCTTCCATTTCGATCTTGGTGTTGATCACGGCCTTGGCTTCGACAGTGGTGCGCGCCAGCACGGCATCGCCGATCCCCTGGGTGAACGCCTTGTTGTAGCGGCCGAAGTCGCGCGTGTCTTCGAGATAGGTGGTGATCCGCACGATATCGGACAGTGTGGCTCCTTCGGCCGCGATGATGCGCTCGATGGTCTTGAGCGTCGCCAGCGTTTCTTCCTCGATGGTGCCGGAAATCACGTCGTTGTTTTCGTCCTTGGGCACTTGCCCTGAGACGAAGATGTAGTCGCCGGCGCGCACCGCCGGATGAAACGGCAGATTGGGATTCTTCTTGCCGATGGCATAATGCTGGGACGATCGCTTGGTGGTTTCGCTCACGGGTTTCGCCTCACATGACCGTTGTTTCGATGATGTCGACGCCGCCGATGCGATCGACCAGATAGATCAGTCCGCGCTCGTCGGTGGTGACGTCGTTCGATGACGCCCGCTCGGCGCCGGGCTGGGCATCGGGCAAAAAATGTCCCGCCTCTTTGGGCGCGAAGGGATCGGAAATATCGACAAGCCGCAGCCCTTGCGCGAACCACGCAAACGGAATGACATTTCCCCTGAAGCGCTCGGATGGTTGATGGCAGCCCATCATCTGGGGTTGCGGCGCTCCATCGGGATCGAGGCCCGGCACCTGGAAGGTCGAGATGGGAAGCGGATTGGTTTCGTCGGTGATGTCGTAGATCCAGGTAAAGGCGGGGGGTGAGGGCCGGAGCTTGGCCACGTCCTCGTCGGCCACCAGCATGATGCGGCGGCCCTTCAGATCCTGCGGCACGGGAAGGCAGGTGTGGGTCGGATGGGGAAAGCTTGGGCTCGAATTCATGTGCGCGATGGCCACGGGATTCGCCATGTCGGAAATGTCGAGAATGAAAAAGCCGTGGTGCCAGTAACTGACATAGAGCCGGTTGCCCATGCGGATCGGATGATGACAGCGCGGCGGCACGTAGTTATCCCACGGGTAAATTTCTCCGCCCCCGATCCACTGGCCGGGAATCCACCAGCGGCCAACTTCGATCGGGTGTTCGGGATCGATGAGGTCGAGGATTATTACGATGTTGCCGGCATAGCCTTCGGCGGTGGGCGAGATATAGGCGTAGCGGCCGTCAAAATCATAGCGGTGCACCCCCTTGCCACCGGTCATCCATTTGGAAATGGGCCTGGGTGTAGCAGGTTTGCTGACATCGTAAATTGCCAGGCCGCCGGTAAAACCTTCCGGACCGCCCGTGCCGAAGCGTTCGTGGTTGACGATCATCAAGCCGTTCTGCGCTCTCACCTTGTGCGAATGCCAGCCGGGCGGCACTTCTACGGTTGTCAGCTTGCGCGGATTTTTGGGGTCGGAAATATCGACGAGCGTGGTGCCACTCGGTGGCCGCATGTGGCCCACATAAAGCGTATTGCCATCAACCCAAACCTGACCGCCACCGGGGCAATCGACATGAGCAATGAGTTTCGTGTTGCGGGCTGAGGACAAGATCTAAATCGCCCGCAAATCATAGCTGTCACCCCCGCGAAGGCGGGGGCCCCGCTGGTTTTTCGGCGAAAAGCGGGGTCCCCGTCTTCGCGGGGAAGACGGAATTGCAGAGATTGATTTCAACTGATTACGCAAGGGAGAGGGGAATCATGAGAGCCGCAACAAATCGCCGGCCGCATTCCGCCCCCAGCGCTTATAAAGCAGCAATGCCTTCTGCGTGGGGGCGTCGGTGGCGCCGAAGAACACCACCGGTTCCTTGTCCGATCCGTTGACATGCTCGACCCAGCAGCCGCCGGGCACGGCCAGCGTATCGAACTGGTTCCAGTCGTAACGTTTGCCGTCGATCATGGAATGGCCCTTGCCCGTGAACGGCGCCAGCAGAAGGCTGGCGGTTTCGCGCTGGGGCAGGGTGCGCTCGCCGGGCCGTAGCATCTGGGCGTAGAAGTTGATGGTGTGGAACACCGAGCCGCCGGTCGTTGGATCGATATAGTCGACCACGATTCCTTCATGCGGGTCGCCATCCCAGTCGCGCAGCGCGTCGAGGGTGGCCTGCATTTTCTCCCAGCGATACACATACATCGGTGACGACAGCCCGCCGCCCCGCTTGTGATCGATGAAACGCGGCTTCAAACCGCCTTCGCCATAAATCCGCTGCGAGTAGTCGGCGGGAAAGCGCTCCGACTGCACTTTCTTTTCGACTTCCTTGCCATTCTCCTTTTCGGTGTATTTGTGATCGAAGTGCACCGCGTGCAGCATTTCGACCAGCGGCAGATCGAGCACCGAGAGATTGACGGCGGGTTCGCCACCCACCGTGCCGTGATTGTGCCAGGCATCGTTGGGCGTCAGCACCATGTCGCCGGGGCCGAACACCACGTTCTCGCCCTCGACGCCGGTGAAATTGCCGGTCCCCGTCAGGCCGAAGCGCACGGCACTCGGCGAATGCTTGTGCGGTGGCATGATCTCATCGGGATCGTTGAGCCGGTAGGCGGTGTACATGGTCGACAC